>JAEEPZ010000098.1 GCA_016285055.1 Prevotella sp.
CAGGGGCGTTGCCCCTGCCTGTGCTCCGTCGTCCCTTCGGGACTGTTCAACCCAATCCCTGCAAATAGGTCGGCGCAGCAAAAGTCCCGAAGGGACGGCGGATTACAGGCAGGGGCAACGCCCCTGTATCATGGCACCCCACCACACAAAAGTCCCGAAGGGACGACGGAACTCGGGAACAAACTGACCTATTTCGCGACGCAACTATGTCTTATTCCAACCGCACAGCACGAAAAATTACAGACATTACAGACCCCACCCCTGCCCCTCCCCGTAAGGGCAGGGTTCAAGAGGGGAGTGCCTCACGGGGTCCCTGCGGCGGTCAAGGTGATAACCTTTTTCCCGAATTGTTTTTCTTGTTTTTATTTGTTTTTATTGGTTTTTTCTCAGGCCGCTTCGCGGTACCAACTCACATAATTAGGGCCGTAGCTAAGCCTCTTTTTTGTTTGTGCCAGCTTTTTACGTCTCTGTCTGGCACCCCAAAAAAAGTCCGAAATGTAAAAAAAATGGCGGACTGTTTTAAAAGCCGTAAAACAGAAGGGGTTACAAACGCATGCGGGCTTGCTCTATAAGGACACGATGCACCACTTAAGAAACATCGCCTTGCCGATGCCCAGATGACGAAGCCGGCGGTAGCACCACACCATGCGCCAGGGACGCCCCTTTGCATAGGCGGTGCAGAAACGCTTTGCAGCCAAGAGCGTGGCCTTCCGCCGTGGAGTGTCAATGGTTTCGAGATACCGTCGGTCGTCTGCCGACAGCTCACGTGAGGCCATTTCGTCGAGGAAGGCTGAATACCACTGGTACTGAACAATCAGGGCTTCTATCTTCGCTTTGGCATTGGATGTGCTTTTTGTGATGGTTTGGCTGTTCGAGCGATACTGGAAGCAGAACGCCTGAGTGTTGGCGATGCCTTGGTCTTTGGCGGCCAGCGCGGCGGTTATCTCATCGGTGTACCATGCCAAGGGCAGGTTGTAGTAGCCTCCTTCTGACTTCAGGTATTTCACGTCATAGCAGAAGTCGCCGATGAACTGCTTCTCCCTGTAGTCCCACCGGTGCCAAACCAACGACAGCGCCGACTCCCATTCCGGGCGAGGCTCCTGCAAGTCGGTGACTGCGCCCTGTTCGTTGATAATCTCCGTGCGACAGTGATAGACGTTCAGGCCGGGATGACTGTCCATCAGCCTCCTGTACTCCTCTAAGCAGCAGGGCAGCAGGCGGTCGTCGTCGCCTATGCAGATGACGTAGTCGCCCGTGCAGTAACTGAGGCAGATATTCCAGTTGTCTACCAAGTTGACTGCTCCACAGTTTTTCTCGTTACGGTAGTAGCGCACCCTCTCATCCTTGAGGAAAGGCTCGATGATGGTGTGCAGGTCGCTGGGAGAGCAGTCATCAACGACTATCAGTTCCCAGTCGCTATATGTCTGCTTGACAACGCTCTCTACTGCCTCTCTGAGGTATTGCGGCTTATAAGATGGTATGGTGACAGAGAATTTCATCGTTGTTTATAGATAGTATATACTGACAGGTAGTCGCTGGCGATGCGTTCCCATGAGTAGTTGCCGTGATGATAGTCTTCGGTGATGTGGCCGCTCATCTGCTGAAGGAGTTGCGGATGGCTGACAAGTTGCTCGATAGCCTCCGACAGTGCTTTGCTGTCCTTTGGCGGCACGATGAGGCCATGCCGGCTGTCGGCAACCATCTCGGGCAGGCCTCCGGTGCGGGTGGCAATGACAGGCTTGCCCAGTGCAAAGACCGACATGATGACCCCGCTCTGAGTGGCATCGATGTAGGGACAGACCACAAAGGCCGCATGGCCGATGAAGCCTGCCAGCTCTTCGGAAGACAGGTAGCGGTTGTGCAGTTCGAGAAATCCTTCTCTGATGTAAGTCTCCGGGTCGAAGTACATCTTGCCGCTGCCGGCCACCACCAGCTTCAGCCCGGGGTGCTGATGGTGCAGGGACTGCATTGCCTGACACAGGATGTCGATGCCCTTGTGGGTGTTGATCTTTCCCACAAACAGCACGTAGCCTTTGCATGCAGGATAGGCGGGCTTCACCTCCAGCAGGTGCGTGTATATGCTGAGACGCGACAGGTGTACACGTTCTTCACCGATGTCATAGATGCTCATAAACTCCTCTTTCTGGCTGCTGTTGAGCAAGATGAAATGTGGAGTCAGCCGGATGGCGGTCTTGCGGTGGAACCGGTTCAGGCGTGTGTCCTCGCTGGAATGGGGCAGTGGGTCGTGCATGGTGAGCACCATGCGGCGGCGCAGGCAGTAGAGCAGGAACATGCCGTAGCGCAGGGGCCAGGTGAGGTGGATGACGCTGAAGTGCTGGCAAAGGAGGAAACGCAGCAGACAGACGGAGGCCCACAGATTGCCGGGCGAGAAGTCGTGACGGCCCGGCATGTTGAGCACATACACTTTCGAGAGGTCGATGTATTTCGAGAGGTTCTGCAGGTCGGGAAACTCGGCAGCCGGGTAGACTCCTCCACGCTTCTTGATCTGCTTGATGTTGATAAGTGTCTGTTGCTTCGTCTTGTCGGATATTTGCAGTATGTAGCTGACGTCGGCGCGCTGCTGCAGCTCGTGCAGCAGCGGCAGGTCGCAGTCGGCGAAGTTGGAAGCCGAGAAATAGGCTATCTTCTTATTCATCTAAATGATTCAGGTAGTGGTTTGTGGACGTTTATCTCAGACGGAAGAGCAGCACATCGCCGGGAGGAACGGTGTAGGAGGACCGCAGCGCTTTGGGTTCCAGCGACTTCGTGAGGTGGCGGGGCACGTCGTTGAGCGCCTTGATACGCACCTTCGTCGACTGTGTGTGGCTTTTGTTGACAATGGCCAGATAGCGGTGACCGTCTTTCTCTATTTCTGAAACGACAGCCCCGGAATAGCCGGTTGTTGTCAGCGACTGGATGTTGGTCGGCATCTTCGTCAGCCGCGTAGTGCCTTCGGGTATGAAGAAGCCTGAGTGCTGGATGGCGACGACTCTTGAACCATAGAACAGGGTGGCCACTGTTTTCAGTTCGCGGTTCATCTGCTGCACCAGGCTGTAGGTGGCTGTCTTGCGGCCTTCAAAGCTGATGGGCGCGTCGTGGTAGTGATAATCCCCAGTGGGAGGAGTCCAGTAGGTGAAGTATTGGATGGCCTGTGCCCCGTAGGCTAAGTTTGAGTACACCTGAAGCCTGAGCGAAGCCAGGGTGGGGGTAGGGTAGTAGGTGCCGGCGGTGAACGGTACGTCGTGGGGCACGGACAACACGAAGCCCCAGAACGGTTTGCCGGATGCGAGACTCTCGTTGCGAATCATCTCCAGGTTGTGATACCATGTGGGGCGTATGCCCTCCGTGGTGACGGGGTAGTGGTCAAAGGAGATCTGCTGGCAAGAGGTGGCTGAGGCGGAACGCAGGTAGTCGCCATAGGTCGCAACCTTCAGCGATGGCCTCACCCATTTCTCGTTGTAGTAAGGCATGAGGTTGATGTAGAACACGTGGGTGGTGTCTATCGTTCGCAGCGATTCTATCTCCTGCTGCCTGATGCGAATCTCCGGGTCGGTGGGCTCGTCCTGCATCACATAGCCGAAGAATCCGTTCTCGCTTCTCAGTATCCGCGCTGTGCTGTAGGGCGCGCTGGTCATCTCAGGACAGCTGCCCAGCACTTTCACACCATATTTGTCGGCTTGTCGGCAGGCTTTCACCAGAAAGTCGAGCGACGGATAGGAATAGAGACTTACGTTGAATCCACACTCGCTGAACACGCGGAAATTCTCTTCGCTGGTCTGCCAGTAGGGCACGCCTCCATAGGCGATGATGGGCATGCCGTCGCTGTCAGCCGAGAAGCAGACGTGCTGGCTGAAGGTGAGCAGGAGCAGAAGGGCAAGTTTTCGCATGGTCATCTTTTAATAGAACCAACAGGAGGAACCGTCAAATTCGTATTTGAGTGTTTGTGGCCGTGTTGCGATGGTGTGTGCCGGGATGCCGGCAACAACGCTATAGGGCTCCACATCCTTTGTCACCACACAGCCGGCACAGCAGACCGCCCCCTCGCCAATAGTGACTCCCGGCAGGATAACGACATTGCTGCCTATCCATGCCCTGTCGCCTATCACGACCGCCTTGTCGCCGCCTCGGTCCGTGCTGCGGAACAGTTCGTCACGATAGTCGTGCTGCTCGGTGTAGACAGACACATTCGAGGACAGGTTGACATTGCTGCCAATGATGAGGCGATGGCGGGCGTCCAGGAGGGCGTTGTCGCCTATGATGCTCCCCTTGCCGATGGTCAGCCAATACGGATTTCTGATTTCAGTACGGTAGTGAATCACCGCCAGCCGCTCGATGTCGGCTCCCAGCATCCTGTACAGCAGCCGACGAATGGTCAGCGACGGAATCATCCCAATGTTGATGATGATGAAACGTGAGAGACCTTCCTTCGTGACCTGTTCCAAGACCACCCCCGGGATGGCCAGCAGCTTCCTCAGCGTGCCTTTGTGCTTCTTGAAGGAAAACAGCAGGCAAATCCAGGGAAAAGTCAGGAAGATGACAATCCATTTCAGATATAGGAGCAGGACTAACAGGAGCAGGAGAATGTACATGGCAAGCGTTTTAGTTGGTGTGATCTTTAGGACGGAAGAAACTGGTCATCGATTGCTGCAACAGCGTCACCACTCTGTTTCTTAGGACAAGCATTTCGGCGAGTATGGTGTAGGCCGAAATGACAATGAACTGTATGGCCAGCATTGTGGTGTCCTTGTCAAGTGAGCGGTAGAGAATGGCTGAGATGACCAGAAGCGGGGCATACGTCAGGCAGTAGCCCGACAGTCGCCTCAGGGGAATGGTGTAGTGATACAGCTTGAAAATCACCAGCGCCGAGGCAACCAGGATGACACACTCGGCTGCCACCCACACCACGGCAGAGCCGGCAGCACCCATGCTGGCCGTGAGGAGAATGTTGAGGACGAGCGCTGCCAAGGCTCCTATGAAGGAATTGCACAGCACGATGGTGTCCTGATGACGGGCCAGAAGAATCTGGATAATCAATATCTGCTCGATGCCGATGATGAGTACCAATGGCGAAATGATGCGTAAAGGAAGGTAGGAACCCTCAAAGCCGTCGCCCACAAACAGGTGGAGCAGCTCCGGGCCGGCAACGAGCAGATAGACAATGGTGGGGAAAGAGAACAGGAAGATGGCCTCGAAGGCAATGTTGATCTTATCCCAAAACTCGGTCTCCTTTCCTTCCGACAGCAAGTTTGACACGCGAGGATAGAGTATGTTGGAAAAGGACAGCAGCACAGCCATGATGATGTGGTGCAGCTTGGTGGCTGTGGTGAAGTAGCCCACCTCGTCGGTGTTGGTCACGAAGCCTAACCAGACAGGGTTCAGGTAGGTATATACGTTGGTGAACAGGATGTATATGCCCATAATGAGAAAAGCCTTGTAGTAAGGCTTCAGCGAGATGCCTCGGAACGAATAGCTGACGAAGTGACGGCTGTAGACAATGTTGATGAGGGCGTTGACCACCACCGTGATGACCGTCAGCATGAAATAGAGCTTATAGTCGGAGGGCTGCTTGATAAAAAGGAAGATGGAGGCTACGTAGATGCATTTCACCAGGAGGGAGCGCATCGTGATGTACTTGAAATCCTCCATGCCCACGAAGAACCATTCTATGAGAAGCAGATTGAATACCAGCTTGACAATACCCACGTAGAGCAAATCCCTGAACGGCGCAAGCGTGGGCACGGTGTACATGGCTGTCCATAGGGCGACAATGGCTACCACGGTGGAAATCATCGTCAGCGAAAGGAGCGACATGAACGTGGTGGACAGTTGCTGACGGTCACTGCGCACCGAGGCAATCTCGCGGACGCCGACGGTCGAGATGCCCATCATGGAGACGAAGACGAAATAGTTCACCAAATTGTCCACAAAGTTGACGATGCCAATGTTTGAAAGTCCCAACGTCCTGGAAACGTATGGGTAGACAATCAACGGGAACAGATAGGTAGATACCGTCAGGATGCTGCTGAATATGAAGTTCTTCTTGAGGCTCATCTCGTCATGCTTTTATTTCATAAACATCAGTGCCAGGGCGTAGGCTACCATACTGCTGACAAAACGGAAGGTGGAAATGATGTTGCTGAGAAGCTTGCTCAGCAGATTGGGACAGAAGATGTAGAAGGATGCCGTCCACAAGAGGATGGAAGCCACAGAGAAGAAGTCGTTCATGCGATTGCCGACAACCTTACTGATGCCGTAAACAAAAAAGAGGAAACAAAAACCAATGGCTTGCACCTTGATGGCTATGGTGACGTATTTGAAATGCTTGACGATGTAATCGTGGAAGTAGATGCACGCATAGTAGACCAGGAAGTTCAGCCAGATGAGCAGGTTGCGCTCCAGTTTCCAGCCTTCTTGCAAATCGGAGTTGCCTTTTTCTTCCAGTTCGCGGTAGTTCATCAGTCTGGTTCCTCCCAGCTCGTCGGGTATCAGTGAGGCAGCTTCAAAGTGGCTGAAGTAAGCTATCAGACCGATGGGGACAAGCGCATAGAGCGCTATGCGCTGCCAGTTGGGCAGCCGATTGCTGAAAAAGAAAATGACCAAGCCGGCAGCAGCAGAATAATGGAACAGCGTCGCTAACAGTATGAAGATGAGCGTCAGAAACTTTTTCTTTTCAACATAGAGATAGATGGCCCACAGGAAGAAGCCTGCCGCGACGCCGGCTCGTATCTGTACCATCTCATGCATCATGAAATAATAAGAGATGTAGATAGTGAGCGTCAGCAACGGAAGCCTTGATATCTTCCAGAACAATGTCAGGTGGAGGGGAATGGAGATGATGGCGTATGTGAAGAAAAGGGCATTGACACCCAGCGAAAATGACTGCAAAATGTCGATGATGAAGTTGAATGACGGCTCGTAGAGCATCATCGCTACGCTGTCGGTATCATTATAGTACAACTCCTCATAGGCATCGGCATCAGGTACGACGCCTACCTCGCGCATACCGGCAATAAAAATCATGGCTATTCCGAATACGCCATATAATAGCACCTTGTCCCTGTTCTGTAGTTGTTCCTCGATAAAGGACAGCGACATACATATGCCAAACAGCAGTAATAACGATATAACCATGCCTACATGGAAGCCTGTGATGAATTAATTCTTCAGAAGGATTCGTGCAGAGACACCAAGGGATGCAAGGATGAGCATGAAAATGATAAACCTCATGCGCTTGGGGCCTGCAGGCTTGAGGGGAACGGCGGCTCCCTTCAGTACTGTAAACGCTGGCGTGCGCTCCTGCACCTTGCCCTGGGCGGCTTGCAGCTGGGCCGTCATCATGCTGTAGCTGGTGTACTTCAGCTGCATCTCGTTCTCCAACGCACCCAGCTTGTTGCGATTGGCTTCCAACACGGTATGCTGGTTGGCATCGGCAAAGCGTGCGTGCTCTAAATAGGCCTTCTCGTATTCCTGGCGCAGACTGTCTACTAACGAGGTGTAGTAGATGACGTCGGTGCGGGCTTTGTTCGTGCGGTAGTCGATGATAAACTCCTGAAGGAAGGTGATGACAGAGTCGGCCAGGGTCTTGCAGATGAGCGGATCCTGGTCTTTCACATCGATGGAGATGACGCCGGTCTTCTTGTCCATGCTGATGCTGATGTTTCCTTGAATGGCGGAAACCACGTCGTTTTGCTGCCGTGTCAGGACGTAGGGATTAAACTGTGTGCTGTCACTGGGTGCACCTTCTTCGTCCTTCGACTTGAGCAGGTTGCTGAAAAACGATGTGATGCCACTCCACCACGGAGACTTCTGATGCTTGGTCAGATAGTCGTAATACGTGGTTTTCAGCTTTCCGTCCTGTGTCTGCACCATGATGTTGAAAAGCTTGCAGACAAAGGCGTTGTCGTCCATCAGGTCGGGATAGAGCAGCGGCGTGATGGCGTCGCTGGTCTGCATCTCGCCCAGGTCGATGCCGAAGGACGAAGCGATGGAACCCAGCGTGCCGCCAGCACCCAGTGTTGACTCCATCTCGGGAGCAAGCCTGGCGTCGGTAGCGTAATGGCGAGGTTGGCTGAAGATGTAGATGCAGGAAATGACAAACACGATGGAGAGTGGGAGGACGAAAGATTTCTTCTTCGCCCACAGTGTCTGCACGATATCCTTGAGATTGATAACCCCAGGCTGCTTATTATTGGTATTGTTTGTTTCCATTATTTACTGTATTATCATGTTCGTTTACATTCCCCACACCATGATGGAGTGCCCCTGATAGCTATAGGACTTGTGCCAGATGCGCTCGTCCCACGATTTCTCTTGCGTGCGGTCGAAGATGATGAGGTGACCCTCGTCCACGCTGCCCACCGTGTCCATGTACTGCCACGTCTGCTCCAAGCCCTTTTCAATGACGGTGTCCATGCTGCCGCGCTTCAGCTTCAGTTCCAGCACGATGCGCTGTATGGGGCCGCCGTAGTGGTCGGTGAGGGGCTTGCGGATGAGCAGGTCGGTGCGCTTTCGCCCCAGACCGTATTCACGGTCTATATAGCCTCCGCCATTGACGATGCGCTGCAGGAACGCCTGCAACAGCAGCTGCGGGCCTGCCTCGGCATAGTCAAACGTCTGAATCCATGAGTCAGCGTTCTGGCGGAAGAACTGCTGGAAGTCGAGCAACAGCTTCTCCATGTCGATGCTGCCATCGGCTCGCTGATACCACTGCGGCTGCTGGATAAGCATCTGCTGGGTGTTCCATGTCAGTTCGCGGGGGATGATCTCACGGTAGATGCCGTTGGCGATGCGTATGGGCTTTCCGCGGTCGCGAGTGATGAGGCCCATGTCGGTGACATACTGTATGTCGTCAGTCTTCATCTTTTCCTCGTCGGGTTCCTCGTCATTGGCCAAGATGGGTTCTATCACCCTTCTGACGCGCTCCTCCTGCAATTTGTAGATCAAGATGTCTATGTGCGTGTCACGGCGGTAGATGATTTGCTCCTGTGCGCGGTAGATCATCTCTGGGGTGATGGTGACGCTGCGGTCGCGGTTCTCTTTCATCTTGTAGGTCACCTCGTGTGCCAGCGCGTTTACTAACCACGGCTGGCCCTCGGTGGCCTCCCATACCATGGGGAAACACGCCTCGTCCCACTGCTGCCCTGTCTCGCGGGTGTGCTGCATATAAAGCTCGTGGATTTCCTCTTTGGAGAAATTGCCTAATCGCAGCGACTCAGCCTTGATGTTGAACGCCGAACCGCCGGTGACGATGTCCTGATTGGAGAGCACGATGCGATAGTCTCTTACATCTCGCACACCGCAGAGGATGACGCTCTGAGGGAAAGCCTTTGGACGGTTGGCATAGCCTGAACGAATCTGGCGCAGCACGGCTACTAACGAGTCGCCTACCAGGGCGTCTATCTCGTCGATGATGAGGACAAGTGGTTTGTCCAGTTGCAACGACATCCTCTGCAAGAATATTGACAGCCTGGAGTCTATTCCAAGGTCTCTTACGGACTTGCTTACTTGCATGGGCAGCTCATTGCCTGTCACAAGGCAAGTCTCGCTGGCAATGTTGTCGATGGTCGACTCAATCACTGTGGTTTTGTCATTGCGTGATGCCTGTCCGCCCTCCACGTTGACATAGACGGCAATGTAGTTGCCAGTGTGGTTCAGATGGTTGCGCAGAGCCAGCAAGCATGTCGTCTTGCCCGTCTGCCTTGGCGCGTGGAGCACGAAGTATCGCTGCTGGCGAATCAACGTCAGCACATCCTCCAGGTCGATGCGGCTCAGTGGATCTATGGTATAGGCGTCAGGCGTTTGAGGCCCTGCCGTGTTGAAGAATCTGTCCATTACGATTCACATTGTTTACCTTGCAGCGACAACCTCCTGAAAGGCCTTCTGCGCTTACTTAAACAGGTTCACCAGTGTGGCTACCATGGTGGCGATGGATGCCGATGTCGAGCCGATGGTGAGCAGCTCGGCAGTGCTCATCTTGTTGCCGCGTTGTTTCGTCGGCACCACTATCTCACAGCCGGGCATGGGCTTGTGCTTGCGGTCGGCCTTGGCCACGGTGCCGTTCATGTAGATGATGTATGTGTGGCGCTTCTTGGCATTGTCGCCGAAGCCACCCGCCTGGTTGATGTAGTATTTCAGGCTCTTGCCTTCTACGTAGCTCGTGGTGTTGGGGTACATCACCTCGCCGTTGATTTTCACGGTACTGCTGTATTCGGGCACGATGATGCGGTCGCCTTCGCGCAGCTCGATGTCGGCGCCACTGCCGGGATGGGCCAGTGCCTGGTCGAGCTGGATGCCTACGGGATAGGTGGAACTCATGTCGAGGCGGCTGATGTCGATGGAGTCCTTGCCGCCGGAGCGACGGGCAGCGTTACGCAGCGACTCCTGGCGGGCCAGCTCCTCGCTGGTGCGTCGGCGGATGAGGCGGGCGCCGGAGGGATAGGCTGTCTTCGACAGGCCGCCGGCGCGCTTGATAATCTCGCTCAGACGTTCGCCCTTCCTCGTCAGGGTGTAGGTGCCGTCGAACAGCACCTCGCCCTCCACGCTGACATTCTGCTGGGGCAGATAGCCGGGGCTCTTGCGTACGTACACCTCGTCGAAGGGCTCCAGATGGAATGCTTCCGAGCCGTCGACGACGAAGCCGTCCTTAATGGCGAAGCTGAAGTGGCGGGCCACGGTGTCCTGCGACTCAGTGGCGTAGGGGTCGACGATGCGGCGGGCGATGTCGACCTTCACCATCGAAGCTGCATCGGTCGGTCCGCCGGCCTGCAGGATAAAGTCTTCCAGCGTCTCGTTGCTGGCATAGCGGTAGATGCCGGGATATTGCACCTCGCCGTGGATGGTGAGGGTGGGGGGCTCGATGGCCTCCTTGCGGCTGGCCACCCAGAGCACGTCCTCATTGCGCAGGGGCACGTCGGGCGATGTGCCGGCCATGATGCCGTTGATATCGACGGAGAGCACCTCCAGCGTGCGGTCGTTCTTCATGCGGTGCATCACGGCGCGACCGGTGAAGGCGTCCTCACTCATGCCGCCGGCAGCCTCGATGATGGAGCGCACGGTGGAAATCTTGTTGTCAATCTGGTAGGCACCGGGATGGAACACAGCGCCTTTCACCTCGGCCATGTTCGAATAGCGTGCCACGATGGAGTCTACCCAGAGGGAGTCGCCGTCGGCCATGTGGAAGGTGCCGAAGTCAAACTCGTCGACGGTGTGAACAGAGTAAAGCGCACCGTTCTTGCGCGTCACGCGTACCGAGGTCTTCAGGGCATCGCCTGTGAAGCCTCCGGCGTATTTCAGCAGGGCGCTGAGGCTCTCGTCGGTCTTCATCTCGTAGAACATGGGGCGCTTCACACGGCCTGTGGCATTGACCAGACAGTCGTAGGCGCCTACGATTATCACGTCGTTGTCGGTGAGCTTGACATTGCCCGTGGCCTTGCCGTTGAGAATGAAGTCATAGACATCGACGGTGCTGATGAGGCGGTTGTTGCGGTACACCTTGATGTTGCGCAGGGTGCCGATGTCGCTGATGCCTCCTGCCATGTAGAGTGCGTTGAACACGGTGGAGAAGGCCGACAGCGTGTAGGTGCCGGGGTAGTTGACCTCGCCCATGACGTTGACGAGAATGGTGCGGGTCTGGCCCACAGAAAGGCGGATCTGGCTGTCGGCATAGCGTGAGCCGACCTGTGCGCGCAGGCGGCTGTTGGCCTGTGCCACGGTGAGTCCCGCCAGCTGCACCGGTCCTATGCCCTCGATGGTGACGTAGCCGTCGGGCGTGATGGTGGCGTCGATGCTCTGCTGCGAGGCTCCGTAGATTTCAATGGCTACGGCATCGCCAGGGCCGAGACGATAGTCGGCGGGCGTGGCGATGTTCATGTTCGGCTCGAAGCTGAGGGCCTCGTTGTTGAAGATGTCGTGTCCGAAGATGCGGGTCTTCTGTTTCTCCTGCTCTTCCAGCATTTGCTCCAAGAGGGCGATGGAGTCTACGGGCATGATGCCGCCCAGCTCGGCCTGCATCGACAGGAAGTTGGGATCCTCCTCATTCCGTGTCGTGCTTTGCTGGCGGATCATCTGGCTGCCGCTGCCCATAGGGGTGGTGCGCTGCTGTCCGTTGTTGCTGCGCATGCGCTTCGAGGCGTTGTTGATGGCCTCGTCGGCCACAGCGCCCATGCCCGACTGCTGAATCTGTCGCTCGTACTTGCGCTTGATGCGCTGTATCTGCTGGATGTCAACGCCGCGCTGCAGCAGCTTGGTCACAATATCGGTCTGCGAACTGCCTTTCTCCTTTTCTTCCATGATTAAGGAGATGACCTGCTCGTCACTCATTGTCGACTGAGCCATGGCTGTGCTGCCGGTCAGCAGCAGCATAACGATAGCCAGGAGGAATTTTCTCATCATGCTCTTAGTTACATTATAATAATATAATAACTCCCTTTTCTCTTTTTTATTGTCTTTGACGGTTGAAGAATAACCCTCAATCGTCAGCCTTCAACGTTTCTTCATCTGCTCGCGCAGGCGCTTCATCTCCTCCTGCTGCTTCTGCATGGCTTCCAGCCGGGCGGCCAGGCCGCTCTGCTTCTTCGGGTTGTTCTTGTTCTCCTTGTAGTTGGCTTCAAGTATGGCCAGCAGTTTGGCGTCGTCGGTGGTCTTGCGCAGCGTCCACATGATGATGGCCGAGAAGAGCAGCGAGATGAAGTAATAGAAGTTCAGGCCGCTGGAGTAGTCGTTGAAGATGAAGAAGAACATCACGGGCATGAGATACATCATCCACTGCATCATCTTCAGCTGGTTGGCCTGCTGGCCAATCATCTGGTCGCGCTGCTGGCGCATGGTCATGTAGCTGTAGAGCAAGTTGCTGACGCAGAACAGGATGCAGGTGAGCGACAAGTGGTCGCCGATGCCCCAGATGGGCTTGCTCCATTCAAAGATGGGGTCGTAGGTCGACAGGTCTTCCATCCAGAGGAAGCTCTCGCCGCGCAGCTGGATGGCGTTGGGCACGAAGAAGAACATGGCTATCCAGATAGGCATCTGTATGAGCATGGGCAGACAGCCGCCCAAGGGACTGACGCCATACTGCGAGTAGAGCTGCATCATGGCCTGCTGCTTCTGCATCTGGTCTTCGGGCTTGTCGTATTGCTTTGTGGCCTCCTCGAGTTTCGGCTTCAGCACGCGCATCTTGGCGCTCGACATGTAGCTCTTCTTCACCATGGGGAAGGTGATGCCCTTCAGCAGCAGGGTGATGAGAATCAGCACAATGCCCATGCCCAAGCCCAGAGCGGTGAGACCGTCGAAGATGTAGAGCGTAAACCAACGGTTGATCCAGCGCACCAGCCACCAGCCCAGGTAGACCAGGTCTTCCAGGTCGAGGTCGCGGCCGAACTGGCTCTGCTTGTCGATGTGCTTCAGTATCTGGAAGTCGTTGGGGCCGAAGTACATCTCGAAGGAGTTGGACTCCAGCGGACTGAAGGGTGTCTGCAGCTCGGCCGTGTACGACTTCAGGTAGTGCGACTCCTTCTCGTGCATCATGCTGACGAGCCGGGCGTTTTTCTCGAAAGGCTTCTGCGGGATGAGCACGGCGGCGAAGAACTGCGACTTGAAGGCTACCCAGTCCAGGGCCTCCTCGGGCTGCTCTGTGTCGTTGCTGCCCTCGCTCAGGTGGTCGGTGCCGCCGTCCACCTCCTTGTAGGTCAGCGAGGCATAGCGGTTTTCGAAGGTGTAGCCCTTCTCCTGCTGGCGGCAAGAGTCCTTCCACATCACAAACATCGTCTTGTGGCCCGGGTCAAAGAGCTGATCCATGCCCTCCGTCTTGATGTTGAAGTGCAGCAGATAGCTGTCGCCCAGCTCGTAGCTGATGACAATCTTAGAGCCGTCGGCACCCGTGGCCGTCATGGTGGCAGCCTTGTCGGTGACGTTCGATGTCTCAAAGTAGAGGTCTGCGGTATTGATGATTTCCTTCTTCGCATTGACAGGCAGTGCAAAGCTCATGTTTTGGTCCTTGGCGTCAAAGAGCGTCACGTCGGCATTGCCGCGATAGTCCTTGTAGCCCAGCACCTTGGCTTTTCTCACTACGCCGCCCTTGTTGTAGATGGTCAGCTCCACCTTGTCATTTCTGAGCACCACAGAGTCCAGTGCTTGCTCCTGCATGGCGGTGAAGAAGGTGCGGGCGCTGTCGGCCTTTAGTTGCTGGGCGGTCTTTTCCACCTGTGTAAGCGTGTCCACGGGCTGAGGGTTGGCCTTGGCTATGGAGTCTTGTCTGGCCAGCTCGGCCTGTGCAGCAGCCTGTTGCTCTGCGGCTTGTTTCTGCCCCCACCAACTGAAGCCTATCAGAACGATGGCTATGAGTACAAAGCCAATGAGTGTGTTTTTGTTCATCTTGTTTTTTTCTGTATATAATATATAATGTTCGCACGTGACAGATGAGCGCAAATTTGGGCGCAAAGGTACGAAAAAAGCTTGTAAACACAAAGCGATTTCGAAAGATTTCTGCTTTTCGGCCGGAAATATGGGTTGATGTGGGCAAATAGAGTTCGTCCGATGGTGAGCACCAATCGTCCGGCAAAACAACTAAGTCTGTTTTTGTTCGTGCCAGCTTTTTACATCCCTGTCTGACTAAAAAAAAGTCCGAAGGCTTCGGACACTCCGTCCGAAGGCTTCGGACTCGTTGTCCGAAGGCTTCGGACTCGTTGTCCGAAGGCTTCGGACTGTCAGTCCGAAATGTAAAGAAAAATTACGGACAATTTTAAAGTGATAAAACCGAGGAGATTACAAACATACTGACCTGTCGCTGGCGAGATGCCTACGCTTCCCCAATATTTCAGCTTGATAAGGGGGAAAAAGTTTCCTCTGCGGAAACGTGTCAGTTCGCCAATGTAGGTGCCGGGCATGGTCGCAAAGGAAGGGAATGGCCTTATTCCATCCATAGCCCGATAGCTTTTTGAGGTTGGAATGAAGATTACAGTTGCCAAATGCTGGCGAAATACCAAAAAAATCCTAATGCATGAAACAAAAGAACGAAAATGTTTGTCTGTCAGCGAAAAAAGCAGTACCTTTGCAGCCGCTTTCACGAGATGGAGGCACAAACTATTATTTAAAGTTTAAAATTAAAAAGTTAAAATGGCAACAAAAATCAGATTGCAGCGCGGCGGTCGCAAAGGTTACGCTTTCTACAGCATCGTCATCGCCGACGCTCGTGCACCACGTGATGGTCGTTTCACTGAGAAGATTGGTTCGTACAATCCCAACACCAATCCCGCCACGGTAGACTTGAATTTCGACCGTGCATTGTACTGGGTAGAGGTAGGCGCACAGCCCACCGATACTGTTCGCAACATCCTCAGCCGTGAGGGCGTGTACCTGATGAAGCACCTGAAGGGTGGCGTGAAGAAGGGCGCTTTCGACGAGGCTGCAGCACAGCGTAAGTTTGATGCATGGAAGGCTGACAAGCAGAAGGGTCTTGACAAGGTGGCTGCCGACGAGAAGAAGGCAAAGCTTGACGCTGCCAAGAAGGCTCTGGAGGCTGAGAAGCAGGTGAACGAGGCTATTGCCAAGAAGGTGGCTGAGAAGAAGGCTGCTGCCGCAGAGGCTGCCGCTGCCGCTCCCGCCGCTGAGGAAGCACCCGCTGAGGCTTAAGAAATGAAAAAGCGCGTTTATCTTCTGTTGATAGCGCTGACAATGAGCGTAGCCTCGTTCTGTGATGAGTCACAGAGCGAGGCACGCCGCATTTTTGAGAAGGCATACGAGCAGGTGTTCGGGCCGCAGGGATGCACGCTGCACTATGACGTCAACTTGGTGGGCGTCTACAAAACCAACGGCACCATCTGGTACAAGGGAAAGAAGAGCAAGTTCACCGACGAGCGCGTCGATGCGTGGAACGATGGCGTGACGCATTACACTGTATACCGCAAGAAGAAGCTCATTGAGATTTATGACGCTACGTCGGACAAGCGCGACAAATATGCCTCGAAGTTCAAGTTCACGCTCGATGACTTCGATTACTCTATGGAGCGCACCAATGCCGGCATCATGATCACGATGAAGCAGCGTCGTGGCGCCAAAGGCACCGTGAAGCAGGCCAAGGCGCTCATCGATGCGCAGACCTACGCTCCGATTCTCATCAAGGTGAAGGTGGCCCTGTTTTGGGCGAACATCAAAATCAGCAAGTTTAAGTCGGGCGGCATCAACGACGACATCTTCGTCTTCCCCCGCGCCAACTACGGCAGAGACTACAGAACAGAAGACCATCGCTAAGCGGTGGTCTTTTTTTCGGCCTGTACGCTTGAATAGCTCTGAAGGAGTGGCAGCCTACAGGGACTATGCTAATACAATTATTAACCAAGAGTTAGGATTGTGCTTAGTAGTCCCGTTCGACAGTCTTTTTAGATACTTGAGCTTGCCTCTAATCGAATACCGGCAAATATTCACGCAGAGAGCGAGCAGTTCTGTGCAGCGATGGCGATTCCGGGAGGAATGCCATCGCTGCACTTATTTCTGCCTATGTGAAAAGAAAACTACGGAAATGTTTGGCGGAGAAAAACAAAAAGCTTATCTTTGTGGGCGAAATGCAGAGCTATGGGAAAGAAGAGACGGACATTCATCAGCTTCGACTGGGCACTGAAGCACCTGCTCCGTGAGAAGGGCAACCACGACGTGCTGGAAGGCTTCATCAGCACGGTGCTGGGTACTCCCATCAAGATTCAGCGTCTGTTAGAGAGCGAGGGGAACAAAAGCCGCGAGGACGCGAAGTACAACCGCGTGGACCTGCTGGCCGAGGACACCAAGGGTGACCTGCTGCTCATCGAGGTGCAGGGCGAGCCGGAGTTTGCCTACTTCCAGCGCATGCTCTTCGGGGCCTCGAAGCTCGTCACGGAGTATATCGAGAGCGGTGAAAACTACGAACACGTAAAGCGCGTGTACAGCATCAACATCGTCTACTTCGACCTGGGCCAGGGCGAGGACTGCGTCTACGAGGGCAAGAC
>JAEEPZ010000099.1 GCA_016285055.1 Prevotella sp.
AACTGTATGATTGAGCGTATGAATGCGTCAGCACCAATCTCGGCATAGTGGCTCACCTGCTGAAACTCATCAATAGCCAGATAGCATTGCCGTCCCGACTCTTTCATATATTCGAACACATGTTGGAGTGTGTCGCGGGCTCTTTCGGAAGTTACCGACACACTGAAAGTAGGCATGCCTGTAATAGGATCCTGACTCATCGTTGGCCGTAGGGCAGACACGAAACCGTTGAGCTTCCTCATGACCGACTGTGAGGGGGAGGCGAGTTTCCCGATGACGGCATTGGCTATGAACTGTACCATCTGGTTGAAGGTTCTTGTCGAGAAGATGTCCACATAGAAGCAATGCACGTTTTTGTCTCTTGCTTTCATCCGTTCAAAGGCATGGCTTATCAGTCCAGTCTTACCGATGCGCCGGGGAGCCATTAGCGTCACATTGCTGCCGTTGACTAGCGCACTAATTAGTTCTTCCGTCTCCTGCTCTCTGTCGCAGAAGTATTCCGGACCAAAGTAGCCATACTCGGGAAAAGGGTTTTCTAATTTCATATTTTACGTTTCATGTTTTATGAAATGCAAAATGACAAATATATCTGCAAATATGCAAGGAAGGTATCCGATAATTAATCATAATTAACTCTTTGCCGGATGTGTTTTTTTTAATGATTATCCGCAATTACCCGATAGTGTGCACGCCAATATAGAAGCAAACCGACTCCTCATAAGAATGTATCATGACAGCTATAAGCAAGGCTTGTGGTAACTCAATTCTCCCCCTTACAAAGGGGGAGTAAGAGGGGGATCCATCTGCGCAAAGTTCCCCCCCTGCCCATGCTCCGACTTCATCGTGAGTTCTTTACGCTTTCAAGCGGAACCTGTGCCTGTCCCGCCATTTACATGAAGCGCAATCTGGAACTGGCCAAGCGCTAAAGCGAGTTCAATTTAGGGTTATACTTCTTTGCGGATAATCATTTCCAATAATATTTGCCCAGTTCTTTTGCCCCTTCTCTGACTTCCTCCATGATTTGCAAGCAACGAGCACGGGAGATGCGGATATTCGTGCCAACTGTTATCAGGTCCTCGTCTGTAGGAAGTCCTTTGAAATTGACGGTTGTGGCATGTTCGCCAAGGGTGTCGTCATTGGTCAAGTCGTATGCAGGAGCCAGAGACCATGTGCCCTCGCGGCAGATAAAGCTGAAATTACGTGCATGGTCATCCATATTACGTGCATAGACATTGAAGGCCATACGACGGAACTGCTGTTCTACGGCCTCTGACGACTGTGTCAGATAGCCCGTCAACTGTAGCAGGCTGTGATAGTCCATCTTAGGTGGAGATATCGGCTCGTTCAGAAGAGCGCTGGCAGTTGCCACATGCAGCCGGACATCATTTTCAATATCGAATCGCTTCACGGCAAAGTATTTGCCTTCCATTAGTTTGAACTCTGGCACATCAATACCACACTGCTTCGCAACCCTGTTATAATCATACTCTATCTCTCCCATGTTTTTGGGATCATAGGTGTGGCGGAACTTTACTAACCAGTGCCCATCCGTGTCCGTAATAATCGCTTTTGGACGTACTCCTCCAGAGTTGCCGCTCTTGAAATAAAGTGTGTCAGCATGTTCGTCAGTCTTTTCCGAAAGCACATTGAGGGCTATCTCCTGCATCTCGTCAAGCGGAAACAATGAGTCTTCTTGCTGTAGTTTTGTTTCAGGTACATAGCAAAGAGCACCCATCCCCGAACAGCCAATAATGCTCAGCCATTGAACAGGGTTGAGCACTTGAGGGTCAATCCCCGATTTCTTCAGAACCTTACGTAACAGATGTTCGCCATAGCCCCCTGGCAGACTGTCTTCAAATACGCCGAAGTTGCCATTGAAAGGCTGATAGTCGGCAGTGAACAGCCCGGCTTTCAGAGGTAATTTCAAAGGAGAGATAGAAAAGCCGTCCATAAGCCAGTCTTTGTCATACTCGAACTGACAATTCGACCGATTGCCCATAGACAGTGTTCCTACTTTCCGTCCATGATATATCACGCTGACGGCATGCACATCTTTTATCATACGCCTCGTTTTCTTGTACGGTTCTTGTTGATTTCCAACAACTCCTCCATTGTATCGTATTTCGGTTCTGCCAATAGTTGCATGATTTCTTCCGAGTAGCCCAATGCCTTTGCTAACTTGACATACGACTCTAAGGAAATGGAGTGCTTCAGTTCAAAGCGCTGAATGGACGATGGCGGCACTCCGCTCATTTCCGCAAGGCTCTTCGTCGAGAGCTTCTTTTCCAGGCGTCGTGCCTTCAAGTTCTCTGCCAACCGCTGCATGGTTATCTGTAATGGATAGGGGTCGAATGTATAACTCTTCTGCATCACATGTTATGTATAAAATCCGTTTTTATTGATTTACGCATCAAATATTATGTGCAAAGTTACAAACAATTCTCCAAGCTACCAAATAATCTGTCACTTTTCTTTCTGTTGAACCATGTCCATTGGCCAGCTAACATAGATAACATTTATACTCCATGTTTTTGTCTATCGGCAAGTTTTCATTCCATTTTTCGCTGCAAAGATACTGCTTTTTGCCGATACCGGCAAGATAATAACCATTTATCTTGTTCATGTTCATATTTGTTTTTATTGTATTTGTGTCTTTATGTAGTCAAGGAGATAAAGGATACATGTACTAAGGCTTTGTTTCAGCACTCTTGGTTTCGTTTCCTTGCCCTTTCAGTACGATACTGACGGACAATATCGCCACGAGGGCGAGCAGGATGGTGATGATGGATTCCTTTTTCATTGTTTTACTTTTCCAATTTATTTTTTGTTTGATGATTATTCTCAATTAATTTTCGTATCTTTGTCGCCGAAATCATTTAAACGTTATGGACTATGACATTCTTAAATCAGTTTCACAAGGAAGTGACGGAGCGCAAGATGCGGAAAATAGCCGAATCGCAGCAGTCGCCGATGAGCTCCGTCGACTTTGCCAATTACATGAAGCGCAACCTGGAACTGGCCAAGCGCATGTGACACCGCTTTGAGCGGGAGCAGCGCATGGCTGAGCAGATGGCCAAAGCCAGAGGCCCTGTCCATGGTCTGATTATCGTTCTTCATTGTTTCGTTCATGCGTTATATTGATTCAAACGCACAAAAGAAGTTGCAAAAATAGTGCCAAAAGGCTAAACCGCTGATAATCAATGAAAGTGAAAAAGCGAGTGTCCGGAAGTGGACACTCGACTGTTCGGAAATGGACACTTCTCGGCAATTCATAGTCCGAAGCTCCCCAACGAAATGTAATAAAATAGGTTGTGACATCTCTGACAAACCACCCCTGCCCCCTCCTTTGGAAATAGGTTGGGACATCTTTGACAAACCACCCCTGCCCCCTCCTTTGGAAATAGGTTGGGACATCTCTGACAAACCACCCCTGACCCCTCCTTTGGAAATAGGTTGGGACTTCTCTGACAAACCACCCCTGACCCCTCCTTTGGAAAAGGAGGGGAAGGGCTGCGCCGTCATGTGGCCGCCGCAAAGGTAACTTATTCCCCCCCTTGCAAAGGGGGGGCAGGGGGGGATTCAACTATGCGCAGATGAATCCCCCTCTAACTCCCCCTTTGCAAGGGGGAGAATAAGGCTACCTCAAGCCTTTGACTGTCGAATATATGCAACTATTAACTCACCTACTTCACGCTGCAGCTATGTCATCATTCCATCCGCACAGCACGAAAAATCCGTACTGTGAGGTTGGAATCAGACATAGTTATGTCGCTAATCATGTGAGTTGATGGTTGAATATCTTTCTGCAAACTGTGCGCAGCCCTTCCCCTCCTTTTACAAAGGAGGGGTTAGGGGTGGTTTGTCAAAGATGTCCCAACCTATTTACAGTCCCGAAGGGACGACAGAGTCCAGGCAGGGGCAACGCCCCTGTAAACAGTTGATCACCAACATATGAAGCCCCGAAGGGGCGACGGAACCAAAGCGCAGAGTCTGTCGTCCCTTCGGGACTTTTGTGTGGGGGTGCCATGATACAGGGGCATGGCCCCTGCTAATCGGCGACACAATAATAAGTCCCGAAGGGACGACAGAACTCGGGTAACGAACTGACCTATTTCGCACCATAACTATGTCACCCCATCCGTACAGCATATGTTTGTTTGCCATCTGGGGCTTTTATGCATTAGGTTTCCTGCCGAGAAACCGATGGTTTCTCGGCAGGAAACTTTTAAAACCCATGCTGCCTTGAAACTGCAGGATTCTCACATGGATTGAAATCCATAGAAAAGCTATTGTCTTTAACTCCTTTAAATGCAAAGTCACTTCATCCGTACAGCGCGGCGGATTTTGCCGTCGAGTCCGAGGTAGTCGTTGCGCACGAAAGACAGCGAACCGTCGGCCTGCTGATACGAGCTGTAGCGCTTGTTCCACGATTATTTGGCGGTCTCTTGGGAAATAGTTAATTATGCTCCCGAAAGTTAGGAAAAGTATATGGATTACATTAAATCGAACTTTCCGGCGTTTTGTATGAGAATAGAAAGAGAAATGAGCAGCCACGCCTCGCGCAGGAAGCTAAAAGAAATCTTCATCGAAGTCGAAGTCACCATTTGTTGCTGGCACAGCATTGTCAGGAGCCTCACTGTCGTCACTGTCCTCCTCTTCCTCGTCTGTGGGCAGCTCGTAGTCGGGCATCTGCAGCAGTTCTTCGTCGCTGATCTGCAGTGGGAGGAATGTTTGCTCGTAGAACTCGTCATAGTCGTGGAAGCTGTAGCGCGATCCGATGAGTGTGAGGTTGTGCTCGCTGATGACAAGGCTTCGGCAATGGTGCATCATGGTCGACATCTCTTCTGACGCGGTGAGCTGTCGTGCATATTGCAGGGCTTCGTCGAAGTTGAGGAAGCCGCTGATGAGCATCCTGCTGTAGCCCTCCATGCGCTCTATCTGCAGGTCGAAGTTGCGGACGAGGAAATTGGAGAAGTTGAATCGTGCCATCTCGTAGAGCAGCTGGTTCTCAGCCTGGGCGGGTGTGCGCTGCAGTGCCGCGCCCAAGGAGTCGGGCTGATAGACGAGGAGGAAGACGAAGGGCACGTCGCGGTCGGCCGACAGTGTGTCGGTAGTGACGGAGTCGGCGTTGATGGAGAAGTCGCGTCGGTTCCAGATGTCGTCGAGATCAAACTTGCCGCCATAGAGCTGTCGGCCCTCCTGTACGCCTTTCACTATCATGCCGGCCATCTCTGTCACTTCGCTCTGCGGATATTTCTCCACGACGGTCTTCAGCTTCTCCACACAGCCGGCGGGATCATCCTGGTTGAGCAGGCTCAGGCCGTGGATGAAGAGGAACTTCGGCCGGTTCTCGCCCAGCGGGAACCGTTCTTCCGATATTTTGGCGTTGGTGGCGATGGCATCGTGGCGGTCGGCTTTGAAGGCATCGTAAGTGGCAGCGTAGAGCGAGTCCTCGATGTGCACGCCGAAACGTGCGTTCTCCTCGAAGTAGGGGTCGCAGAGCAGGGTGGTGTAGTCGCTCTCGGGGTATTCATCCTTCAGATGGGTGATGCAGCTGTCGGCTTCGGCTAAGCGTCCCTGGCGTGAATAGAGGAGGAAGAGGTGATACCACGCCTGGTCCATCTGCTCGTAGTCGGGATACTGGTTGACAAGTCGCTCCAGCTGCTTTGCGGATAATGGCAGGTTCTCGAGCTTGTCCTTGAAGATGACGCCAGCGTGGAAGAGTCCGTCCTTGATGATGACGTTGCTCTCGGCCACTTGCTCCTCGGTAAAAGGAATCTGCGCGAGATAGTATTCGCGGTTGTGCGGGTCGGCTGCGAGGCTGTCGGCCTCGGAGGTCTCTGATGGGACTGATGGGTCTGATGGGACTGATGAGGCTAATGAGTCTGATGGGACTGATGAGGCTAATGAGTCTGAGGGGACTTCTGAGTCTTCTGCTACTGGTGGGGGAGCGCCCACCACTGTGACGTTGCTGCGGCGCCAGTTGTCGGCGTTCTCTCGCTTGCCCCATTGTTTTTGGAAGGTCTGCTTACCTTGGTTTACGGCCATCTGACTGTAGAAATACCACTGTCCATCCTTCGTGGTGGCGGCGGGCGCAGTGGGCTGTGCTCCAGGCCGCTGATTGCGGTTGCCCATGCCTCCCTGCTTCTGCAGCGCCTGCTCCACCTCGGCCTCACGGGCTTTGTCGGCTTCCTCTTTCTCTTTCTTTTTCAACTCTTCTATGACGCGGTCAATGACCTTCAGGCGCTCAGCCTCTGGCATCAGCGCCAGCTGCTGCAGCGAGTCCTGCAGGTGTACAGCATCGGTGTATGGCACCAGCTCGTCGAGCACCTTTGAGCGTTGCGACAGCTCATCGTAGCCCGGTCGGTCCTTGTCGAGCAGACCAATGGCTTCACCGTAGCACCGCTGGGCATCGTTGAAGCGTTCCAAGTCCCAGTAGAGATTGCCCAAGCGTAGCAGCAACACACCTTTTTCTGTGCCGCTGCGCGTGGATTTCTTATTGCCTTCCTCGTAGGCCGTGATGGCCTGGATGGTGTCATTGCGCGAGAGGTAGATGTTGCCGATGGCGTAGTAGACCTGGTCCTGAAAGTCCTTGTTCTTGTCGGAGGCCGCCATGCGCTTCAGTCGCCGTATCATCTTGCGATAGTTCTTTTCGGCCATGACCTCCGTCTGGGCGATGCGTGCATTGAACTCCAGTTCGTATGGCGGGTTCTGTGCTGCCACCCGTCCGTAGGCTTTGTATGCCTCCTGGTCGCGTCCCAGCGCTGTGAGCACCTGTCCCATGAGGAACCACTCGCGGGCTTTCTGCGTCTTTCGGTGTTCTGACTTGATGGCTTTCCGCAGATAGGGGACGGCCTGCTCCAAATCGCCTGTGCGCAGATAGTAGTTGGCCAGTGTTTGGTTCCAAGCGGGCCGTGCCGCATAGTGGATGGAGTCGCGGCGCTGATTGCGGATGACATCTTCGGCATCATAGAGCCAGTCGAGCTCGGTATAGCATCGAGCCAGCCAGGCACGTGCCTGCCCGTTGATGGCCGGCTGTGTCTGATAGAGCCGGCTGACGTAGCTGAAGGTGGCGGCCGCCTCGTCGAAGGCTCCGCTGTGGAACTGTGCCTGTCCCATGAGCAGCCAGGCTTTCCACAGGAATGGGTTGTATTCGCGTCGCGACAGCCACTCGATGTCCTTCTGCGTTTTGCGGCGCGACTTCTTCCATTCCGGTCGGGCCTTGATGCTGTGCTGCTTGATGGTCTTCTCCATCTTTTCTACAGTGCGGTCGAAATTGCCCTTGCCCAGTTCGCGGCTCTTCTTGTTGCCGACGGCGAAGAGTGGCAACTGCTCGGTGTAGTCGTCCTTGTTGCCTTTCTCCTTCTCCAGCTGTCCGTCGATGAAGGCCTGCTTGCCATTATAAAAGGTATTGTATTTGGCCGTAAACGACTGCCAAAAGCGTGACCGCGCATTGTTCTTATGCACGGAACAGCCTGCCGTCAGCAACAGGACGGCGAGCAGAATGGTTACGACTTTACGATGTCTCACATTATTTTAACTAAGAAATGTTCGATTTATTGCCTTCGCGACGCTTTTTCTCTTCTATGAGGCAACCTATTTTACATTCGCCCGTCGCCACGCTGCTGCACGAGGAGCAGTCGTGTGCCTCATTGACGGGTGCGTCGGTGCCTCCCTTGGTGAACATCGAGGCAAGGGCTGCCACTACACCAAGAGCTACCAACGAGGCAACGCATATCAGGATGAACTGCATTTCTACGGTCTTGTTTAACGGGCTGCAAAGTTACAAATTTTCTATGACAGGCAGAAAAAAACGCATAAAAAAATGATTTGCGGCATCACTGCGTCCAAATGACTCTCCATGAAAAGCCTTTGTCTCTGGGCTGAAATCCATAGCAAAGCTATTGTCTTTAACTCCTTTAACTCCCTTAACTCCTTTAACTCCAAAACTTGCGAAAGTTGAATAATCATATTAAAAAATGATAAACGTTTGGCGCATTGGGCAAAAATCAGTAATTTTGCAGGCCAAAAGTATGTGAAATGAAGAAAACGACATTCTTTTTTTCTTTAGCGGCTCTGTTGTTGACTGGTTGCGCGGGCGAGTTCAACCAAGTGTACAAGTCGACAGACATGGCCTACCGCTACGAATATGCGAAGCAGAGTTTTGCAGAGGGTAAGTTCTCCCGTGCTGCATCGCTGCTGATGGATCTCATTACTCAGAAGAAAGGCCACGATGATGCCGAGGAGGCCCTGTATATGCTGGGCATGTCGGAGTACAAGAGCCGTGACTTCGAGTCAGCATCGGCAACGTTCAAGAAGTATTATCAGACTTACCCGAAGGGCATCTATGCCGAAGAGGCATCGTTCTATGTCGGTCAGTCGCTCTATGAGAGTGCCCCCGAGCCACGCCTCGACCAGACGCCCACCATCGGTGCTATCAATGCCTATCAGCAATTCCTCGATTTCTTTCCCGACTCTGAACTCAGGCCCAAGGCCCAGGAGCGTCTCTTTGAGCTGCAGGACAAACTCATCATGAAAGAGCTTCTGTCGGCACAGCTCTATTACAATCTGGGCGGTTACTTCGGCAATATCAACTCGAACAACGAAAGCAATTATATTGCCAGCATTATCACTGCTGAGAACGCTTTGAAGCTCTATCCTTTCACGAAATGGCGTGAGGACTTCTCGCTCATCATCATGAAGAGCAAGTTTCAGCTGGCCGAGAACTCTACGGTGGACAAGCGTCTGGACCGTTACCGTGATGCTGAGGATGAGAGCTACGGCTTCCTGAACGAATATCCTGAGTCGAAAAACACCCCGCTGGCCAAGAAATTCATTGCCAAGTGCAAGAAGGTGGTGGGAGACTGAGAAAAGTATACAATTTTGAAATAAAACATAGCGACAAGAATCGTAAATACGTAAATCATAAATATAAAAGATGGATTACAAGAAATCAAAGGCTCCGGTGAATACCGTGACGCGCAATGTGATGGATTTGTGTGATGAGACGGGCAATATCTACGAGAGCGTTGCCATCATCGCCAAGCGTGCTAATCAGATTTCCATTCAGATCAAGGAAGACCTGTCGAAGAAACTGGCCGAGTTTGCCAGCTACAACGACTCGTTGGAAGAAGTCTTTGAGAACCGTGAGCAGATAGAAATCTCTCGCTACTACGAGAAGCTGCCGAAACCCACGCTGCTGGCTACGCAGGAGTTCATCGAAGGCAAGGTCTATTGGCGCGATCCGCAGAAGGATGCCATTGCCCAGGCTCTTGCTGATGTAGAATGATTCACCGTAACGTGATGACGTGATGGTGTAATAACGAAAAAGCAAGGAGAAATGTTAAGACCACAGACTTGGTATCTGCTGCTGGCCGTCGTTTGCTGCGTGGTGTGCTGCATCGCCGGAGCGGGTACGACGCTGCAGCTTGTTCTGCTCATTGTGGCAGCTGTGCTGTGCTCAGCTATTGTGCCGTTGCATAAGAACCGCAAGCTGCAGGCAGCCCTTTGCCTTCTGCCCATGCTGGCGCTGCTGGCATGGTATGTCTTGTTGGCTGTCTATGCTGTGCCTGAAATCATGCATTGGCAGTATGTGTTGCCTGCTGTCGGCATCCTTGCCGTCTTCATGGCTCGCAAGGGCATTGTGCACGATGAGAAGGTGGTGCGTGCCTACGATAGAATCAGATAAATGGAGATAAAGAATTCAGAGTTTGTCATCTCGGCGCCGATGGTGTCGATGTGCCCTAATGACACAAAGCCGGAATATGCCTTCATTGGGCGTAGCAATGTGGGCAAGTCCAGCCTCATCAACATGCTCTGCCGCCACAAGGGATTGGCCAAGACATCGGCCACTCCTGGAAAGACGCTCCTCATCAACCACTTTATTATTAATAAGGAATGGTATCTGGTAGACCTGCCCGGCTATGGCTTTGCCAAACGCTCGAAGAAAGAGGTGGCCCGGCTCGACCAGATGATTCGCGGCTACATCTTGGGACGTGAGCAGTTGGTCAACACCTTCGTGCTCGTCGATGTCAGGCTGGAGCCGCAAGCCATCGATCTGGAGTTCATGAACTGGCTGGGCGTTTCAAGCGTTCCTTTCTCCATCATCTTCACCAAGGCTGACAAGCTCTCTGCTTCGAAGGTGAAGCTGAATGTGGATGCCTATCAGCGAAAGATGCTGGAGACATGGGAGGAGATGCCGCCCTTCTTTATCACCTCTGCAGAGAAAGGGCAGGGTAGGGAAGAGGTGCTCGGGTATATAGAAACCATCAACAAATCACTTGTTTAGACCCCACCCCCCTCGTTAGTACGGAGGTCGCTTGCAAGACAAGAACTTAGGGGGCAACTCATGGCAAAAGACACACCATACCTTGACGTACAGAACCTGACGAAATCGTTTGGCGCGCTGATGCTCTTTGAGAACATCAGCTTTTCTATTGCTGAGGGGCAGAAGGTGGGCCTTATTGCCAAGAACGGTACGGGCAAGTCGACGCTGCTCTCCATCCTCATGGGAAAGGAGGGCTACGACGAGGGCTCCATCATCTATCGGCGCGACGTGAAGCTGGGCTATTTGGAACAGACGCCCCGCTTCGACCCCAACGACAGTGTGCTTGATGCGTGCTTCAACCATCAGGGTGACGAGGAAAAGGTGCTGAAGGCGAAACAGATACTGACAAAGCTGAAGATACGCGACCTCAGCCAGCCTGTGGGACAGCTCAGCGGCGGACAGCAGAAACGCGTGGCGCTGGCCAACGTGCTCATCCTGGAGCCCGACTTCCTTATCCTCGACGAGC
This sequence comes from Prevotella sp., assembly GCA_016285055.1. Lineage (GTDB taxonomy): Bacteria > Bacteroidota > Bacteroidia > Bacteroidales > Bacteroidaceae > Prevotella. Next base: position 10,794 of record JAEEPZ010000099.1, read on the forward strand.
CTACCAACCACCTTGACCTTGAGATGATTGAGTGGTTGGAGGGATTCCTTGGACGAGGCAACAAGACCTTGCTCATGGTCACCCACGACCGCTACTTTCTCGACCGTGTATGCTCGGTCATCCTCGAGATAGACGACCATACCATCTACACCTACCGCGGCAACTATTCCTATTACTTGGAGAAACGCCAGGAGCGCATCGACAACCGACGGGCTGAGATAGCCCGTGCCAACAACCTCTATCGCACTGAGTTGGAGTGGATGCGCCGTATGCCGCAGGCTCGCGGCCACAAGGCACGTGCACGTGAGGATGCCTTCTACGAACTGGAGAAGACTGCCAAGGCTCGCATAGAGGAGCGAGCCATACGGCTGAAGGCCAGCAATGTCTACATCGGCAGCAAGATCTTTGAGTGTCAGTACATCTCTAAAGAGTTTAGAGTTGAGAGTTCAGTGTTGAGAGATGAGAGTTCAGTGTTGAGAGATGAGAGTTCAGAGTTGAGAGATGAGAGTTCAGGGTTGAGAGATGAGAGTTCAGGGTTGAGAGTTGAGAGTTCAGAGTTGAGAGTTGAGAGTTCAGAGTTGAGAGATGAGAATTCAGGGTTGAGAGATGAGAGTTCAGAGTTGAGAGCTGGAAGTTCAGAGTTGAGCGACGCTGCTCATTCGGAAAAAAGTCGCTCAACGGTCATCCTGAAGGACTTCTACTACAACTTCTCGCGCTTTGAGAAGATGGGCATTGTGGGCAGTAACGGTACGGGCAAGACAACGTTTTTGAAGATGCTGTTGGGTGAGTTGCAGCCCGATTCCGGGCGCATCATCATCGGCGATACGGTCCGCTTCGGCTATTTCTCGCAGGAAGGACTGAAGTTTGACGAGCAGCAGAAGGTCATCGACGTCATACGCGACATAGCAGAATACATCGACCTCGGGCAGGGACGTCATTTCTCCGCCTCGCAGCTCCTGCAGTACTTCCTCTTCACCAACGAGCAGCAGTACAACTATGTGTATAAGCTCAGCGGAGGCGAGCGGCGCAAACTCTACCTCTGCACTGTGCTGATGCGCAATCCCAACTTCCTGGTGCTTGACGAGCCCACCAACGACCTCGACATCGTCACGCTGCAGATTCTTGAAGAATACCTGCAGGACTTCCCCGGCTGCGTCATCGTCGTCAGCCACGACCGATACTTCACCGACAAGGTGGTCGACCATTTGCTGGTGTTCAAGGGCGATGGAGTCGTCAAGGACTTCCCCGGCAACTACACACAGTACAGGGAGTTTATGCGAGGTGAGAAGGAAGAAGCAAGAGGTGAGCGACTGCCAGCGAAAGCTGAGAAGAACACCACGAAACAAAATACAGACAAGCCTCTTGCCTCTCGCCCCTCAGCGCTCACGTCTAAACGTCGCATGACATTTAAGGAGAAACGCGAGTTTGAGCAGCTGGAGAAAGACATCGCAGCCCTTGAGGCAGAGAAGAAAGAGATAGAGACAGCCCTCAGCTCGGGCACTGTCAGCGTTGACGAGATCACAGCGATGAGCAAGCGCCTGCCGCTGCTCAACGATGAGCTCGATGAAAAGTCTATGCGCTGGCTCGAACTCTCGGAGATAGAAGGATAAGTGACCATGAACCAGCAATATCCGTCGCAACTGTTAGAGCGTGCCGTGCAGGCCTTTGCCACCTTGCCCGGCATTGGCCGCAAGACCGCCTTGCGGCTGGTGCTGCACATGCTGCGCCAGCCTGTAGACAGCGTGGAGCAGTTTGCCGATGCCATCGCCACGATGCGGCGCGAGGTGAAGTTCTGCAGTGTCTGCCACAACATCAGCGACAACGACCTGTGTCCCATCTGTGCCGATCAGCGGCGCGACAACACAACCATCTGTGTGGTGGAGAACATACAGGACGTGATGGCCATCGAGAACACGCAGCAGTATTATGGGCTCTATCATGTTTTGGGTGGGCTCATCTCGCCGATGGATGGCATAGGCCCTGCCGACTTAGAGATTGACTCGCTGGTGAAAAGGGTGGGGGAGAACGATGTCAAGGAGGTGATCCTGGCGCTCAGCTCCACCATGGAAGGCGACACTACCAATTTCTACATCTACCGCCGGCTGGCTTCTACAGGTGTGGCCGTCAGCATGATAGCACGTGGCATTGCCGTAGGCAACGAACTGGAATACACCGACGAGGTGACGCTGGGGCGTTCCATCCTCAACCGCACACCCTTTGAAGGTTGAAAAGCATAAAGAGACAACAGTGAAATGAAGAAGACACGCAACCTCTTGATGGCGATTTTCATCAGCGTCCTGCTGATAGCCTCATTATTATATCTGTTAGGCGAGATTCTGCATGTGGACATGGGCGTCTTTGCAGAGGCCACTCGTGAGCAGCGTTTCATCTGCTCTACAATGATGATTCTCCTCACCATCGCCCTGTTACCCTTGTCCCTGCGCCTGTTCAAGTTTCGTCGCATCAGCAACGACCTGCAGCAGCGGAAAGCACCGGCCTTGGCACGCTGGGGCTCTGTGCGCCTGTGCGTCATGGGTCTGCTTTTGCTAGTGAATACTTTTCTCTACTATGCTTTTGAGCTGGAGGCCTCCTATGGCTACCTCGCAGTGGTGACGCTGCTCTGCATGCCCTTCGTCATCCCCACCATGGAACGGTGTAAGGCAGAAGTAGCCCCCCCGTCGTCCCCCGAGGGGGACACCAATGCTGGCAAGCCCGCATACAATTCTAATGAAGCCCCCTCGGGGGCAGTAGAGGAGGCTGAATCATGAAGCTCACCGTCGTCATCGTCAGCTATAATGTGCGCTACTATCTCGAGCAGTGCATCGTCAGCGTGCAGCGTGCTGCCAAGGACATCGACCACGAGATATATATAGTGGACAACGCCTCTTCCGACGACACCGTAGCCTACCTGCGTCAGCGTTTTGCCGACACCATCACTGTCATTGAGAGCACGCAGAACCTGGGCTTTGCCCGTGCCAACAACCTGGCCATCCGACAGACACAGAGCGACTACGTGTTGCTGCTCAATCCTGACACATTCATCGCTGAGAACAGCCTGCATCAGGTGCTTGACTTCATGGACGCACATCCGCAGGCTGGTGGCGTAGGCGTGAAGATGCACAACCCCGACGGCACACTGGCGCCTGAGTCGCGCCGCGGGTTGCCCACGCCTTGGGTGTCTTTACAGAAAATGCTGGGCTTCAGCCGTCATTACTACATGAAGCACCTGCCTTGGGACGAGCCGGGGCGCATAGATGTCATCAGCGGTGCCTTCTGCATGTTGCGGCGGGAGGCAGTCAACAAGGTGGGAGTGCTCGACGAGGACTTCTTCATGTATGGCGAGGACATCGACCTCAGCTATCGTCTGCTGAAGGGCGGCTACGAGAACTGGTATGTGCCGGCTTCCATTGTGCACTACAAAGGCGAGTCGACGGTGAAGTCCAGCTATCGCTACGTGCATGTGTTCTATCAGGCCATGCTCATCTTCTTCCGCAAGCATTACGGCCATCTGTCGCTCTTCGTCACACTGCCCATCAAGATAGCCATCTATTTCCGTGCCTTCATCGCTTTGTTGCAGATGCTCTACGAGCGTATGCGCAACAGCCTCGGCTTTACAGACAGGCCGCGGGCCGATGTCAGCTATTTCTTCGTAGGCGCACCGAAGATGCTCGACCAATGCCGCACGCTGGCCAAGCGCAAGGGTCTTAGTGCCACTTTCTGCCAACTGGATGAACTGCCTGCCCTGGAGCAGCGCCTGCCCTCAGAAGCCTGCGTCGTTTACGACACCGACACATTCACCTTCCAGGAGGTGATAGCCCATGCAGCGGCCATGACGACAAAACGCCCCGCCATGGGCACCTACAGCGCCAGTCAGCAAGTGTTGCTGACCCAGATAGACATTTTTTATTGAAAAGTTATGGCTAAGGTTAGATTGCGGGCTTTGGAGCCTGAAGACCTCGACTTGCTCTATCGCATTGAGAACGATGCCGACCTGTGGGCGGTGGGCACTACCAATGTGCCTTATTCGCGCTATACGCTGCACGACTATATCGCTACTTCTTCCGACGACATCTTTGCCGACCGCCAGTTGCGTCTCATCATCGAGGATGCTGCCCGTTCATCGCTCACCGTTGGCATTGCCGACCTCATCAACTTCGACCCGCGTCACCGGCGTGCCGAGGTGGGCATTGTCATCGAGCGGCCCTATCGTCGCAAAGGCTATGCGCAGGCCGCTCTTGAAGCACTGCACGAATATGCCCGCAGTGTCATACATCTGCACCAACTCTATGCCATCGTCGGTGCCGACAATCATCCTGCCCGTCAACTGTTCTCGTCGATGGGCTATCTCACAACTTCCACACTTGTAGACTGGATGCTTCGCAGCGACAATACCTATGTCGATGCCGAAGTGATGCAGCTGGTTATTGAAGCAAGTCGGGACGCAGGCGGCGAGTACGCTCCATAGCCTGTTCCAGTTCCCAGTTGCGGATTTTGGCTTCATTGCCGCTCAGCAGAATCTCGGGCACCTTCCAGCCTTTATAGTCAGCAGGACGGGTGTAGATGGGAGCCGCCAAGAGGTCGTCTTGAAAGCAGTCGCTGAGGGCGCTCTGCTCGTCGCCGATGACGCCGGGCACCACACGCACTATGGCGTCGGCCATGATGGCTGCTGCCAGCTCGCCGCCGGTCAGCACATAGTCGCCGATGCTAATCTCGCGGGTGATGAGATGGTCGCGCACACGCTGGTCAATGCCTTTGTAGTGTCCGCATAGGATAATGATGTTCTGAAGCAGTGACAGTTCGTTGGCCACATGTTGGTTGAACTGCTCGCCGTCGGGCGAGGTGAAGATGACCTCGTCATAATCTCTTTCTTCCTTCAGTGCTGTGATGCAACGGTCAATGGGCTCACATTGCATCACCATGCCGGCGCTGCCACCGTATGGATAATCATCTACGCGACGCCACTTGTCTAAAGTGTAGTCGCGTAGATTATGCAGGTGTATCTCAGCCAGTCCTTTCTTCTCGGCACGAGCCAGAATGCTCTCATGCACGAAGCCCTCAATCATCTCGGGCAGTACGGTAATAATATCAATTCTCATCTTCTTTAACGGAAATTGCTTGGCAAGGTCACCAAGTTGTTTCGGCGCAAAATTACAACTTTATTATGTATCTACCAAATTTTATTGTCAAAATTGCAAAATTTCAGTGCTTGCGGACAAATACAAGACGCAGGTGAGCACCATGACTATAAAAGCGGGACACGCTCACAACGTGGTGGCGTGCTCCGCTTTGGTGAAAACAAATTGCAATCAATATTCAATATCTCAATATAGCGCTCATGGCTGCAGCTTGCGGTACTTGCCCTTGTCCGCGCCCTGACGTATCTTCTGCGCCAGACCGTCGTCGCAGAGGTGCTTCAGGCGGCTACAGACGCTGCCTACACTGTCATATCCATATTCACGCTTCACGTCCTCGGAGGTGAAGGGATTGGGCAGACGGCGGTAGGCTAAGATTGTGCGTTGCTGGTGGTGCACGTTAGAGGCTTCGATGGCCTGACGGTCGTCATACAGTTTCTCACCCGTAGCGAGGAAGAAATGCTGCTGGAAGGCAAACTGGGCGTCACAAAGTGCCAACACCAGTTCGCGGTCAATCTTATCAGTCTTGAAGTCTGGGCCGCACACCATTCTGCCGCCGTCCTCAATCATTTTGTCCCAGTGGCGGACGATGATGCCGGGCAGTGCCAAATTCATTGCAATCCAGCATGGTCTTTTCAAAGTGTCTTCAAGTGCCCTACTGCCCTCTTCCTTCGCGTCTATCATGCGACGTTCCGTCCAGGCATGAAGGGCATCGCTGAGTTCCTTGCAGGGTATCTCGCCCTTGGTCGAGTCAAGGCGGTAACTCCACTCCACTAACTCCTGCTCACGCTTACGGTCTTCCTCAGTATAGGCACGGTTCTCGCGCATCTCAAAGTTCGTGTCGCCCATAGGCACACAGGCCAGACGCTGCAACAGTCCACGGGCAAAGTTCGACGTAGTGTTCTGCTTGTTCAGCGCATCCTCGGTGCCAGTATAGACACCATTGAAATGCACGTCGTATTCGCCCAACATCGAGCTGCTGGTCTTTAAGAAACTGCCCGCTGGCTCATTGTGGAGGCTTTTTAAGAAGA
>JAEEPZ010000230.1 GCA_016285055.1 Prevotella sp.
CCACGGAGAGGGCGGCCTCCCCGCACGAAAGAACAACAGATTCAGAAAAAAGGACGAATGATGATGCGAGAAGTAAAAGAATTCAAGAAGTTATCGCTTCGCTTAGAAGTTAAAGACAATACTTCTGCGGGCGAAGTCAGCGGCGAAACTATCGTCTCTAACTTCTTTAACTTCTCTAACTTCTCTAACTTCAAAACACTTCTCATCTTCTCTAACTTCAAAACACTTCTCATCTTCTCTAACTTCAAAACACTTCTCATCTTCTCTAACTTCTCTAACTTCTCTAACTTCTTTAACTTCTAAAAAAACGTATTAAAACATCATTTTTATATTAACAAATTAATTTTTTCAATTATGATTAAAAAAAGATTTCTATCAATGCTCGTGCTGCTCATGACAGCAGTGACGGGCGCGTGGGCCACCATCACCGTCACCATCAACCAGAGCGATTGGGGGGTGAATTATAGTTTCACAAAAGACGGTGTCACCGTCTCAGCTACCTATATTGACCGTGATGAAGGCAACCTCAATGAGGGCGGAACATTCTCTACCACCCTCGGTAACTTCACAAAGATTGAAGTGACGAGCAGCTATTGCGATGCTTACGGCGAGGGCTGGAGCAGTAGCTGGGAATCATCAACCTGGGCGGGCACTCCTGCCTCCACAGTCTCTTTCAGCGGCAATTTTCAGGGCATGGGCGAGGCCCTAACCACCATCGTCTGCACCATTGAGCCCGCCACCGTCGCCAGTTGGGTAGGTAAAAGTGCTATCAATGCAAACGGCACATGGTATTATGCCGGAGAAAATTTCGGCTGGTGTACGGGCGGCGCGTTCAACGGTGCTGACCTTGGCACTATCACGACGCTGTCGCTTGGCGGACTGTCGCAGGCTTGGGCAGAGGGCAATGCGAACTGGAATGATGGAAATCTCACCATGACGATGGGCTATAAGATTGACGGCGGTGCCGACGAGTCTCTCAGCCTGAATTGGTTTGAATTTGCTGACAACAACAACAAGTTCCAGTCGGGCGGCAGCAGTTGGGCTGCTCAGGACATCGACATCTCCGGTCTTACTCCTGGCAATCACACCATCGCTGTCTGGTTCACCCGCGATGACAAGTGGGACAGCAACAACAGCGCCAACTATGTGGCCAACTTCACTATCCCCACTCCCGCCCCCACCGTTGTTGCCAGCGGCAACTGCGGCACAAGCGGACATGAATCAGACGTGACATGGTCATTGACCGACGACGGCACGCTGACTATCAGCGGCACGGGGGCCATGGACGATTTTGACTATGAGGCTCCCTGGTCTGCTTATCAAGATAACATCACGAGCGTGGTCATCGAGGATGGTGTGACGAGTGTCGGTGCTCGTGCCTTCACTTGGTGCTCTAATCTGACATCCGTCTCATTACCTGCCAGCTTGGAGGCCATCGGCGCTATGGCCTTCGCCAGATGCGGTCTGACATCCATCACCTTGCCTGCCAGTTTGGAGACCATCGGCATGAGGGCATTCCAGGACACTAAGATAACATCTGTCAACATCCCCGCCAGCGTGGCGAGCATCGACGAGCTGGCCTTCGGATACTGCGGCTCTTTGGCTGAGATTACCGTGGCCGACGGCAATACGGTATATGAAGCACCCAACGGCTGCAACGCACTGATTGTAAAGGCGACACATACACTGATACAGGGTTGTAACGGCACGGTGTTTGCTAACCTACCCGCCGACCTGAAGAGCATCGGTGAGGCTGCCTTCGCTGGTTGCACGAGTTTGACGACGGTCACCTTCCCCGACGGCCTGGAGAGCATCGGCGGCAATGCCTTTGAAAGTTGCTCTGGCCTGACGACCGTCACCATCCCCGCCAGCGTGAATACCGTTGACGTGAATGCCTTCGCATGGTGTGACAATCTGACTACAGTCACCATCTATGCCACGAGCCTGACAACTTACGGCGAGGGTGCTTTCGACGACGCTGCCAGTGGACTGAAGATCTACGTCCCCTACGGCTCTGGCGATACCTACAAAGCCGGATGGGCCGACTACGCAAGCAAGATTGAGGAGATGGCCGCCCCCGCCGCCTACACCGTCACCCTGAAGGAAGGCACCGAGGATGCCACCAGTTGGCAGGGCAAGGCCGGCTCGGGCGAGTATCAGGCGCTGCCCCTTGAGGGCGTAGCCGCAGGCACGGCGGTCAGCGTCAAGTACAGCGGCACGAAGAAGGTGAAGAGCGTCAAGGCCAAGAAGGCTGCGGCTCCGGCCGCCACCGTGACCACCGAACCGACGGCTAAGACGGGTGTCAAGGCTGGCCAGAACGAGGCTATCGTCAACGCTGGCACGGCTGAGGGCGGCACGATGATGTACGCTGTGACTACGGACGCCACGCAGCCCGCTTCGACCGACGGCTTCAGCGCCACGGTGCCCACGGCTGAGGGCCTCACGGCTGGCACCTACTACGTGTGGTACTACGTGAAGGCCGACGACTCGCACACCGACAGCGAGATTTCGGCTTCGGGAATCGAGGTGACGATTGCGTCTGCCTACACGATGGCAGCAGCAGCTACGTCTGCCGACAAGGGCAAGCTGATTTGTACCGACGGACATATCCATGCCTACGGCACGGATGCTGCCTGCACGGCGACTCGCGTGGCCAAGATAATCTATATAGGTACCACGGGCCATGCCACCTACAGCCACGGCTTGGCACTGGCGCTGACCGATGAAGCCAGCACGATGGGTTGGCAAGATGCAATAGACGCTTGCTCAGCAAAGAACACGTCCACTCCTGTTACCGGTGCAACATGGCTGCAGGCCAGCCAGGCTCAGTGGAACTATATGCTGGGCACTAATGGCGCAGGCAGCTACGACGCCCTGCGCACCGGCTTCACCAGCGTCGGCGGCACTGACTTGCAGTCGGAGGTCGGCTACTGGTCAAGTACGGCGTCCAGTGACAGACAAGCGTGGTACTACAACTTCAACAAATCCGATTACTTCACCGGCCTTAAGACCTACGCCAAATGGGTTCGTGCCTGCCTCGCTTTTTAACCTATTTATCGATTTGCCAATTTATCTATTTTAGCCGCGACAGCGGCTGCGGATAAAGATATTTCCACGGAGAGGGCGGCCTCCCCGCACGAAAGAACAACAGATTCAGAAAAAAGGACGAATGATGATGCGAGAAGTAAAAGAATTCAAGAAGTTATCGCTTCGCTTAGAAGTTAAAGACAATACTTCTG
>JAEEPZ010000231.1 GCA_016285055.1 Prevotella sp.
AGGAAACTTTTGAAACCCATGTTGCCTTGAAACTGCAGGATTCTCACATGGGTTGAAATCCATAGAAAAGCTAATGTCCCAAATTGTTTTTATTTGTTTTTCTTGTTTTTATTGGTTTTTTCTAAGTCCGCTTAGCGGAACAAACTGACCGAGATAGCGACGTTACTATGTCTTGTTTCATCCGCACAGCACGGAATTTTCTGTTCCCGGCGTGGGAATTTTCCGGAAGCAAGCGCAAATAGTCGTGGACGGCTTTTTCATGTGTGGCTGGTTGCAGGCAGGGGCACCGCCCCTGCAGCCCAGCCTCCCCTCAGGCCTGGTGCGATGAAAGGGCAATGCTTTTGTCTCTGGGTTGAAATCCAAAGCAGGATTACAACTCTTGGGCTGGACAAAAGGGAAACTTTAGTTTTCAAAACCATGGTATAAACGATGCAAATTGTCTCATAAACTATGCAAAAATGTTTTTTTTTGAAAAAAAACAGGGTAAAAATGCGAGAGTATTTCTTTTTTTTTATAACTTTGTAGCGATTTTGGCTTGCTCAAGCCATCACAAATAAAGAGTAAGGCAGATATGAGCACATTGACTAATGTGGATATCCGTTCCTATTGTGCTGAGAATAAGGATGCTGGAAGGACCAGCGCGCCCAACGAAGGCATCAGCATCATCCCCAAGGCTACCAGTTCGCAGACCGGGGTGTCGGTAGAATATGCACATGACCCAAATAAAAAATGGTACGTCATGCGCGCGTCATACGGGCGCGAGCGTCGCGCACACGATTATATAGTGGAGGACGGCACCTTCATCTATCTGCCCACCCATCAAGTCTACAAGATGAAAGATGGGAAACGAGTACGCTCCGAGGAAGTGCTCGTGCCCAACATCATCTTCATCTATGCTACCCGCGAGAAAGCCGACGAGTACGTGAAGGAGACAGCGCAGCTGAGCTTCCTCACCTACTACTACGACCACTTCAACACAGAGAACGGCAAGAACCCGCCATTGGTGGTGCCCCTCGACGAGATGCACAACTTTATGCTGGCCACCAACACCGACAGCGAGCATGTGCGCTTGGTAGACGCCAGCCAGTGCCGCTTCAAGAGCGGCGACACCGTGCGCGTAGTAGGAGGCCCGTTCAGCGGCGTGGAGGGACGCGTGGCACGATTAGCCGGACAGCAGCGCGTCATCGTCACAGTCACAGGGCTATGCAGCGTCGCAACGGCATATATACCCTCAGCATTCCTCGAAACCATCAACTAGATGATCACTAAACATCACTAAACTCAACTTTCGAAAGCTTTGGAGTTAAAGAAGTTAAAGGAGTTAAAGGAGTTAAAGACAATAGCATGGCTATGGATTTCAACTCGGAGACAAAGGATTTTCACGTAGAGTCATTTGTCTTTAACTCCTTTAACTCCTTTAATTCCTTTAACTCCTCAAAGCTATTCTCAGAGCGGAGCGAAATGTGAAACTTGAATGTAGAATGAAAGGAAACTACTATTAACCCATAAACATTACAGTATGGACAAGTACACCGAACTTTTAGCGAATCTTCCATTCGACCTGCTGCACATCGCACAGTCGTTTGCCAACGACAACAAGTCGCCGAAGATTGAACCTGCCCACATGCTGCGTGCACTGCTGCACAAGAGCGCCGGGCTTGTCAACTACATCGAGGACACCCTCGACGAGGATTACTACTACATGGTGGACTGGGCCGACATGCGCATGAAGCAATGCGAGAAGTCACCCTACCCCATGAAAGGCATCGAGCTGTCGCACGACGCACAGAACGTGGTGAAGGAAGCTCAGGACATCGCCGACAAAGCCGGCCTGGACGGCATCAACGGCCCCTGCCTCCTCGCTGCCCTCGCCAGCCCGGGTGTAGGTTTCTCGTATGAGCAGCTGAAGACGCTGACCCTCTCTGCCGACAAGATCAAGAAGCAGATAGGCACCGGCGCTCCCGTCAAGCCGGCCGCAGGCACCATCTCAGCAAGCGGAAGCTCTGCATCAGCAGCTGCTGCTGCCGACAGCGGATTCTTCGTCGACATGCTGGCCGAGCTGCCAGAGGAGGACGTCGTAGGATTCGACGACGAGGTGCGCTCGATGACCGAAGTGCTGGCACGCAAAGACCGCGCCAACTTGCTCATAGTGGGCGAGACAGGCGTGGGAAAGACCAGCCTCATACACGCCATCCTGCAGCGCATTCGCGCTGGAAAGGTGGCAGCATCGCTCGAGGCACTGCAGCCATACGAGCTCGACCTCATCGCACTCTCGCAGGGTGTGAGCTACAAGGGCGAGATTGAAGACCGCTTCAAGCAGGTCACCGAGCAGCTCATGGCACAGACACAGCCGCTGCTCGTAGTGGAGAACTTCCACCGCGTGGAAGACAAGCAGTCGACGCTGAACGGCATCCTGCCAGGACTGAAGAAACTGCTGTCGAAGAACCAGTTGCAGGTGGTCATCACCTCCACCGTCGACGGATATACGAAGGACATCGAGAAGGACAAGGAGCTGACCAGCTTCTTTGAGAAGATCACCGTAGAGGAGCCCAACGAGGAGCAGGCCATCGCCATCATCCAGGCCAAGCGCAAGGGCTACGAGGACTTCCACCACATGCCCATCGAGGATGAGGTGCCCGCAGAGATTGTCCGCCTGGCCAAGCGCTACATGCCCGACCGCCGTCTGCCGTCATCGGCTCTCGACCTGCTCGACCGCGCCATGGCTTCCACCAAGATCAGCAACGAGATGGCTGCACTTGCAGAAGCTGAAGAGGGTGCACCCGCAGCTATCAAGGAGAAGCTGGAGAAGGATGCCGTCCGCGACGTCGTGGCCAAGATGACCGGCATACCTATGGGCAACATCCAGAGCGAGGAGCGCGAGAAGCTGAGCAACGCCGAGCAGATACTGCACCAGCGCGTCGTAGGACAGGGACACGCCATCAAGAGCATACTCGACGCCATCTTCGAAAGCCGCTCAGGACTGAACAAGAAGGGGCAGCCCATGGGCTCGTTCTTCTTCCTCGGCCCGACGGGTACAGGTAAGACCGAGCTGGCCAAGAGTCTGGCCAACTTCCTCTTCGACGACGAGACAGCCATGCTGCGCTTCGACATGTCGGAGTACAAGGAGGAGCACTCCGTGGCACTGCTCTACGGTGCACCTCCGGGATACATCGGCTACGAGGAAGGCGGTCTGCTGGTCAACCAGATA
>JAEEPZ010000232.1 GCA_016285055.1 Prevotella sp.
GCCGATGCGACATCTCAACAAGATGTTCAGCCATGATGCTGATGATAACGTGATGGACGTGGATGAATATATAGGTGTCATCACGGATGTCTCATTTTTTTATATGGATGGTGACACTGTCGTATACACTTATGATGCAACTACCACGCGTTCTCCTTTTGAGGGCTTTGATTGCAGCTTCAATTGCATGTTGGTAGATCGTGATATACTAAGAGTGTTGAAAGAAGATGAGTTGACTGAAGGTGAACTTTTTTGCCACCAGAAGTATCGTAAAGGTGAACTCGCTTAGAAACTATTGACCGTTAATATGCTAGACGCTTAGACAAACTTAGATGTCATAGTTATCGGATAGCTAAGTCAATACTTCTTCTGCTGTTAAGTCGCTTACAGAATTCCATTGCATAGCCTGTATAACATAGCGAGCGTGAGTCCGGCGATTTTCTTCACTATCTTCTTCGCATATATAGCTGAGCCACGCTTCATAGTCAGGAAAAGCTTCGCCTTCGTATGTCCCTGCCAGTGCGGTAAAGAATACAGTTGGCAATTCACTTTTTTCCGGTTGGCGGTTCCAAGTATCTTTATGACGAAAATCGCCTTTCTCCGTATGTACTACACAATCGCAGCCATCTGTGCTGACAGCATAGAGATGGTCGCCAATGATGAAGTTCATTGTGTTATCTTTCTGAAACGGCTTATTCATATTGTGCACAAAGGTAAATCAATTATTTGAATAAATTCGATGAAATACAACTAAACTGATTGTTTTTAACATTGATTCGGTAATATTGTACGTTCAACAACATCTGAATAGAATTCTTTGTCAATTCTGGTCATCCACGTCGGAAGTTGCTTCTTAGCATTGTCTATCAGATACTGAGGCATTTCTCTGTAATATGCATAGGCTATGGGGGCTACTATCGCTCCGAGCGTGTCAGCATCACCACCGGAACAGCAACATAGTTTAAGACTATCTTCAAAGTTACGGGACTTTCTAAATATTAGATAGCCATAGGACAAGTCCCCTGGCAGGTAACATCGAACTTATAGGTGACTTGAACTTCGTCATAGTCTTTTTCTTTCCACTCTGGATAATAGGTGCTCAAGATATAGTCGCAGATTTCATCTTTGGAATGTCCCATCCTTGCCATATATAGTGCAACTGCCATTGATTGTGCACCTTTGATACCTTCTGGATGATTGTGAGTTGGAGCCGCTGTGGAAGTTGCAATATTGATGGCATCTTCTTCGGTCTCAGCAGCCCATCCGGCAATCGAACAACGCATAGCTGCTCCATTACCTAGACTGTTGTAGGGAGGCTGTATCCCTGGAGCTTGTAACCATCGCAGAAAGCTGGGTCCGTAGCCGCACATGCTCTCCTGTTTTCCGCAATGGGGTGTCCCAAATCGTTGGTTAGAGTTTCAGGCCGATGGCATCCAATAGCCTCATGACCTCTTCATCGTAGTCTGTGCGAAGCACGACTGACATGTTTTTGCCGTTGTAGGGGTTCACATATTCTATTTTATAGAGACTCTCGGCCAGAAACTTTGCACGATAAATCGTGATGCCTGGTATTTTGTTCTTCTTGTCTTCTGTTTTCTTGAGTATCCGCTCCAGTTCCAACAGGATAGTGTACGCTGTGAAGCAGATACAGACATGAGCTTCGATGCGATTAAACAGCCGATGGTAGATTGGGCGTATGGCAAGGTCGGTCTTGTTCATGCGGAATGCCCTTTCGATAAAGAACAAGTTACGGTAATTCTCGACGACTTCCTTATCTTTGATCTTGCTGTTTGTCACATATCCCTTTAGCCCGTCAAGCCGTGCGTCCTCGGCTATCTTGTTTTGGTCTATGGTGACGGTAGTCTCACCTTTCAGGGTGAGTAGTCTGTTGTAGCCTCTGTTGTTGACGGATGCTTTCGTTATCTTGCCCTTGGCAAACCGTTTCTCCAGTCTTTGGATGCCTTTCTCCCTATCCTTGGCATCCTTCTTGGCGCGGCCGTCGCTCATTGATATTACATGTCGCCTGCCCTTGATGGTGATGGATTTCAGCTTGCCGTCCTTCAGTCCGAGTCCCAGCACGGTCTCCTTGTCAGCCCTTGACATAGACCTGATCCTTGCGCCGATGATGTATTCGTACTTTTCCGTTTCAAGCTGTTCGATGTTCTTTGCACTGAGCAGTCCGGCATCGGCTACGATTATCGGATGGGACAGGCTGAATCGCTTCTCCAGTTTCTTGACTATCGGCAGCAGTGTCGTACCTTCATATTGGTTTCCCTTGTGGATCTCATACCCGATGGGGTTCCCGCCTGTTCCAACGAGCAGTCCAAGCACCACCTGCGGATTCTCGTTCTTGCCGTCCTTGGAGTAGCCGGGAACGCGGACCTCGTCCTCCTGGGACTCAAAATAGAGCGTACTTGTGTCATAAAACGCCACCGTCACCTGCCCGCCCATGACTGCCTTCGTGTGCTCAAAAGCCACCTGCTCCACCTGCCATTTCACGCCGATGCTCTCATCCGAAGCCTCCCGCACCTGTTCCGCCGTCCTGTCTCTTACACACAGTTCGTCAAGGAAGCGGTATATGGCGTCCGACGAGTATGACCGGTGCATGAAGCGCTCCATGTACTCCGACGTCCTGAGCTTGCTACCCGGGTGATACAGCCGGGTTATCACCAAGGCCCTGAACAGGTCATTGTCGGCGGTCTTCACCTTGTCGTAGCCGATGCGGTCGAACAATGTTCCGTAGATGAGCTCAGGGCCAACCAGCCGAAGCTGGCTTTGGCGCAGGCCTGCAAGTACCTTGTCGTATGCGACAGCTTCATCATCAAACTCGAAAAGAGGCACGCCAGCCTGATGCTCCTCTATCCATCTGCTCCCTCGCTTGACGAGCAGGCCTATATCTTCGGCATCGCTGCTACAGCCTATCACCTTGACGCATTTCCGCTTCCCATGCACCTTTTGGATTATGCGCACAGAGGTACTACCCGATTTGTTCTGCTTCTTCTCGACAAACATGCCACAAAGATAGCATTTTTTCTTCATATGGGGGTCTGTCAAGGCGGGAAAATATGGATGCTGACCACCAAAAATCAGCCTTCGCATCGAAACGGGGTGTCCCAAAATGCCCTTTTGGGGAATTGTATGTACTTCATTTTCAGACAGATGACTTTTTTA
>JAEEPZ010000233.1 GCA_016285055.1 Prevotella sp.
GGACCTGGCGAGAGCACTATCTTGCTGTATGGCTCCAGTTCATTGAGCCGGAACTGGTCGTTGCGCACGACGTCGACCTCAGCGCCGAGCGACTTGATGAGATGACTCAGGTTGTAGGTAAACGAGTCGTAATTATCTATAATAACAATCTTCATAATCCGTAATCCGTGAAATTCGTGTAATTTGTTGTTTCAAATAATCTCCGCTGTCTCGATGGCCTTACGCAGAGCACCGAGTTTGTTGTTCACTTCCTGCAGTTCATACTCCACATCGCTCTTGGCCACGATGCCGCCACCGGCCTGGAACCACAGTTCACCATTACGAGCGACGAACGTGCGGATGGTGATGGCTTGATTGAGGCTTCCGTCGAGGGCGATGATACCGATGCAGCCGCCGTAAGCGCCGCGGTTGTGCGGTTCGTACTCGCTGATGAGTTGCATGGCGCGCACCTTCGGCGCGCCGCTGAGCGTCCCGGCGGGGAAGGTGTCGATGAAGGCTTTGATGGGGTCGGCGTCCTCGTCGAGTTTGCCGCTGACGCGAGAGACAAGATGTATCACATGACTGTAGTACTGCAGATCCTTATAAAAGTCCACCTTCACGCCATGGCAGTTCCTCGAAAGGTCATTACGCGCCAGGTCCACCAGCATCACGTGCTCCGCATTCTCTTTGGGGTCGTTGCGCAGGTACTCTGCACCGCGCTTGTCGGCCTCGGCATCACCAGTACGCTTCGTCGTGCCGGCAATCGGGTCGATATAAGCCTTTTTACCCTCGATGCGGCAATGCGTCTCAGGACTTGAACCAAAGATGCGGAACCCGCCGAAGTCGAAATAGAAAAGATAAGGCGAGGGATTAATGCTGCGCAGGGCACGATAGAGTTTGAAGTCATCGCCCTCGTAGCGCTGGATGAACCGTCGCGAGAGCACAATCTGGAACACGTCGCCGCGCAGACAATGCTGAATACCTTTGCGAATGTTCTCCCTGTGCTCATCATCTGTCAATGTACTCCTGACATTACCTACGGGATGGAAATCGTAAGCCTGCACATTGGCCTTGTTCATCGCCTTCAGTACGGCATCGATGTCTACAGCGTCGCCCAGCGTCACAACTTTGAGCATATTATTATGATGGTCGAATACTATCACCGTCTTATACAGTATATACAGCACGTCGGGTGCATCGTTCTTCTCCTGCGTCTCGTCCTTCACGGCAATATCCTCAAAATAGCGCACGGCATTGAAACTCGTGTAGCCGAACAATCCGCACACGGCGGCATCCTCGCCCGTGATGTGGATGCAGTCGATGAGGGCGTGGATTGCTTCGGCGGAGCCGAAGCCTGCACTCAACGCCTGGCGGAGGGTCGAGCCGTCGGGGTAAGTGACGGTGGCGATGTCGTGGCCGATGGCCACGCTGGCGATGGGATTGATGCCTATAAAGCTTCGCGAGTTATTCGCATCGTGATAGTCCGAACTCTCCATCAGCGCACTCTGCGGATACAGGTCGCGCAGCCGCATATAAACACCCACCGGCGTATACAGATCTGCCAGTATTGTCTTACTGTTTGTCTGATAATTGTAGGTACTCATAATCTAATTCGATTAATTCGTGCAATTCGATTAATTCGTGTAATTCGTTGTTTAAAACTCTCCGTATTCTTTAGCCATTTCTTTGTTCTTCAGATACGTCTCCACATCTTTGTCGCCACGACCGCTTACCGTCAGCACTACTACGTCCGTTGGCTTAAAGTTCAGTTTCTTCAGCACCGCAATAGCATGGGCACTCTCAATGGCAGGAATAATTCCCTCCATACGTGTCAGTTCATAACCGCCGTAGATGGCCTCGTCGTCGTTGATGCTCAGCACCTGCGTACGTCCCTGCTTTGCCATGTTGCTATGCATGGGTCCCACACCGGGATAGTCGAGACCAGCCGAGATGGTGAAGGCCTCTTGAATCTGGCCGTCCCCGTCCTGCATCACAAGCATCTTTGCACCATGCAGAATGCCCGTCGTGCCGCGATGAATAGTCGCTGCCGTGTAGTCGGTGTCCCAGCCGTGACCGCCAGCCTCGGCCAGCACAATCTTCACGCGTTCATCGTCCATATAGTGATAGATGGTACCGGCAGCATTGCTTCCGCCACCGATGCAGGCCACAAGGTAATCAGGGTAGTTTCGCCCTGTCTTTTCTTCGAGCTGCCACTTGATTTCCTCTGAAATCACGCTCTGCATACGGGCCACCAAGTCTGGATAGGGATGAGGACCCATGGTCGAGCCAACGATATAGAAGGTGTCTGCCGGATGACAGCACCAGTCACGGATAGCCTCTGAGCAGGCATCGCTCAGCGTCATGTTGCCAGTCCGCACAGGGTGTACCTCGGCACCTAACATCTTCATGCGCTCCACGTTGGTATGCTGGCGCTCCACATCGGTAGCACCCATAAACACCTCGCACTTCATATTCATCAGTGCACACACTGTCGCTGTCGCCACACCATGCTGTCCGGCACCTGTCTCCGCAATGATACGAGTCTTGCCCATCTTCTTCGCTAACAGTATCTGTCCAATGGTGTTATTGATTTTATGTGCTCCCGTGTGGTTCAGGTCCTCGCGCTTCAAATACAACTGACAGCCATACTGCTCACTCATCCGCCTTGCAAAATAAAGCGGCGACGGCCGTCCCACATAGTCCTTCAGCAGAGCATGATACTCTGCCTTGAAGGTCTCCGACTCAATGATCGGCAGGTAAGCATCCTGCAGGTCATGCACACACTTGTACAGTATCTCCGGCACGTAAGCCCCGCCGAATTCCCCGTAAAAACCATTTTTGTCAACTTGATACTTCATATTATATCGTTATTACTCGTTATTATTATGTTATGTAATTGAAAGAGGCCCATCGTAAGAACGACAGGCCTCTTTATTCTTATTGCTCCCTCCTATTGGGTATGCGGCTATCTTCTCACGATTGTCCGAATCTTGAGTTGCGCCACCACCAATAGTTGTTTGCCAATATTTTCATACTTTTTGTTGTTTTGATAACATTTCGACTGCAAAAGTAAGCATTCTCTTTCAATCTGCAAAACTTTTGGCCATATTTTTTTAATTTTGTTGTATTTTTCTCTATCTGATCTTATT
>JAEEPZ010000234.1 GCA_016285055.1 Prevotella sp.
TTTTTCAAAAATATCCATACCTTTGTAATTTACAATTTGACAATTTACGATTTACTATTTGTGGGTGCAAAGGTACGGCAAAAACGGCAACCTGTTGTTATCCAGATTGCCGTAGAACTTTCACAAAGTGCAGAAGGTTTATTTTTCGCGGTATTGCGAAGGTGATTTACCCAGCAGTTTCTTCACGTAGCGCGAGAAATGTGAGGCTGTTTCGAAGTTCATGAGATCGGCAACCTCGGTTAGTGTCTTCGACTGGTCGTTGAGCAGAGATACGAGTTCGAAGGTGGCGTAGTAGGTTATCCACTCCGATGCAGGAAGGCCGGAAACAGACCTGCTGACCTGCGAGAGATACTTCGACGTGATGCACAGTTTGTCGGCATAATACGCCACGTCGCGCTGCTGGCGGCAATCTTTCTGAACCAACGAGAGGAACCGCAGGAAGATACGGGCAGCATTGTCATTCGTTTCCATCTGAGACATCTCGGCGGAGTATACCGTCCAAAGGTCATAGAGGAATATCTGCATCACGCGCCCGATAACCTCCTCACGGAAAGGACTCTCAGACATGTCGAGCCTTTGTCGGAACAGCGCAAAGTCATCGTTCATCAGCCGTAGCGACTCCTCATGCAGATGGAACGACGGATTGATGCGGATGAAGATAAACCCCTTCGAGGCCCACACCATTTCTGGATTGAAGCGCGACAGAAATTCGCCCGATGCTATCAGGATGTCTGCCTCGAAATCGTCCGAATACGCCACCTCCTGAATTGCGTTCGACATCTGCCAGATGACCAAGTCATCCTTCTGCGACACATGCATCTGCTTGCCGTCCGAAAACCGCATCTCTCCCTCACGCACCAATATATGCACGTGATAGCTACTCGTAAACTCCGACGGCATCCGTCCGTCCCACTTCGTGTTCAGTAGATTACATCCTGTCATTTCGCCCATAAATCAATCTTTTGTCGCTGCGAAGATACGAAAAAAGTCCCGCTTCATAACGAAACAGGACAATTTCTTAGGATTATTTTAGGATTTGAATCGTTCGCCGACAAATCCATCGCCGACATCGCCTACTATCAGGTCGAAGTGCTTGAAGATGGGAGGCGTGGGGGTGAGGTCGTAATAGTCCATCTCTGCAATGGGCAGGCATAAATAAACCAGTTGGTCGTAACTGCTGTAGAGACGGGGCAGGACGGGGTTGTGGTCGTAGATCCATCGCTTGACATCGTCTTCTACGTCGAAGTTTACCATGCCAGAGCAGCGGACGGAGATGTTATCAGCATATGCCAGCACCTCTATGTTGGGGTTCTGCATCAGTTCTTTCCATACGGCTTTCTCGGCAGAGGTGGAAAAGTAGAGCACCGTGCCCTCTTGCTTCATAATCTGGAACATGCGGATTTTAGGGAGGTGGCCATCGCTCGTTGCGAAAGCCACCTCATTGTGATCTTGCAGGAATTGTAATGCCTGTTGCATCATAGCTGATTACCAGTTAAGCGGTTCCTGAAGGATGTTGCCGTCTGTCATGGGGCTGTCGGCCTCGGTGAAGGCGTTGGCCTTGTACTGGATGCAGAGCATCGTCAGGTTCTCGCTACCTGTGTTCTTCAGCGCACGCTTACCATCGGGAGCCACGCGGATAATAGTGCCCTCGCTGACGGGGAAGATCTCGCCATCCACCTGATACTGGCCTTCGCCCTTCAGAATGATGTAAAGCTCCTCGTGGGTCTTGTGAGTGTGAAGGAAACCACTGTCCTGACCAGGAACGAGTGTCTGGAACGATAGTTCACTACCTGTAGCGCCAACGGCCTGACCTGCGAACACCTTACCCTGAATGGTCACAGTACCCATCGGCAACTCGTGCTCAATAATCTCATTTAACTTACCTACGCTTACTGCGCTGTAATTCTTACCTGTTGCAATTGTCTCAATCTGTTTCATAATTCTTATTTGTTTAAATGTTACTATTTCGTTTTGACGGTGCAAAGGTACGGTGAATTTTTCGTTCTCACAAGAAGGCACTTTGAGGTAACATAGTTACCAAAAAGTAGGAATTGTGATGTTATCGGGGTTTGCTGAAAACGACTTTAACTTTGATTAACGTAGTATAATTTGGTAATTCGGTTTCTTTTGGTTACTTTTGCCAATAAATTGGCGAAGACAGGCTGCACCTCAGCAATCTAAAGCAAGCTTTGATTGCGTTCGGTTTGCACTGTTTTTGCCGAAAATTCTATAGTTATGGCAGATGTAAAAGCGGAATATTTGGCTTGTCCAATTAGGAATGTGATCAGTCGTTTCGGCGACAAGTGGTCGATGTTGGTGCTCTTTATGCTTCACAGAAGCGAGACGGGAATCCTTCGTTTCAATGAGATACGCCGTCTGATGACGGACTGTTCCCAGAAGATGCTCTCTCAGACTCTAAAGAACCTGGAGCAGAGCCATCTGGTGCATCGTGAGGTCTATCCGGAAGTGCCACCCCGTGTGGAATATTCGCTTACGGAAACAGGCAAGTCACTTATGCCAGCTATCATGGCACTTATCGAATGGGGCCAAGTGCATTTTAAGGAGGTAGTAACAGATTAACAGGATTAGACTGTGGCATACATTGGAGAACTGATTTCCATTGGTGTGGCTTTCTCATGGACGGCCACTGCGCTGTTGAGCGAATTTGGCAGTAAGCGGTTGGGCAACCTGACGTTGAACGTGCTTCGTATGGCGTTGGCACTGCTGTTTTCTGTGGTGCTGTTTTGCGTTGTGGTTGGCACACCTCTTCCACCCGTCGGTTCGTTAGAGGCCTGTGGATGGATGTTGCTTTCGGGTGTTGTTGGCTATGTCATCGGCGACTTCTGTCTATTCCAGTGTTATATCATCATCGGTTCTCGCTATGGTCAGTTGTTCATGACGCTAGCACCATTGGCAGCAGCTTTGATGGCCTGGATTACCTTGGGCCAACAGATGATACCCATGAGTATTGTCGCCATGTTCATCACACTCATCGGTATCGGCATTTCTGTGTTAGGACGTGGCGAGCACCATAAAGTCTCGCTGAAGTTACCGCTTAATGGGGTACTCTTTGCGATAGGTGCAGCCCTCTGTCAAGGTATAGGGC
>JAEEPZ010000100.1 GCA_016285055.1 Prevotella sp.
AGAATTGAGTTACCTCTGCAACGGCTACATGACGGCGCAGCCCTTCCCCTCCTTTTCCAAAGGAGGGGTCAGGGGTGGTTTGTCAGAGATGTACCAACCTTTTTACAGTCCCGAAGGGACGACGGAATACAGGCAGGGGCAACGCCCCTGTATAGCGCAGCACAGCAACAAGCCCCGAAGGAGCGGCAAAAGACGATGGTGAGCACCAATCGTCTTCCGTCGCCCCTTCAGGGCTTCATTTGATGGTGGTCAACTGTTTACAGGGGCGTTGCCCCTGCCTGGACGATTGGTGCTCACCATCGTCTTCCGTCGTCCCTTCGGGACTTTTGCTGCGCACTGACCTATTAGCAGGGATTGGGTCGAACAGTCCTGTAGGGACGGCAGAACTCGGGTAACGAACTGACCTATTTCGCGCCATAACTACGTCACTCCATCCGTACAGCATGTGTCTTTTTGCCATCTGGGGCTTTTATGCAAAAGTTTCCTGCCGAGAAACCGATGGTTTCTCGGCAGGAAACCATCGGTTTCTCGGCAGGAAACTTTTAAAACTAATGCTGCCTTGAAACTGCAGGATTCTCACATAGGTTGAAATCCACAGAAAAACTTTTGTCTTTAACTCCTTTAACTCCAAAACTTGCGAAAGTTGAATCTGTAATATTTTATCAGCGAAGAAGAGGCAGCGAATATGAGGCGGCTAAGAAATTACTGACCCCACCCCTGCCCTTCCCCTACAAGGGAGAGGAGTGCCTCACGGGGTCCCTGCGGCAGGCAAGGCAGTTAATAGTCCGAAAATTGTGGATAACTCTGTGGATAACTGTGGAAAACTTGGTGGAAAACGAGTAGGAGCTATCCACACCGTGCAAAATCGGCCACTTATTCCTTCGATAAAACAAACTTTTCCACAGAAAAGTGCTGAGAAAAAATATAAACTTCGTAAATTTGCACCGAAATAGCAAATTGTGGATAAATGTACTATTCCTTTCATTATCAGCAATCAACAATTCACACCTGCAGTGCATATCCTTGCTGCTACGGGTGGAAAACGGAATGAACAAGAAAAAAGCGGGTAAGTTTTCCACTTATCCACGCCACATCATCTTTTTCATTTCTATTTTTTAAAAAGAAAAAAAGAATAAAATATAAAAATGTGATGTTGAAAACCATCAGCAAGGCGACAGCGCAGAACTGGCATCGGCTACATACCTGTGGCGAGGGAAGGCTGACGGCGCGTGCCAACAAGACGTGGTCGACGCGACGCGTGGTGGCTTCCGGCTATGTGTCGTCGGACAAAGCTCAGCGGCTGTTGGCTGCTGTGAGCCATATCGGCGAGCCGCTGCCCGACGTCATGTTTTCGCTCTGCTGTCTGCAACTGCAACACTATGGACTGTTACATCTTACTCATGTAGAAGAGTCGCTCAAGTCATTCGCTGAAAAATACAAGTTATTAGCGCTTACCGTGGATGATGATTTGTGGGAGGAGGAGGATGACTTGCTGGGCTATGTCTATCAGTCGCTGTTGACGGAAGGCGAGCGCAACCGCACCGGGCAATACTACACTCGCCAAGAAGTGGCGGGCGAGATGCTGGCCGACGTCTTTGTGAGTGACGGCGAGACCTTGCTGGATCCTTGTTGCGGCAGCGGCGCTTTTCTTTTGGCAGTTCAGACGGATGACCCACGACGGCTCTATGGCGCTGACATCGATCCTGTGGCGGTGATGCTGACGGTCACCAATCTGTTGGTGAAATATCGTCATACGGCTTTCGTGCCTCATGTGTTTTGTATGGATTTCATTGGCGGCAGCCGTTTTTCAACTGAAAAAGCGTGTCTGCCCTCATCATTCGACTATATCTATACCAATCCGCCGTGGGGTGCCGACAAGGAAGGACGCTATGCCGGCGGCTATGACATGGTGAAATCGAAGGAGAGAGCCTCGATGTTCATGGTGCAGTCGCTGTCAAAGCTGAAGAAAGGCGGTGTGCTGCATTTCCTCTTACCCTTGTCGCTGCTGACAATCAAGACGCATCAAGACATCAGGCGCTACATCCTGCACCATGCCGCCATTGAAAAGATTGTTCACTATGACGGCCGCTTCGATGGTGTCTTCACCGGCTTTTTCAGTCTGCAGCTGAGAGCTAAAGCGGCGTCGTGTCCTTATCGCTACGCCATACAGCACGCAGCAGGCTCCTCGGAAGGAATACTCATGGCAGATGCTTTGACCACGGGCGACATTCCCTTCGAATCCTTCAGCGACGTCGACCAGATGATAGTGAAGAAGATGGAAGGTATGCGTCACGACACATTGAGTCACAGCCAATGGGCGCTGGGCATCGTCACGGGCAACAACAAAGAGAAGGTGAAGCGTGAGCCGACTGAAGGCATGGAGCCTGTGTATGCAGGCAAAGAGGTGGAGGCCTTCACGCTGAAAGGAGAGACGTCGTTCATTCGTTTTGCGCCTGACTCTTTCCAACAGTGTGCCAAGGAGGCGCTCTACCGTTCAACGGAGAAGCTCATCTATCGCTTCATTGCGAAATATCCCGTTGTGGCCTACGACAACCGGCAGCGGCTTTGCCTCAACAGTGCCAATGTATTGATACCCGACGTTGACGGCATGTCGGTGAAGAGTGTGGCGGTGCTGCTCAACTCGTCACTCTATCGCTATTACTACAGCCTGAAGTTCTCCGACATCAAGGTTTTGAAAGGAAACCTGCAGCAGTTGCCCTTCCCGCAACTCACTGCCGAGCAAGACCGGCTGCTGTCAGCTCTCGTCGATGACATTCTTATGAATGGCATCAACACTCATCAACAGGCGGCTGTTGATGATGCTGTCTATGATTTATTCCATATCAATGACGAAGAGCGAAGTTACATCAATTCAATATTGGCAAGGTATAGTGAAAGGAAACGGTCGTAGACACTGTATCACAGAAATACTCGGGTGAGACATATCCTGATAGCAGGAAGGGATTTTGGGGCTTGTTGTCTTGCTTCATATCTGCCATTACGAATGATTCGTAACGAAAACTTTGGAATGCAAAGATACAGAAAAAAATGAAGAGAATAAAAAAACTGGATTTTTTTATCAGTTTTTTTGCTGTCTCACTTATTCTGTGTATCTTTGTGCCCTAAATAAGATGATTCATTTTATAGTAGTTAAGGGAGTTAAAGTATTTAAGGGAGTTAAAGACAATAGCTTTGCTATGGATTTCACCCCAGAGACAAAGGCTTTTCATGGAGAGTCATTTGTCTTTAACTCCTTTAACTCTCTTAACTCCTTTAACTCCTAACAATTAAGCAAATAAGATGATGAAAACCGAATGGAAAGAGAAAGGCTTCATTGACGAGGCCGTGGCCGAGGGCGTTGACCTGAAAGCAGAGATAAGAAAGCTGTGCGAGGAGAAGAACGCCATCATTTTGGCACATTATTATACTGTGGGCGACATACAGGACGTGGCCGACTTCGTTGGCGACTCGTTGGCCCTGGCCCGCAAGGCTGCTGAGACCGATGCCAAGATAATGGTGATGGCCGGTGTGCACTTCATGGCCGAGACCTGCAAGCTGCTGTCGCCCGAGAAGACGGTGCTCTGTCCCGACCTCAATGCCGGCTGCTCGCTGGCCGACAGCTGCAAGGCTGAAGACTTGAAGGCGTTCAAGGACGAGCATCCCGGACACTTGGTGGTGAGTTATGTCAACACCACAGCGGCTGTCAAGGCATTGACCGATGTCGTAGTGACCAGCGGCAATGCCAAGCGCGTCATCGACCAGCTGCCGGAGGATGCTAAGATTATCTTCGGTCCCGACTACAACTTAGGCAACTACATCAACGGCGTGACGGGCCGCCAGATGCTGCTGTGGAACGGCGGTTGCCATGTGCATGAGCGTTTCTCGGTGGAGAAAATCATCGAGCTGAAGCGCGAGCATCCCGAAGCCGTGGTGATGGCGCACTTAGAGTGCAAGGCTCCGGTGCTGGCCGTGGCCGACGTGAAAGGCTCTACGGCCGACATGCTGAAGTTTGCAAAGCAAAATGCTGCCACACAGTATATCGTGGCCACCGAGGCCGGCATCCTGCACGAGCTGCAGCGCACCTGTCCCGACAAGGAGTTCATACCCGTGCCGCCGGAGATCAGTGAGAGCGGCCTGGAGTGCTCGTGCAACGAGTGCCAGTATATGAAGATGAACACCCTGCTGAAAATCTACAACTGTCTGAAGTATGAATGGCCCAGCGTGGAGATTGACCCTGCGCTTGCTGCCGACGCTGTGAAGCCCATAGAAAAGATGTTGCAGTTGAGTTAAACAAAGCATTACAGACATGAAAAGATTATCATCGTTGTTGACGTGTATCGCCTGCATGTATGCCGCCTGCGTCATGGGCCAGGGCACAGCTGTCCATGTGAATATACAGAACGATGCCGTCAGCAAATATATGAATGAGGTGACCTATACTGCCAAGGAAGACGTGAGCCGTGTGGCCGACTATGTCGTGCCGTCGGCTGCGCCTCTCGACTTGCCACAGCCGGCATGGGTGGATGTTCCGGAGGAGTATCATAAGTACATTAAGGACGGTGCTGTCAGCCTGTGCTATTGCCCGGACAACAGCTTTGACGCCAGCATCACCGATACGGTCTACTTGAAGCCCAATGAAACGAGCGTGGCGGTGTATGACCTCCTGCCTGGTGTTACCTATTATTATAAGATGTACTTGCACATGATTCTGCTGAAATCAGGCGAGATGTCTGCTGAGGGTCCTGTGCGTATGCTCTATACGCCCTCAGTTCGCAATGTGCGCGACATGGGTGGCTGGCCGACGGCCGACGGCCACACCGTGAAGTATGGCAAGCTGATACGTGGCAGCGAGCTCAACGGACTGCATCAGGCCGACGTGGCCGACATCGAGCATCTGAAGCAGCTGGGTGTCTCGGCAGAGATTGACCTGCGTGCCAGCTATGAGGAGGAGCACGGCGTCTCGGCCTTCGGCTTCAAGGATGTCAGAGAGGTGGACTATGGCGAGGTGCCCTCGTTTCTCTACACCAATGACAGCGGGCAGCTGCTCAGTCACATGACGAGTGCCAGGTATCTGCAGTCGTGGCGGCAGGAGTTTCACTTCATCGTCGAGAACCTGCGTGCCGGCCGTTCCGTCTTTTTCCATTGCCGTTGGGGCGCTGACCGCACAGGCTATCTGGCGCTGCTCTTAGAGGGACTTCTCGGCGTGCCCTACGATGGGCTGGTGAAGGACTATGAACTGTCGTCGTTTGGCGGCTTGGACAAGAAAAAAGAGGATATCGACCCTGTTATTGACTACATTGACGGGCTCTACGGCGAGACACTGCAAGAGAAGTTCTATACATTCTGGAAGACCCGCGTGAATGTGCTTCAGGAGGATATCGACGACTTCATCGATGAGATGCTGGGCACGACGTCGGGCGACGATGTGGTGACCTCTGTCGCCTCTGTGCAGCAGGCTGTCGGCAGCACTTGCTACGATGTGTGGGGCCGTCGGCTGTCTGCCCGTCGTCACGGACTGGTCATCGAGCGTCGTGACGATGGCAGTGTGCGTAAAATACTGATGCGTTGAGATGAGCAGAATCACTGACAGCCTCAGTCAGAAGAGCCTGAAGGAAGCCGTGCGTTTCGGCATGGTCGGTGTTGTGGCTACAGCACTTCACTACGGGCTGTATTATCTGCTGCTGAGCGTTGCCAGTCCTGCCGTGGCGTTCACCATCGGCTATGCCGTCAGCTTCGTATGCAACTACGTGCTGTCGTCACGCTTCACCTTCCGCGTAGCGATGTCGGTGCAGCGGTTCTCCAGCTTCGCATTGAGCCATCTGGTCAATTACTTCGTAGGTCTGACACTGTTGAATGTCTTCCTATGGCTGGGGCTGTCGCCTGCCATAGCACCGCTGCCTACGTTTGTCATTTCCGTGCCCATCAATTTCCTGCTGGTGCGCTATGCCCTGACACGCGTGTCGCACCAGTCCGACTCCTACATCATTTTCCTCCTGCTGACAGGCTTTGGCATGTTGCTGCTCAACCTGTTGGACATGCCCACGCTGAGCGACGACATGGTCTATCGCATGATGTGGAGTGCCGACGCCGATGCTGAGGTGCAGACCATCGGCGGCATCGGCGACCTCATCTCTTCCCAGTGGGTGCATTACCATACGGTGAACGGGCGGTTGCCCATGCATCTCCTGGCACAGGCTTTCCTGGTGTTTGTGCCCGCCGTCGTGCTGCAGGTCATTAACACGGTGCTGTTCGTCGTCCTCGTCCATCTGTGTGTTTTATGGATAGGACGCACCAATCCTCTTTTCCCCTCCTTCCCCTCCTTCCCCTCCTTTTCCTCCTTCCCCTCTTTCCCCTCCTTTTCCAAAGGAGGGGTTAGGGGTGGTTTGTCAGAGATGTCCCAACCTCTCTTTGTTGCCGTCATGGTGGTCTTCCTGCTGTTCGTCGTGTTCAGCGGCTTCCGCACCACGATGGTGTGGAGCCTTGGCACGTTCAACTATCTGTGGGTGCTGGTGGCCGTGCTGGCGCTGCTGCTCTTCCTCCGCAGGGAATATGCTGTTGGCATGTCGAACACTCAGACGGCACGCAGCCTCCACCTCCTTTATGCCGCACCCCTGGCGCTGTTGGCGGGATGGAGCCACGAGGGCTTGTCACTGCCTTTGGCTGTGGCGTTTTTCTTCTTCTTGATTATCAACAGAAAGCGCCTCTCGCGCTCCATCGTCATCTGTCTGCTGTGCTTCTTCTTGGGCACCGCCTTGTGCTTCCTCTCGCCGGGCATCATAGGGCGCTCCACCGAAGGCATCACCCTGACAACGCGACTCATCAGCGCCGCGATGACCTGCCTGTCGAATATCCGCGTCCTCTGGCTGTTGCTCCTTGTGCTCTTGATTCTGGCAAGGCGCTGCCGGCCGTTCCTGTTGGCACACCTCCAGGCGCACGTCTATGCCTATATCGCCTTGTCGGTGTCGCTGGCCATCACGCTGCTGTGCGGCACGTCGTTAGAGCGCGTCGCTTTCTTCACCGATTTCATGGCCATGCTCCTGCTGCTGCGGCTGCTGTCGGCGAAGCTCTCTGCCCTGTGGCTCCGCAGGCTGACGGTGGCGGCCTGTGCACTTATGCTGGTGTGCTTTGTGCCGGCCTACATCGTGCGACAGGAGAACCGCGACATGTGGGACGACATGTCGCAACAGATGCGTGAGCCGGGACGCGAGCTCGTGGCCGTGCAGATGCCGCAGATGGGGGAGAACATGCTGATGGACTACTTCCGCCAGCACTATGTCATGCCCTCGGCCGAGTTTGGCTTCTACTGTGTCTATATGGGCTTCGATGCCACCGACAGCAATATGCGCTGTGCCGCCAAGCTCTTCGGCAAGCAGCGCCTCGTCTTCCTGCCTGCCGACGCGGTGCGCCGCATAGAGCGCGACAGCACGGCCTATAGCCATTACGACACCGACATGAACAACAGCCTCTACCTCTGGCGGATGGCTGACAGCAGGCCCGTGCGCTCCGTGCGCTTCATCCTCAGCGACGAAGATGTCTCGGCACTGCATTTCTGGCAGCGACCCTTGGTGTATGATGGCGACACGTATGAGCTCGATGACTTCCATTTTGAGACCGTTCAGATAGGCGGAAGACCCTACTTAGTGTTCACGCGCCCCACAACAAACATTACAAGACGAATCAAAGACATAGAGATAGGCTATGAATAGAGACAGAAAGCTGGTGAGCATCATCGTGCCGGCATACAATGAGGAGGCCTCGCTGCTACCGTTCCATGAAGCCGTGAGCCAGGTGGCCGACGGGCTGCCGCAGTATGATTTCGAGCTGTTGTACGTCAACGACGGCAGCACCGACGCCACGCAGCGCATCCTGCAGCAGCTGGCCTCCAAAGACCGCCGCGTGGCTTTTGTCACGCTGTCGCGCAACTTCGGCAAGGAGGCCGCCATGCTGGCGGGCTTCGACCACGCCCGCGGCGACTGCGCCGTGGTAATGGATGCCGACCTGCAGCATCCGCCCGTCGTTATCGTAGAGATGCTGCAGCAGTGGGAGGAAGGGTTTGAGGATGTCTATGCACGTCGGCGCACACGTGGCAAGGAGAGCTGGCTGCGCCGCCGGCTTACCATGCTCTTCTATCGCATCCTGGCACGCTCATCACGATATGAGGTGCTGCAGAATGTGGGCGACTTCCGTCTGTTAGACCGCAAATGTGTCAACGCCTTGCGAGAGCTACGCGAGACGGAGCGCTACACCAAGGGACTCTACAGCTGGATAGGATTCCGCAAAAAGGAGATTCTGTTCGACCAGGAAGAGCGGCGCTTCGGCGCGAGTCACTGGAGCCTGTTGCAGCTCACGGGCCTAGCCATCGAGGGGCTCGTCAGCTTCTCCACGGCACCGCTGCGCATCGCCACCGTCATGGGCATGATCACGGGGCTGGGTGCCTTCGTCTATCTCATCTACACCTTCATCAAGGCGCTGGCCTACGGCGACCCCGTGGCGGGCTATCCCACACTCATCTGCGTCATGCTTTTCCTCGGCAGTGTGCAGCTCATCTGCCTCGGCATCATAGGCGAATACCTCGGACGTGTCTTCACAGAGACCAAGCACCGGCCGAACTATCTGGTGGAAGACTATCACCCAGCAGCAGCGCAATAGCCGACGTCTCCCGAGAAAAGTGTCATGTATCACCGCCCCGCCCAATGCCCCTGTCAGGGGGAGAGGGCGGGGCGGTCTGTGTGGCGGTGCCGAAGGGTTATTTCATGTCTTGGTATCTCAGTTTGATGTTGAGTACGTATGTGTCAGTGGGTGGATTGATATTCCATGTCTTTTCCACCTTCCTCTGGCGTTTGTTTCCCTGGTCGTCGTAGTAGTCTTCGTATACCCAGCCGGTGAATACGTTGCTGTAGTCGGTGATGTGACTTGACCAGTGGTTTGTGTCGTCACTGCCGGTGAGAGTAAATACTAAGCAGTCGTTGGTAGAGAGATGCGGCATATACTCAGCTTGCTTGAACTTGAATGACAGTGTCTGAGTTTCTGTTTCGTCAGGCAGATTTGGTTGTTGCTCATTTTTCCAGCTGACGGCTCCGCTGAGGATGTAGTTGGCTGGGCTTGCCCATCCTGTGGGTGCCTCCACGCGCACTGTGATGTCGTATGTTTGCTTGCTTCCCTCCCATGTTGACTCTGTTGCTGTTGCATGGAATGTCCTGACAAGATTGCTGTTGGTGGTTGTGCCGTTTGCATAGTAATTGTTTTCCATCATATATTCAAACGTGGTCCTTGCCATTGGAATGTCTAAATACTGCTCCTGCATGGACGTCGGCAGTGATGCGCTGTTGCTTGGTGTGAATCCTATCTCCATCTTGCAGCCGGTGAAGTCGGGGTCGATGGCGTCTGCCAGCTGTATCTTGATCTTCGATTGCTCGTTGGTGTTGAGATAGCTGCGCGATACTAAGTAGATGTGTGTATTGGGTCCTCCTGAGTTGTAGGTGATGGCAGCCTCGAGGACATCTTTGTCTGCCCATGCGAGCTCGCTTTCATCCTTCCAGATGGTTCCTATCTTCTTCCCTTTCTTGTTGTCTTTGTTCATAAGGTAGACATCTGTCACGATGTATGGCTTTTCGTCATGGCCCATAAGAGCTTTTTTGTCCATGTTTTGGCTGCCATTGGCGTCGGTGTAGCTTGGGTTCAGCTTCAAGTGTGTGATACGTGTTCCATATCTGTATAGGTCTCTATCTATGGCTATTTCTTTGTCGTCCTTGATGTCTATTGCGGTCATGTCGCTTGCCCGTGAGAGTCCGAAATCCTCGAACAGCTGCCCTGTAACGGCTTTCTCTGAGAAGTCGGCGTAGTTAGCAAAGAAGTCGACGCCTGTCTTCAGTGCGAACTGCTGTACGGCCTCCTTGGTGGTTTGTGCGCCATCCTTCACTGCCTGATAGAGGTAGACAATGGCGTCGTTGCCCGCTTGCTTGGAGAGGTATTCCAGCACGAGTCCGAGGCCGTAGCCGTGGCTCTGGTATTTTTTGCTGCGTTCCTTGGCCGAGGGATAGACCTCATCGATGGGGTCGAAGCTGTTGAGCACCGGGTTGGCGTTGTTGATGAGTATCTCGGACGGTGAGTGGTTGCCAATGAGTTTCTCTATCCACACGCCGCCGGCCTCGTCGAGCATGAGCAGGTCGCGATAGACGTTGCGGTACTTTGAGAATGAGCTGCGCGGGTCGTAGGCTGACTGGAAATAATGGAAAAGCTCATGTATAATGGTCTGCTTCAGCTCGTTGTCGTTCTTTCCCACTATCTTCGCGTTGATTTCCAGTGTGCTCCACTTGTCAGTGAATGCACTCTGCATGAAGTAGCCGTAAGCCTCGTTGTCGCTCAGTTCCTTGATGACGACTGGAATGTTGCGTGCTTCCGGCAATTTGAATCCAAGCGAGAGGATGGTGTTGATCGATTCCTGCACATAGTTCTCGATATCGAGTTCCAGGTCCCCGGTTTTATAGTATTGTTTCTGCCAGTCGATATAGAAGGTGATTTTCCCGTCGTTGGTGGTGCCTCGAGTGTTCATCATTGTTCTGGCAGCTGCGGTGTTCTTCACCAGTGCCAGTGTGAACTTGGCGGTGGCTGTCTCTCCTTCGTTCTCGAATGCCGGCACTTGTGCCTGATATGCTCCGTTGCTGTAAGTGGTAGCAAGGATGACGTCGCTGGTTCCTTCAGACATGTCTCCCCCCTTCCGCACTGCGGGAGCCTGTGCCATCACTGCCACGTCGCTCTGTTGAGCAGCCTTGATGCTCACCGTGAATTCCTTGTTTGACGTGACAGGCATTTCCACGGTGTAGCAGTCGCTTACCTCGTCGTCCTCACGCACCGAACCTTTGGGCACCTTCGTCACGGTGACGGTGGCATCGTCGTTGAAAGTGCCGCTGCCGAAGTTGAGGGTTAAGTCTCCCACATCGACCTTACCGCTACTGCCCTTTGTGATGGTGACTGTGCGCTGTGTGGAGGTATTGCCTTCACCGCCTTCCTGCTCCACCTTGATGGTTACTTTCTTCAGTACGTTGGCTCCGTTGCTGTCGTTGCTGCCAAACACGGTGAGGTCGGCCTTGCGGCTCCTCTCGGTGGTGTTGGCGGCCGCTCTGATGTATATGATGTCCTGTGTGTCATCATATTTATATGACAGCCAGTCAACATCAAATTCCACTCCGTAGTATTTACAGTTGGTGGAGACGTTGAGGCTCAGCGTTCCTCCTTCTGCCTCGAATTTCAGTGTGCTGGGTGTCACCTTCAGGCTTGGAGTGGTGCCCGTGGTCTCTTTGTTGTCTTCTGCCTCATCGTCGGAACAGGTGCCGAAGGTAAACAGACTCATGGTGAAGAAGGCCATGGTGGCCAGCTTGAAGAAATTTGTGATTTTCATTTTTATTTGTTTTTAATAAGAAATTACTTTCAGTTAGTTGACGTTTTTTGTTTGGTTAGTTATTCCAATTTTTGACAAAGTTACAAAGAATGGTGAGTAAGGGACTATATTATTTACAAAAACGACTAAACTTTGTAAATAGTTTAGTCGTTTTAATGGTTAAATAAGGTATTGAAGTAAAATGGGGTCGGGTGGTGCGGCGTTGACACCTCAATGAGATGTGTATAAATTGTAGTGAGATTTTAGGAATCATTGTGTTTGCTGCGCCCTCCATTCATTGGGTGTGATGCCGGTGACCGCCTTGAAGGTGCGGAAGAACCAGGCGTCGGTGGTGAACCCTGCTTCGATGGCAATGGCTGACATTTTCTTGTCGGGGTTATTCGTCAGCTGTTGCTTGGCATATTCTATGCGATAGGCATTGACGAACTGTGTGAGTGTTTGTCGTCGTGTTGCCTTGATGCAGTCGTTGATATAGGTGCGGTTGGTGTGGAGCATGTCTGCCACGTCTTGCAGCTTCAGGTTGCTGTTTCTGTACAGCTGCTGCTGGTCCATTAGCTGGCAGAGGCGCTCCATGAGCTCCGTTTGTTCGTTGGGTGCAACGGCCTCGCTCTGCTGTACTCGTTTTGCTTTTCGTTTGCGGATGGCCAGCCATCCGGCCCCCATGCTGGCTGCGAGCAACAGGCTTCCTGCTATCCACAGCCATGTTGTAGACCGCTGCCCACCTGCGTCTGCTGTCGTCCGCTGTTCTGTGGCGTTTGTTGAGCCTACACACAACAACAGGGCGGCGTCAGATGGCACATAGTTGTTTCCCTGTGTGCCGCCTATCAAGGCCAGCTGTCCATCAGACGTGAGGACGGGTGGCGTACCGAGCCCCATAGGGCTCTGCGGCTCGCTACAGTAGAGGATCAAGGAGGCAGGATTGTTCTCATAATTAATACTAAGTACATAGAGTCGGATGTCTGCATCACATCCTACGATATAGGCGCGGTGTGCAGAGCTGTCGGCCACTACAGCCGAGTAATAGTTGATGCGCTGGCCGTGGCTCTCCATAGGCACGGGGCAGGTGGTGGGCAGCAGTTGGAAGTCTTCGTCTTGTACGCTTGCGATGGCCAGTTGTCCGGTGCTGTCTTCCACTGATATCAGGTATCGTCCATTGCCAATGCAGCAGTCTTCACTGTGAGGCGGCAGGTGCATGTACTTTGGCCTCCATGTGCTGAAGAGCGGCACGGTGAACGGCTCGCCCTTGATGCGGTCGACGATGATGTTGTCGATGGTGTCGCCGCGCTCGTCGGAAGTGCTGAAGATGATGACATTGTCGTTTGTCGTGCGCAGCATGTAGGGCTTCGAGCGCTGCTGTGCCACTGGGTGCAGGGCGACAAGCTGTCGTGAGCCGTAGAACATCTCTATGCCATCGTCGGTATACCAGTTTCCGCTCACCACTACGCGCCCGCTATCTATCTCTATGCCGCTGGCAAAGCACCGTTTCTTGTCAAGGCAGCCGAAGCCCTCGAAGGTGTGGGTGTCGGGATGATACATCTCTACGGTGAAGGTCTGTCCGATGCCCAGCTCGCGCTCATGGCCTCCGGCTATCAGCACGCAGCCATCGCTCATGGGGACGCAGAGGCCTTGGTCGTGGGTGTAAGTAGTGTTCACAAGATGCCACTCGCCGTTGCTATAGTATTCAGCCGTGGCCGTGGGCACAAAGCCGCTGGTATGACCACCCGCTACGGTCAGTTCGCCGTTTGACACGAACACGGCGTGCCCTGCGCGTGGGACATGCAGGCTTGGCAGCCGCTTCACTTGCAGCTTTGCCTCGGGGCATTGTGCCATCGTGGTCATGGCGATGGAAAGGAAGAATAGCAGTGTAATTTTCATTATTGATAATTGTGCGTGCAAAAATACGAAAAAGCGGACGAACTGCCAAACAATTCGCCCGCTTCTTCTTATTTGCTGAGTAACGTTTTTACACGTTGAAACGGAAGTGCATGATGTCGCCGTCCTGCACGACGTAGTCCTTGCCCTCTACGCCCATCTTGCCGGCCTCGCGGACGGCGGCCTCGGAGCCGTAATGGATGTAGTCGTCGTACTTGATGACCTCGGCACGGATGAAGCCTTTCTCGAAGTCGGTGTGTATGACGCCGGCACACTGCGGAGCCTTCCAGCCCTTCTTGTACGTCCATGCCTTCACCTCCATCTCGCCTGCGGTGATGAAGGTCTCGAGGTTGAGCAGGGCGTAGGCTTTCTTGATGAGACGGTTGACGCCGCTCTCCTCCAGTCCCAGTTCTTCGAGGAAGAGCTGCTTGTCCTCATAGCTCTCCAGCTCGGCGATGTCCTCCTCGGTCTTTGCGGCGATGACCATCATCTCTGCGCCTTCCTCACGGGCCAGCGCCTCAATCTTCTGCGTCCACTCGTTGCCGTTCTTGGCGTCCTGCTCGGCCACGTTGCACACGTAGAGCACGGGCTTCGATGTGAGCAGGAAGAGGTTGCGGGCGCAGTCCTGTTCCTCCTTGGTGTCAAACTCGACGACGCGGGCGTTCTTGCCCTGGTCCAGCGCCTCCTTATAGGCCTTCAGCACGGTTACCTCCGTCTTTGCGTCCTTGTTGCCGGCGGCAGCGGCCTTCTCGGTCTTGGCCAGACGGCCCTCGATGGTCTCCAAGTCTTTCAGCTGCAGCTCGGTGTCGATGATTTCCTTGTCGCGTATGGGGTCGATGGTGCCGTCGACGTGCGTGATGTTGTCGTCCTCGAAGCAACGCAGCACGTGTATGATGGCGTCTGTCTCACGGATGTTGCCGAGGAACTTGTTGCCCAGTCCCTCACCCTTCGAGGCTCCCTTCACCAGTCCTGCAATGTCTACTATCTCGCACGTGGCTGGCACGATGCGTCCGGGATGCACCAGCTCGGCCAGACGGGTCAGCCGCTCGTCGGGCACGGTGATGACGCCCACGTTGGGTTCTATTGTACAGAAGGGAAAGTTGGCTGCCTGTGCCTTTGCGCTCGACAGGCAGTTGAACAGTGTGCTCTTGCCCACGTTGGGCAGGCCCACGATGCCACATTTTAATGCCATGGTCTGTCTAAGGTATTGTTTTTTTTATTCCCACTCGATGGTACCTGTGGGTTTCGGCGTCAGGTCATAGAGCACACGGTTCACGCCGGGTACCTCGGTGACGATGCGCTGTGTGATGTGATGGAGCAGCGGGTAGGGTATCTCCTCGATGGTGGCCGTCATGGCGTCGCGGGTGTTCACGGCACGTATGATGACGGGCCAGTCCCAGCTGCGCTTGTTGTCCTTCACGCCGGTAGACTTATAGTCGGGCACGACGGTGAAGTATTGCCATACCTTCCCCTCGAGTCCGTTCTTGGCAAACTCCTCGCGCAGGATGGCGTCGCTCTCGCGCAGTGCCTCCAGTCGGTCGCGGGTGATGGCGCCGGTGCAGCGCACACCCAGTCCGGGGCCGGGGAAGGGCTGACGGAAGACCATGTTGTCGGGCAGGCCGAGCTCCTTGCCCACAACGCGCACCT
Source organism: Prevotella sp. (assembly GCA_016285055.1). Taxonomy (GTDB): domain Bacteria; phylum Bacteroidota; class Bacteroidia; order Bacteroidales; family Bacteroidaceae; genus Prevotella. Next base: position 14,918 of record JAEEPZ010000100.1, read on the forward strand.
CGTCCTTGAACAGCAGCTTGATGGGCTCCACCAGTTCAAACTGCATGTCCTCGGGCAGTCCGCCAACGTTGTGGTGCGACTTCACGGGTCCTGACTCCACGATGTCGGGATAGATGGTGCCCTGAGCCAGGAAGCTGATGCCCTCGAGCTTGCGGGCTTCCTCTTCGAAGACGCGGATGAACTCAGCGCCGATGATCTTGCGTTTCTGCTCCGGGTCGGCCACGCCGGCCAGCTTGTTCAAGAAGCGGTCGGTGGCATCGACATACACCAGGTTGGCATTCAGCTCATCGCGGAACACGCGCACCACCTGCTCGGGCTCACCCTTGCGCAGCAGGCCGTGATTGACATGCACCGACACCAGCTGGCGGCCGACGGCCTTGATCAGCAGGGCGGCCACCACCGACGAGTCTACACCGCCGGAGAGGGCCAGCAGCACTTTCTTGTCACCAATCTGAGCACGAAGCTCCTTCATCTGTTCGTCAATGAATTTCTGGGCCAAGGCGGGAGTCGTGATGCGCTCCATATCGGCCGGCCTTACGTTTCCTGTAGTCATTGTAATCCTGTTGTTTAATGAATAATTGCACAATTTGGGTGCAAAATTACAACTTTTTCTGATAAAAAAGCGTTTTTATGTCTATTATTTAGGTTAAGAAAAATCGGGAGCGGCTCTTAGTACCGCCCCCGATGGGAGTTAGTGAGAGATGTTGATGAATATTTTTTCGACCTGTGTGGATGGAATTATGACATAGTTACGTCGCTAATTAGGTCTGTTTGTTCCCCGAGTCCTGAAGGGAAGAACCAATAAAGACTACACCCCCCAAAAAAGTCCGAAGGCTTCGGACACTCCGTCCGAAGGCTTCGGACGCTCTGTCCGAAGGCTTCGGACTCTTCGTCCGAAGGCTTCGGACTGTCAGTACGAAATGTAAAGAAAAATTACGGACAATTTTAAAATGATAAAAATGAAGACCTGCTGGCTAAGATGGTGTCTATTTGCTTTGCCCAGTACACCCATCGTACCTTCATGTCGAACTACCGAAATTCTCTCGGTAGTTGCCTCCTTTTTTAGTTCGTCCGTATCATAGATATTCTGTAGATGCACACTTATATTGTCAGAGGTACAGTCGAATAACATACCCATTGCCTTTTGGGTACACCATACATTATCAGACAAACATGTGCTGCCGCAAAAGTAACTTATTCCCCCCCTTGGAAAGGGGGGGCAGGGGGGGATGAAACTTTGCGCAGATGAATCCCCCTCTAACTCCC
>JAEEPZ010000012.1 GCA_016285055.1 Prevotella sp.
GCAGGAAAAGTGCCAACAATAATTTAATCTTTTTCATAATCGTATGTTTTAAGTTGATAATCGTCATTAAACATCCACAGGACGGTTTTCGTGCGCCTATTTATTATTGAAAATGGTTTCCGCTTGCAAATTTACGAATAAAAACGCGAACCATTATTGTCTATTTTTAACAAAATGAAGGCGCCCACTGTCAATTTTAGACAAAAATGCAGAAATTTTGGGGATTCAGAGGCACGGGGGAGCGAAGATGATACATACGGCAAAGAAAATGTTACATGAAAGAAAGCAGAAGCTCGTCATCAATCCCAAACCCACTGAGGGGACAGCCCCTCAGGTCTCTACGCGGTTGCAGGAGTAACTTCTTCCATTTGCTGACAAACCTTTTCACTGGAAGAAGCCACAATTTTCGTTGGGAGCATTCCAATTGAAAATTTGGTGTTCTTGCGTCACTTTGTTGGCAAGCGATGTCGCGCCGACAACTTAAACAATGTGGACAAGGTGAAAAAAACGGTTGGCAGCGGCCGCTGCCATCATTGTTCCCGCCCGCTGCCATCATTGGCAGCGGCCGCTGCCAATCATGTCCCCGTCCGCTGCCAACCCAAAAGGCACGGTGTTTTTCCCCGCTTCCCCATCGCCTGTTCCCAATTTGCGGTGGACTAAATCCGCTGAGGCGACACTCGAAAAACATGGCGAGGAGGGAGCAATTGCCTTACAGTGGCGGAGAAGAGCGGTGGGGGCACTTTTGATAGGATAAGTGCATAAAGGGTAGTCCACTTGCAGGGGTAGGGGGCTGGCGCGGTATCGCAGAAGCAAATGCTTCACTTTGAGCCTGGATCATATAGCAAAAATGATCCCCCTCGAAAAAGGCACAAATGAGTTTACTTGGGCGTGATGTCAAAAGTGTTTACAACTCTCGTCAATAAAATGATGCCGCAGGTGTTTTTTTCGGAGGAAACGCCTGTTTTGTGCATTTTTTATTGTAATTTTGCAGCCGACATTTCAAGACATCTAAATAAAGTCCATTGGGAACCAACCATCACGATTGCCTATCAATGTCACTGGCATTCAGTACATTTACAGACAATGCCCTCGGACAATGCCTACTTCGTCTCCACATGCCCCCGATGTGGTGACCCCAAGAAATGTGCCTACGCCAAAAGCCCAGCTGACAACATGCTGAAAGAAAACGAACCCCACTGGTTTGTTATGCGGATAAGGAACTCCAGCCTCTCGCGACTGAAGACGCTGATGGACCTCATGGGCAACGACGACGACATTGACGAGACCTATGCCCCCATGCGCTTCATCAAAGTAAGCCCCACGAAGATGGACTTCGTGCCCTATCTTGTGAACTACATCTTTGTCCACTCCTCGTTGGAGCGGCTGAAGCGGGCGAAGAGCAGCCACGAAGACTACGAGCCGCTGCGCTTCGTGATGCACCCGTCGTTCGACGAGAAGCTGGCCAAGCGCAGCGAGGCGCTCTACATCTCGGAAAAAAGGATGGATGACTTCAAACGCGTCACCGCCGAGGAGAACGAGAAGGTGGTGTTTCTCGACAACATGAACTACGCCTGCAAGCCCAGCCAGGAGGTGCAAATCACCGAGGGGCCATTTGCTGGAGTGGTGGGACGCATCAAGCGCATCAGGGGCAACCGTGGCATCGTTATTCCCATAGGCAAGGAGATGGCGGTGGCAATAATGGACGTTCCAAGAGGCTACATGAGACTACTGACAGAAGAAGAAACAAAAAACATAGAAAGATGAAAAAGACTACATTTGTGCTGCTAATGGCAGTAGTGCTGCTCGGTGCGTGCAAGACACCCGCTGACATCGCCTATCTGCAGGATGTGAAGACCAACGAAGCCATCCAGACACAGGGCGACGGCTACATCCGCTTCTATCCCGGCGACAAGTTGAGCATCTTCGTGCATAGCCGAGATGAACAGCTGATGAACCTGTTCAATATTTCAGGTCGCAACGGAGCAATAAACACCATGACGGCCGGTGGGCAGAACTACGCCCCTTACACCGTTGACACCAACGGCGAGATTGACTTCCCTGTGCTGGGAAACATCAAGATAGAGGGGATGACGCGCGACGAGGTGGGCAAGACCATCAAGAACCGCCTCATCAGCGAGAGCCTCTGCAAGGACCCTGTGGTCACGGTGGCCTTCTACAACATGTCGTTCTCAGTACTGGGCAGCACCGGGACGGGAGTGAAGATGATCAACAAAGACCGCATCACCCTGCTTGATGCCATCGCCATGGCCAGCGACCTGGAAATTAACGGACTGCGAAAGAATGTGCTGGTGATGCGACAAGAGGGCGACAAGCAGGTGCCCTACCGGGTAGACCTGACAAGTGCGGAAGACATCTATCACTCACCGGTGTACTACATCCGACAGAACGATGTCATCTACGTGGAGCCCAACGACAAGGCGAAACGCGCCAGCACGGTGATGGGGTCGAGTGCGTTCACGCCAAGCTTCTGGTTCAGCATGTTTTCGACCCTGATGTCAACAGCACTGTTGATATATAACATCTTGAAGTGAGTGGTGAGCACCCCTTCTGCCCCCAAGGGGGCAACTTCACTCTTCACTTTAAACATCAACATAACCACCAAACAACAGAAAATGGCAACCAAAAAGACAACTGCCTACAGCCAACGGACACCCAGCAGAGAGTCGCTCAGCATCACCGACATGCTGATGGTGTGTCTGCGCCACTGGCCATGGTTCGTGCTCTCATTAGTCCTCTTCATGGGAGCCGCAACACTCTATCTGCTCCGCACACCGAAAATCTACACACGAACCACCTCCATCCTGGTGAAGAACAGCGGTGAGAAGTCGAACGACATCAAGCTGATAGAAGACCTGGGCGTGAACAACCTCTCGTCGAACATCTCCGACGAAATAGTCGCCATCCACTCGCCAGCCGCCATCTACGAGATGGTGAAGCGCCTGCACCTCGACATCAGCTACCGCCGTCCCGGCTTCTTCCGCGACGAAACACTCTATGCTGCAACGCTGCCCGTGGAGATAGAGTTCATCGACCTGGCCGACGACGTAAAGTTAGACTTCAAGCTGAAGCTGACTGGCGACAACACCGCCAACATCTCGGAGATGATGCTGCAAGGCGAACCCTTAGCCGGGGCCTTCGACATCCACATGAACGACACCACGCAGACACCCATCGGCAAGATGCTGCTGAAGCCCTCGCTCTACTATAAGAAAGAGATGCGCCAAGAGATACTGGTGAAGCGAGTGGGGTTTGTGGAGGCCTCGCAACACTACGGCAGCCTCATCACGGCCAGCCTGAAACCACAGACAAAGAACATCATCGACATTGAGTGCACCGACAACTCCATCGCTCAGGCCGACAACATCCTGAAGACCATCGTCAACATCTACAACGAGAACTGGGTGGCAAACCGCAACCAGATCAGCATATCGACCAACGAATTTATCAAGGAGCGACTGGCAGTGATTGAGGAGGAGCTGGGCGATGTAGACCAGGACATTGCCGGATACAAGAGCGCCAACGCCATGCCCAGCGTGGAAGCGGTGGCCGCCCAAGCCATGGGCCAGGAGAGTGCAGCCGACCAGCAGCGACAACTCATCAGCAACCAGCTGTATATGGTGCGCTACGTGCGCAACTACGTCACCGACCCCTCGCATGCCAACCAGCTGCTGCCCGCCAGCTCGGGTATCGGCAACGCCGCCGTGGAGTCGCAGATTGCTGCCTACAACGAGAAGCTGTTGCAACGCAACAACCTCGTGGCCAACAGCAGCGAGCAGAACCCGCTGGTGGCCGACCTCGACGTCACGCTGGCAAACCTGAAGAGTGCCATCATCAACTCGCTCGACAACACCCAGGCCACGCTCAGCACACAGCTCAACACCGTGCAGATGATGCACAGCCAAGCACTCAACAAGTTGTCGGCCAACCCGAACCAGGCCAACCACCTGCTGTCCATTGAGCGTCAGCAGAAAGTGAAAGAGAGCCTCTACCTCTTCCTGCTACAGAAACGCGAGGAGAACGAGCTGAGCCAAGCCTTCACCGCCTACAACACCCGCATCATCGCCGAGCCATTCGGCAGCAGCCAGCCCACCTCGCCACAGCGCAACAAAATCCTGATGATTGCCTTCGCGCTGGCAATGGCTCTGCCCGCCGCCTTCTTCATCTATCGGGAGAACTCTTACAGCAAGGTGAGAGGTCGCAAAGACATAGAAAACCTCACCATCCCCTACGTAGGTGAACTACCGCTGTGGAAGCCGAAAAAGAAAGAGGAGACGAACAAGCACGGCTACCAGATTGTGGTAAGGAGCCACAAACGCGACATCGTCAACGAAGCCTTCCGAGTGGTGCGCACCAACCTGGAGTTTATGGTGAAAGGCCCATTGACAATGGCCAAAGAGGCATCGGCCACCTCCAAGAGCAGCATCATCATGTTCACTTCGTTCAACCCAGGCTCAGGAAAGACATTCGTCTGTGCCAACCTCGGTGCCTCTTTTGGCATACGCGGCAGCAAGGTGATTTGCATTGACCTCGACCTGCGCCGAGGCTCACTCTCGGAGTTTGTCGGCTCGCCAAAGAAGGGGCTCACTAACTTTCTGGGCGGACAGACCGACGACTATCACGAACTAATCGTACGCAAGTCTCTGGCTGTGGCTGAAGAGGAAAACAGCGAAGCTGCCAAGGAGAGCAAGCAAGGAGATGCCATCGACTTTCTGCCAATGGGCAAAACGCCCCCGAACCCAACCGAGCTGCTCTATTCGCCCAAGCTGAAACCCATGCTTGACGAGCTGCGCCAGGAATACGACTTCATCTTCATCGACTGCCCCCCGGTGGAGATTGTGGCCGATGCCACCATCATCAGCCGAGAGGCCGACATCACGCTCTTCATCATACGTGCAGGTCTGCTGGAGCGTGCCATGCTGCCCGAACTGGAGAGAAACTACGAGGAGAAGAAATATAACAACATGGCCATCATGCTCAACGCCACCGATGCCGAACACCACTATGGATACCACCGCTACGGTTACGGATATGGCTATGGATATGGTCGATACGGCTACGGCAAGGGCCACGGCTACGGTTATTACGGCAAATAACCATGTTCTTCATCAAGAAAAAACGCTATTCCATCCTTGAGAGCGGACTGCTGCAAGGCATGACCGACTGCCACTGCCATATCCTGCCCGGCGTGGACGATGGCATCCAGACAATGGACGAGGCGCTGCGAGCCTTGCAAAAGATGACCGAGCTGGGAGTACGCAAGATCTGGCTCACTCCACACATCATGGAGGACATCCCCAACACGCCAGCCGACTTGCGCCAGCGCTTTGCAGAACTTAACTCTCAACTCTCAACTCTCAACTCTCAACACTCAACTCTCACCCCTCAGCTCTCGCTTCACCTTGCTGCGGAGCACATGCTCGACACGCTCTTCATGCAGCGGCTGGCCGACGACGACCTCTTACCCTATGAGGTACAAAGTGTGAAAGCGGAAGCAAATTCTTGCGTCCCTTCGGTAGCAAGCGACCAAAGGTCGAGCGCTTCACTCTTCACTCTTCACCCTTCATTCATATTAGTCGAGACCTCCTACTTCCATCCGCCCATGGGCCTCTACGACATCCTGTCGGGCATCCGCAAGAAGGGCTACACGCCACTGCTGGCTCACCCAGAGCGCTATATGTATATGGACGACACCGACTACCGCCGTCTTCGCGACATGGATGTGAAGCTGCAGCTGAACATCCTCTCCCTTGCCGGTGCCTACGGCGATGCAGCAGCCCGCAAGGCCCACCGCCTCCTCCATCAAAATGCCTATTCCTGTCTTGGCACCGACCTACACCACCTCGACGACTTCCTGGAATATGCAGAGGAGAAGTGTGTGACAAAGGAAGATGTAATGATATTGCGACTTTTGCAGTGAATTCAAAAACCACCCGTATCTTCAAGAACACATTTGTGCTATACTTACGTATGGCATTTACCATGCTTGTCACCTTATACACAAGCAGAATTACCTTGAATGTTCTTGGAGTTTCTGATTATGGTATCAACAACGTTGTGGCAGGGACCATTTCCTTTTTGTCGTTCCTGATGTACTCCATGAACACAGCGACACAACGTTTCCTCAACATAGCCATGAGCAGAAACGACGATGAGGAGCTTCGCCATGTGTTCAGTGTCAGTATCACCATCCATGTTATCATCTTGGTTTTAGTTGTCATCATCGGAGAAGTTGTAGGTTTATGGCTGTTATACAACAAATTGGTGATTCCTCCCGAGCGAATGGAGGCAGCCTTCTGGGTATTTCAGTTCACGATGATTTCCACAGCCACAGCGGTCATGACTGTACCCTATAATGCAGAGGTAATAGCCCACGAGAAAATGAGCATCTATGCATATTTCTCTATCATGGACACCATCCTAAAGCTACTTATAGTCTATTTGTTGGTCATTTCCCCATACGACAAGCTAATTAGTTTCGGCTTTATGTACATGTGCACTTTTATCTTAAATCGTGTCATCTATACGATATACTGTAAAAGGACATTCAAAGAGTGCAGATACTCCATTCATTTTCCACGTAAATTGTTCAAGGAAATGATTTCATTTGCCGGCTGGGATTTATTTGGGGTCTTTGCATGGGCTTGTTCCACTCAAGGTTTAACGATTCTTCTCAATATATTTTTTGGTCCGGTGGTCAATGCAGCCAGGGCCATAGCAGGTCAGGTAATTGGCGTCATTAAAGGTTTCACAGGCAACTTCAGCACGGCCTTGAATCCTGCAATCACCAAAGCATACGGAGCCAGAGAGTATGGTTATATGACAAAACTGATGTACAGTGGTTCGAAGCTCATTTTCATCCTGTTATTCACCATGATGCTGCCCTTGTTCATAAAGTGCCATTATGTGCTAAAACTGTGGCTGAACATGGTTCCCGAATACAGCGTTGCTTTTATCCAGATATTAATCATACAGTCGGTCATACAAACGATGTGGAATCCCTTATTTGTTTCTGGACTCGCAACGGGGAAAATCAGGCAGTTTGGGCTTATTACTTCATGCTTGATGATTATTAAATTAGCTGCTGCATATATTATTATGAAGATGGGAGCGTCGCCCGTATGGACGGTTGCCATTATCAGTTTATGGGAATTATTGGCCTACGGTGTTCAGCATTACACATTAGGGCGGTTAACTGATTATAGTTTTTCCGACTATTTCCAGAAGGTACTTAGACCAACCCTTTTGGTCATTGTCTTAGTTGGGCTTTCTACCTATTGGTTTAATACCCTTCTGAACGATTCAATTCCTCACCTAATCCTGCTCTGCTGTGTTAGTTGTCCTTTATCATTGCTTCTTTCCTACATTCTCTTATTGAATCATGAAGAAAGACAATTTGTGAAACGTACCATTAAGACTCGATTGTCAAAATAGAATGAGCGCATTTAAGAAGATAAAAGAGAGTATCTATTGGAAATTCAGGAACAGATACGTCCGTTGGGCTCAATATCATAATCCCAGGAAATTAGCAGACATTCTGTACAGAGATGTTTTTCACCGTTGGATTAACTGGAAAGACCCCAAGACACTCAATGAAAAAATTAATTGGCTTGCATTCTACACTGACACAAGCCTTTGGTCTTTGTATACCGACAAGTACCGGGTACGAGAATACGTTAAAAGTAAAGGACTTGAACATCTGTTAGTCCCCATCTATGGAAAATGGGACAAGGCTGAAGACATTGATTTTGAAAGTCTGCCATCAAAATATGTTCTAAAGCCCAACAACGGAAACAGCGACATCGTTATTGTAACAGATAATGCGACAATAGACAAAGAAGCCATTATTAAAAGATTGAACGGCGGAGGGGCAAGAAAATTCATCTCGTCTGCCCAACCTCATTATCTTTCAATAGAACCATGTTTCATTGCTGAACAGTTATTAGAGACGAATCATCCTCTGGGAATCATTGATTATAAAATCAAAGTATTCAATGGAAAACCATTCTGCATTGGTACATGGGCAAATAGAATCCCCATGACCAACACCGGAGATTTTGGATTATACGATTTAAATTGGAATCCTCTCACCAACTGGATTAGCGAGAAAGCCAGGAATGGAACCCATATTCCCAAACCAAAGAATCTGGAAAAGATGATAGAATATGCAGCCATATTGGGAGATGGGTTTGAGCAGGTTCGCGTTGATTTTTACGAGATTGATGGCAAGGTTTATTTTGGAGAATTGACTTTTACTTCAGCAGCAGGTCGCGACGACGACTACACAGAAGAGGCATTGCTTGAGATGGGAAACCAAATTCAACTAGATTATAGCAAGAAGTGCAAACGGAAATGGGAACTCAATTCGTATATGTATTAGTTAGCTCAGAACAAGACTATTATCTAGAGGAGCTATGGGTGTCTTTATATTCCCTTCGTCAATACCATCCATCAGAAAGGGTTATTGTTCTAACTGACGACCCAACGTCAGAGCGCATCAGCCAGCAGCCTTCGTTGGCATCTTTGATTACAGAGACAAAAGTGATCCCTGTCCCTGAAAACTATCCCACGAAAGACCGCTCCAGAGAAATAAAGACTTCTATTAGGAATCTGATTGACGGAAACTTCCTGTTCATAGATACTGACACCGTGATTACAGGCCCTTTAGACGATGTGGACAATTTACCCGTTCAAAATATCGCCATGGTGCCAGAATTGCACGGTTCCTTCAAGAATCATCTGACTTACGACTATGTGCGAACAGATGTAAAACGAATATTTGATGTTGACGCCTCCGACAGTCCCTATTGGTTCAACTCTGGTTGCATGCTGGTGAAAGACAACCAACTAACACGTGGATTTTTCCGGAAATGGAACGAGAATTGGAAGCATTCTGCATTTAACAAGGGGAATAGCACCGATCAACGTGCATTGCTGTGTACTGACAAACAACATGGATATATCATCGAGTGTCTGCCCGATGTCTACAACTGCCAAGTAGCCATGAGCATAGAATATCTTTATGATGCGAAGATTGTACATTTCTGGCACATGAGGAGCAATTTCACCCCTCATCTTGATTACTCACCGTTTTGCAACAAAGATATATATAGGAAGATACGTCAAGACAAAGCAATAATTAACGAAACTGCTCAAACCATTCTCCGATGCAAGTCATCGTTCAGAACACCTTCCATGCTTGTCGGTAGCGATGAAATAGATTTCCTTTTTTCACCATTTTATACTGTCCTCGGCCGATCATATCGGGAAAGCAAAGCCATGCGATGGTGTTTAAACAGATTCATCTACTTGGTAAACCTTTATTATAGAATTAAAAGGAAAATCAAGAAAAACAAATCATGACCTACGCCCCCATCGCCCTCTTCACCTATTGCCGTGCCGACCATACAAAGGTCGTCGTTGAGTCATTGCTGAAAAACAAGGAAGCGGCAGAGTCTGACTTGTTCATCTTCTCCGACGGCCCGAAGACCGAAGAGAAGCGCAAAGGCGTGGAGGAGAACCGAACCTATATCCACGCCATCACCGGCTTTAAGTCCATCCACATCATTGAGCGTGAGAAAAACTGGGGGCTGGCCAACAGCTTGATTGCCGGTATCACTGAAGTCATCAACCAATACGGGCGAATCATTGTTGTCGAAGACGACCTTATCCTCTCGCCCTATTTCCTGCAATTCATGAATGAAGCTTTGGAGAAATATAAAGATGACGACCGCGTGGGCACCATCTCCGCTTACGTCCCTCCGGTCAAAGGGGAACTGCCAGAGACATTCTTCCTAATGTATTTCCAGTGCTGGGGATGGGCCACGTGGAAACGCGCATGGGACTTACTTGAAACCAACCCCAAGCCTCTCCTTCGCAGACTGCGTTTCAAGAAAAGGAAGTTTGACGTTGGAGGTGGTTGCGGCAATTATGGGAACTTATATTGTCAAAAGGTGGGCTTGGTAGATTCATGGTATGTGCGGTTCTACGCCTCTCTTTTCCTCAAAAGAAAGCTATCTTTTTATCCAGGTCATTCCTTAACTGTCAACGATGGGATGGATGGTACTGGTACGCATTGTAAAAACAGTCCTGACGCTATGGTTCCCGATTGCTATGAGCATCCTATAGAAATAAAAGACACTCCTGTTCGTGAGAGCATCCATGCATACCAGATGTTTTGCAATTACTTCACGAAAAGAGAAAAGGGTTCGGCTTTTCACAGACATTACCATCAATTCAAAGGCTATCTCCGAAGGCTTTTGTATATCGATTGCATGTAATCCTATTGGTGAGCTGGTTTATCTTAATGCGTCCATAATTCTTGCGTCCACGACGTGGACTGTAGCGTCTACGACATAAAATGTAGCGTCCACGACGTGGACTGTAGCATCTGCGACTTAAACTGAAGAAGACCCGACGAGATTTTAAAAGTCTGCAGCGTAACCACAGGTCTTCAGAAGGGAAGACACGAAACATGATGTCTTTTGCCTACAATTACCAACTATTTTTTGTAGGAAATTCATAACAAAAGATGCACAAGAGAGTTATTTCGATGGAACCAATGAAGTATGCGAACAACAGCAACTTCAAGTTGGCTCCCTATTATGCATGGGTTGATGCAGGTGGAAAGAAAGCTGCGTCTTATTATTCACTAAAGTCTTTGCGATTCCTACTTCCTTTATTTGAAAAAATAACACATAGAAGTTCCCAAAAGGCCGTATTATGTTTTGCCGAGCCTCCAAGTTTGGACATTGACAGTTTTCCTTGGTGGGGATGTTATGAAATAATACCTGTATTATGGGATTGTTGGCCAAAATACTGGCACTCTACGGAACAATGGTTTCGTTCACATGATGTCAAATCAGCGATTTTCACCTCATCGCAGACTGCGGACGAATTTCGTCGGCGTTTTCCCAACATGAACATCCTGACCATCACAGAAGGAATTGACACTATTACTTTTCACGCTGAAAAGCCTTTGTCGAAACGCAATATTGACATCTTACAGTATGGCCGCGTGGCAAAGCTATGGGGGAGCGTTAATTTTGGCGACGACATACACTCTATCTGTAGCAAAGACGAGAAAACGCTTTTGCACACTCGCAAAGACCTTGTCAATTCATTGGCCGACTCAAAAATTGTTTTGAGCATTCCACGTTGTGACATGCAGCCGGAATTAGCCGGAAATATTGAGACGCTAACCCAACGTTACTGGGAATGTATGCTTTCGGGCACAATCATCCTAGGTCGTGCACCAAAAGAACTGACAGACCTGATAGGCTATGACCCAACAGTTCATTTGCAGCAAGAATGCATCATAGAACAAGTAAGAAGCATTGTTCGTCATATCGAAGACTATCAGGAACTAGTAGACAGGAACAGGACTGTGGCTTTGGAAAAAGCAGATTGGAGCCTACGAATAAAAGCTATCATGGAATGGTTACGGGAAATAGGCTATGAGGTTTGAAAGATGAGCAGAGAACAAAACATAGCATACTTGGCAACATTTCAGAAAATGTACCTAACAAAGGATGTCTTTCTGATTCCTTATTATTTAGCTCGCGCTCAACATGTTCCATTAAAGATTATCTATGGTAGTAATCAAGGAGATGCAGAATTGCCCAAATGCTATCGGAATGCCGTGTTAGTTGGACATTCAAGAAGAAAAGTATCCAAAACAAAAGAGATGTTTGACTGGATATTGTATGTCCTACCCTATGCCTCACGAACAAATTCTTTGTTTTTCTGCGGATGCTCTGCCCATCACATGCTACTAACTTGGATTCTTCTGAAACTGAACCCAAAGATTTCAATTATTGTGTTTGGAGATATGGAAGAACCTCAGGCTCAAGACTTTTTTGAAACAGGAACAGTATATGGTAGCGGACTCGCAGCCTGGACAAAACGAAAACTTGCAAATCATTTTTTCAACCATGTGAAGTTTCTTGTAGCCAATGAAAGAGCCTATGGTATAATGCAAAAGGCTTTCAAAAGGTACAATTGGCAAGGATTGGTTTCTCTTTACCCCTGTTTGGATGATGAACTATTCAACGAATTTGGATTACAGATACGGCCATGGTCAGAAAAAGAAAACATTATGATTTCTGTGGGAAGAATTGGTAATTATCAAAAGAATACAGACATGCTATTAAAAGCCTTGGGGAAAGTACATCTAAAAGATTGGAAGGTCTATCTTATTGGACCTTTCACAGATAGTTTTCTTATTGATAAAGGCACCAACATAAATGAATATGCCACATCATTTTTTGACGCCAACCCACATTTAATCGGCAAGGTTATCTTTACAGGCTTGATATACGACCAAAAAGAGTTGTTCAACTATTTTCTGAAAGCTAAATTATATTTGTCTTCTGCACGACATGAAGGGTTTGCAAATGTATTCAGCCAAGCAGCGGCACTTGGCTGTTATATCATTAGCACAGATGTGGGGGGAGCTAAAACTGCGAGTAACAACTGGCAGTTTGGAACAAAGATTGAGCAGGAGAATGATGTAGATATGGCCAAAGCAATACAAATGATTATTGATGACGAATCAACCATTCAGAAACGCTCACGACCTGACGTCAATGCTTTTCTATATTCACGAGCTATTACGCAGAAGTTAATACCCTGTTTATGATACCCAAAACCATACACTATTGTTGGTTCGGACATAATCCATTACCAGAACTTGCCCTACGCTGTATTGCGTCATGGAGGAAGTTTTTGCCTAACTACGAAATACGGGAATGGAACGAGGACAACTTCGACGTAAACATCATTCCATATACGGCTGAAGCATACAGACAAAAGAAATATGCGTTTGTCAGCGACTATGCGCGGTTCTGGATTCTCTATCACTATGGAGGAATCTATTTCGATACGGACGTGGAGGTGATACGTCCGATGGATGACATAATAGAACGAGGCAACTTCATGGGGTTTGAGGTTGACCCAGACGGATCAAATACGCCTGGCAGGTATGCCCCAAAATACGCTTTTGCAGTTGCATTGGGACTTGGATTCGGTATGGACAAGGGGCATCCATTTTTACAACGAATGATGACGTATTATAAAGAATTGACCTTTGACATATCCCACCTTTCGCCTTGGACTAAAACCATTGTTGCCCATACGACGGAAGTGCTGGTACAGATGGGCCTGCAGAGCAAAAAAGGCATTCAAAAGGTGGGTGACATAACCATCTATCCACATGAATTCTTTGCGCCCGTCAATGTGATTTCAGGTCGATTGCGTGTCACCAAGAAAACACACAGCATTCATTGGTATATGGGATCGTGGAATGAAAGTAAAAAGAAAACGCTGAAGGAACGAATTCGTAGTATTATGCCAGAATGGTTATTTTATATAAACAATAGAATCAAGCGCAGAAAATACATAATCAAATGAACTCGATTACAAGGTTCTTTACCCTATACTGGATTATCTATTTTCCCACCTGCATCGCGTATAACGACCTGCCGGGATTTCAAAGCATCGACGAGGTGATGACGGCCCTGCTCATCGTTTATACATTTTATCAAAGGAGGAATCCTGACACCAACGAAGAGCCTTGGAAAGAGTATTTCACCTTCCTGGGCATCTTGGCTTTCTATGTGGTATATTCTCTCTTCATGCAGGTGAATGTAGCTGGAGCTGTATGGATAGAGTTCGTGCAACAGATAAGACCCTATTCCATCATCTTCTGTACATGGATACTGAATCCACAATTTACTGAACGTCAAAAGAAGTGGATGTTGACATCGATGGTCATCACATTGGCATCATGGATTTATCTCCATCCTGAAACGACACAAAGGGGAGTAGAAGCAGAATTTCCGGTTTTGGGACAGTTGGCTATCAGTACGGGCATGGCATGGTATATCTTCACAGAACAGACACGAAAGAATATGCTGATTGCCACTGCCATCGTATTGACAGGTATGCTGGCACCGAAATACAAGTTTATAGGCGAGGTGGTGTGCTTTATTGCGTTGTTGTTCTTCCTTAAGAAACAGCTCGACTTCAAGTCGCCCAAGACGACCATTGCTGTTGTCTTGCTTATGGCAGTGGTGATAGCAGTGGTATGGCAGCGCTTCGACATCTATTATATGTCAGGGTGGAGCAATGCAGCCTTGGCACGCCCCATGACCTACAAGACTTCACTACACATTCTATGGGACTACTTCCCGCTTGGGCCTGGCATGGGCACCTTTGCTACAAATGGTGCTTGGGTACACTATTCATCGCTTTATTATGACTATCAGTTGAATAGCATTTGGGGACTCGATGAAGGAGGCGGGTTTATATGCGATGCCTTCTACCCTACATTGTCACAGTATGGCATTGTGGGGGTCGTCCTTTTCTGCATCTTCTGGAAACGTAGGCTGAAAGCCATCAACGAGATTGAGGACATGCACTACTACCGAATAGCACTGATGGTTTTCTTCTGCCTTGCCATCGAACAAACGGCCGACACGTCGTGGCTCTCAGGCAAAGGCATGGGCTACTGCATGCTGTTGGGGTTATGTCTGAATGCCAACAGGAACAACGAATTGGAAGACGAAGAGGAGGACGATAACGAATCAGACGAATTAAACGAATTGTCACCAGAAATCACAACAGCCCCAGAAGCCCCAAATGCTCCAATCATATAGGATGAAAACATACGAGTTGCTGGCTAAAATTAGCTTGGTACCAAGCTATCTGTGGGATAAGCTCTGGAGTCCGATTTGGAAACGGGCAATGCACCACTGTGGTAAAGGAGTCTACTTGCGCCCGATGTCGTCTGACATCAAAGGACTGAAGAACCTGTCTGTAGGCGATGGGACGTCCATTCCGAAAGGGAGCACGTTCTATTGTACGAAAGCCACTCTGACCATAGGGCGAAAAGTAGTCTTCGGCCCCCATCCCACCATAATTACTGGCGACCACCGATCAGATCTCATTGGCAAATACATCATCGATATAACTGTAGAAGACAAATTGCCCGAAAACGATGCCCCTGTGGTCATCGAAGACGATGTGTGGTGCGGTGCCAACGTTACCATTCTGAAAGGTGTAACTATCGGCCATGGCAGTATCATCGCTGCCGGAGCAGTGGTGACACAATCGTTTCCACCCTATTCCATCATCGGCGGCGTACCTGCCAAACTCATTAAGATGCGCTTTACCGAAGAACAGGCCAAGGAAAACGACAGGTTGCTCTATGGAGAATAAGCGAGTGTTGGTCGTCGGTTCCGCCGAGCAGAGTGCTGGCGGCGTGGCTTCGGTCATTCGGTTGATGAAGAAGATGCCCGCATGGAAAGAATTCAACTGCTATTGGCTCGGCACGCAGATTCAACGCAACTATCTGTGGAAACTGTGGTACGCAGTGAAAGCCAACATCTTGGCGCTGTTTATTATTTGGCGGTACGACATCGTGCATTTCCATACCGTTCCCGACAGGATCTGCCTCATCATCCAGATGCCTATATTCCTGCTGGCACTATTAGGAAGGAAACACATCATCATGCACATCCACATGGGCAACCAGTTGAAAGACCACACACGAAACAGGCTGTTCCTGTGGTGTCTGAAGCAGGCAGACCTTATCATCCTTTTAGCAAAGAAGTGGCAGAAGCTGTACCAAGAGATGTACGCAGACATCACTACGCCCACTACAGTATTATATAACGCCTGCGAGGAAGTGCCGGAAGTGCCCTTTGAAGAGAAAGAGAAAGTCATCATCATGGCGGCCTACTTCAATGACAATAAGGCTCCGGACCTATTGCTGAAAGCATGGCAAAAGATAGGAAGACGGCATCCAGACTGGAGAGTGTATATGCTGGGCAATGGTGAAGTGGAGCGTTATCAGCGAATGGCAAAAGAGATGGGGTTGGCAGACACTGTAACGTTTACAGGATATATCGTCGGAAAAGAAAAAGAAGAATTCTTCCGCAAGGCCAGCATATTGTGCATGTGCTCCTACGAGGAAGGATTCCCTATGGTGGTTTTGGAAGCGTGGGCATACGGCGTCTGTGTGGTCACAACACCCGTAGGCGGTTTACCTGACGTGCTGGAGGATAGCCGTAACGCATTGATTTTTGATTTCGGCAATTGGGAAGGCATGGCAGATAGACTCTCATACATCATAGAGCATGAAGAAACACGAAAAGACATGGCTAATTATTCCAGAAAATTTGTATATGAACAATTTTCAGCAGACACAATTAATGATGGAATGACTACCATTTACCACTCCCTGAAAAGCAAAGAACAAGATAATTGTAGTTCATCTACCTGATGCACTCCAGCAAATCATCCAAAGATAATATTGGAGGTTCAAAAAAATAGTTGTTTAGATTATATACAATGAAGGTATTAGTTAGTGCATACGCATGCTCACCAAATATGGGCAGTGAGCCAGGGATGGGGTGGAACTGGTGCGTGAACCTAGCAAGCCATTGCGAACTACACATTATAACGGAAGGTGAGTTCCGAGACAAGATTGAGGAAATGGTTCCGACGTTAGTTCAGGGTGCAAACATGCATTTCTATTATCTTCCTGTTACGGAGAAAGTCAGGCGGATGTGTTGGAACCAAGGCGACTGGCGTTTCTACTATTACTACAGGAAATGGCAGAAAAAGACTTTGGAGTTGGCAAGGAAGATTTGCGAAGATGAGGCTATAGACATTCTGCATCAACTAAACATGATTGGGTTCCGTGAACCTGGATATTTGTGGGAAATAAGCAAAGAAACTGGTATCCCGTTTGTGTGGGGACCTATAGGCGGTTTGAAACAATTTCCCATGCAATACACCGAAGGGGCATCGTGGAAAATGAAGACTTTCATGCTCATCAAGAACCGTCTAAACACATGGCAAATCAAGCATAGCTGGAGGGTAGGTTTAGCCATGAAACAGGCATCCTTGCTTATTTCAGCCATTCCTGATTCAAATAAGGCAATAAAAAAACACAAACACTTGGAATCTATAATTATCCCAGAAACAGGAACAATCGTTGAAACCTATCCTATTGCCAATCGGGAAAGATTCTTGAATGATTCGTTGACAATCATCTGGGTCGGGAAATTTGATTTCAGGAAAAGATTAGACTTAGCGATCAAGGCCATTGCAACTGTTGCAAACAGAAAACTCATGCTCAAAGTATTTGGAACTGGAAGCAAGGAACAAGAAGAATACGCTAAGGAGTTATCCAAACAAGTGGGTATAGAGGACAGGATACAATGGATGGGTAGTTGCCCAAACAAACAAGTGATAGAGGAAATGAGAAATGCAGACTTGTTCCTATTCACAAGTGTTAACGAAGACACTTCAACTGTTGTTTTAGAAGCCATCAGTAATCGTCTCCCCGTGCTATGCTTTGACACTTGCGGCATGTCTGCTGTCATCACAGAACAAGTGGGAATAAAAATCCCCCTGTCTACCCCCGAACAATCTATCAAAGACTTTGCAAACAGAATAGCATACCTCTATGACCATCGCAACACTTTAGTGGCAATGTCACAAAACTGTCAGCAAAGAGCAGAAGAACTATCGTGGGAAAACAAAGCCAAAAAGATGATGTCGCTGTATGAGGATGTGCTGAAGAACAAAAACAATGCTCAAACTCTCTGAACTATATTTGGTGGGCTCCAAGGACGAACTGGGCATGATTCCTGAGGGCAAGGTGCTCATCAACACCATCAATGCGCACTCATATAATGTGGCGCAGAAGGATGCGGCATTTGCAGAGGCTTTGACCAAGGGCGATTACCTGATTCCCGACGGGGCCAGCATCGTGAAGGTCTGCCGATGGACGAAGGCAAAGTCGCAGCCGAAGGAGAGAATCGCCGGATGGGATCTTTACACCTTCGAAATGCAAAGGCTAAACGATAAAGGGAAAAAGGGAAATGACAAAGAGCGAGTGATGTTCATGGGCAGCTCAGACACGGTGCTGGAAAAGATACGGCAGAGGGCAGCGGTGGACTATCCAAACATTGAGGTCGTCACCTATTCGCCTCCTTACAAGGCAGAGTTCTCCGACGAGGACAACGCGGCCATCGTCAAAGCCATCAACGAGGCTTGCCCTGACCTGCTGTGGATAGGCATGACCGCGCCCAAACAGGAGAAATGGGTGTGGCAGCACTGGAGCGAGCTCGACATCCACTGCCATGTGGGCACCATCGGTGCGGTGTTCGATTTCTATGCAGGCACTGCGAAGCGGGCTCCATTGTGGTGTCAGCAGCACTCGATGGAATGGCTCTACCGCCTGCTGAAGGAACCAAAGCGCATGTGGCGCAGATACCTGCTGGGCAACCCACTCTTCATCATCAACGTGCTGAGGGAACGCACAGCCAAGAAAACAAGATAACACACACATGACTCGGCGAAACAACCAAACAAACACGCTCATCAAACGGATAGTTATCGTAGGCGATCTGCTGCTGCTCAACGGACTGCTGTTGATCTTCCGTTGGTTGCATCCTGCCATGAGCCAATGGAGCAATAACATCACTGAGGTGTTCTGGCTGGTATGCAACATGGCGATGCTGTTGGCTCAGTGGAAGTTCAGCACCATCATACATCTGCGACTGGTGTCTGGCGGCGACATCCTGCGCAGAGTGTGCGAGCTAATCATTGCGCAGACCACCATCGCCTATATCGTGATGAAAGCAGTGGAGATGTCGGTACCCGTGGGCAAACTGTTGTTGCTGATGGGGCTCAGCATGATTGTTCTTCTCATCACAGTGCGCCTCTTCGAGCGTTATGCCATCAAACGCTTCCGCCAGGCGGGCATGAACACCCGGACAGTGTCGTTCATCGGTGCTGATCCTGCACTCGCCACGCTATACAACAGGCTGGACACAGACACCACCCTGGGCTATCGTGTGAAGGGATACTATGCAGACACGGAGCTTAGCTTTGAAGGCAATCTTAACGACAGCGAGAGCAAAAGCAGAGAGAGTGCTTTCTTGCGGTTAGGGTCGAAGCTCAAGCTGATGGAGGACGTCAAAGCAGACAAGGTGCTTGACCTGGGCGATGAGGTATATGTCTGTCTACCGCGAACCGAACGCGAAGAAATACGGGTGCTGTCCGACTACTGCGACCGCCACGTCATACATTTCTATTATTTACCAGCCACGGAGGACAGGCTAGACCTGAACCTGAAACGCGAGTTCCTCGACGACATGGAGGTGTTCACCACCCACGAGGTGCCTTTGGAGAACATTGTCAACAGAGTGATGAAGCGTGGGTTCGACATCGTTGTTTCATTCCTTGTCCTGCTCTGTATTCTGCCACTGCTGCCTTTCATCGCCCTCCTCATCGTCATGCAGAGCCCCGGTCCCGTCTTCTTCCGTCAGCAGCGCACGGGCATCAATGGCAAGGTATTCATGTGCTACAAGTTCCGCTCCATGCACACCAACCAAGAGGCTGACAGGCTGCAGGCCACTGAAGACGACCCAAGGAAGTTCCCCTTCGGCAGCTTTATGCGAAAATACAACATCGACGAGCTACCGCAATTCTGGAATGTGCTGACGGGCAACATGAGTATCGTGGGACCACGGCCTCACATGCTGCTGCATACCCAGCAATATTCACAATTGATTGGTTCCTACATGGTGCGCCACTTCGTAAAGCCTGGCATCACCGGCTGGGCACAGGTGACGGGATTCCGCGGCGAGACGAAGGAATTGTGGCAGATGGAAGAACGCGTGAAGCGCGACATCTGGTACATCGAGAACTGGAGCATCTGGCTCGACCTGCGCATCATCTGGATAACCATAAAGAGCCTCTTCATTCACGACGAGCACGCCTACTAAGGTCTGCGGGCAAGCTGTAGCAGTCCGCCCTGCAAGTCGAGGGCGTGACAAAGGCGTTTTTAGTTAGGTGCCTGCCGGTAGCAGAAATAGGCGATGACGATGAAGAGGAGGTTGGGCAGCCATGCTGCAAGCATGGGCGGCATGTTGGCCTGTATGGCGAAGGTAGCCGATACGGTCTGCAGCAGGATATAGGTGAACGAGAGGGCCAGGCCGATGCCTAACGCGAGGCCCATGCCGCCCTTGCGCTTGCGGGCGGACAGCGAGGCACCGATGATGGTGAGGATAAACGAGGCAAAGCTGGTGGCGATGCGCTTGTGATATTCCACCTCGTATTGCACCACATTGGTGGATCCGCGTTCCTGCTGCTTCGAGATGTAGCGCAGCAGCTCAGGTGAGGTAAACTGTTCCTGCTGACCCTTCGAGTAGACCAGATCCATAGGCTCCATCATAATCATGGTGTCAATCTCGGCTCCGGTCTCAATCTTTTCCCTCAAGCCCTTCAGCGTGCGTATCTTATAGTTGGTGGCCTTCCAATGGTAGCGGCTGTCGCTGATGGTGTCATACTGGATGACGTTGGCAGTCATCTGGCTTACCAGTTTCTTTTGTTCAAACTTATAGAGGGCGAAGCCGTAGCCTCGCTTCGAGTTGTTGTCGTACTGCTGGATGCTGGCCACGATGCCCGGCCCCACCTGCAGGGCAACATTCGAGGCTGATGTCTGTTTCTTCTTGTTCTTGTACAGGGTCTCAAAGTTCTGTCTCACAATGTTTCCGCCGGGGATGACGTAGGCCCCGAGGAAGAAGTTGATGCCCGCAATGAGGGCTGCCGACAGCATATAGGGCCGCAAGAGCCGGCGGAAGCTGGTGCCAGAGGCCAGCATGGCTATGACCTCGCTGTTGCCGGCCAGCTTCGACGTGAAGAAGATGACGGCAATGAAGACGAAGAGCGGTGAGAAGAGGTTGGCGAAATAAGGGATGAAATTGGCGTAGTAGTCGAAGATGATGGCTCGCCACGGTGCATGGTTATTGGCAAACTTCGCCATGTTCTCGTTGAAGTCGAACACGATGCTGATAGAGATAATCAGCAGGATGGCGAAGATGTAGGTGCCGATGAACTTCTTGATGATATACCAGTCGAGACGCTTCATTGATGGCGTTTTAGCTTTTTCATTATCACGTAATGACGTTATCACGTTATCACGTGATAACGTCATTACGTCTTTTCGTTATATTCTTTTCCCGAGGTCTTCTATGACGCTGCGCTTCCAGTGGGTGAAGTCGCCGGCGATGATGTGCTGGCGGGCGTCGGTCACTAAGCGGAGGTAGAAGGCGAGGTTGTGGATAGAGGCTATCTGCAGGGCCAGCAGCTCCTGTGCCTTGAAGAGGTGGTGCAGGTAGGCCTTGGTGTGCAGCCGGTCGATGTAGCAACCGTCGGGGTCGATGGGGCTGAAGTCCTGCTCCCACTTCTTGTTGCGCAGGTTCATCGTGCCGTGGTAGGTGAAGAGCAGCGCGTTGCGCCCGTTGCGGGTAGGCATGACGCAGTCGAACATGTCGACGCCGCGCTCTATGGCCTCGAGGATGTTCTGCGGCGTGCCCACACCCATCAAGTAGCGTGGCCGGTCCTTGGGCAGGATGGCGTTCACCACCTCTATCATCTCGTACATCACCTCAGTAGGCTCGCCTACGGCCAGACCGCCGATGCTCATGCCGCCCTGACCGTCGCCTATCGTGGGCAACAGGTCGCACACATGCTTGGCGGCATCCTCGCGCAGGTCTCTGTATTTGCAGCCCTGCACGATGGGGAAGAGCGTCTGCTGATGGCCGTAGAGCGGCTCCGTCTCGTTGAAGCGCTTGATGCAGCGTTCCAGCCAGCGCTGCGTCAGACCCAATGACTTTTTCGCATACTGATAGTCGCTCTCGCCCGGCGGACACTCGTCGAGCGCCATCATGATGTCGGCACCGATGATGCGCTGCGTGTCCATCACGTTCTCGGGCGTGAAGATATGCTTCGAGCCGTCGATGTGACTGCGGAACTCGCAGCCCTCCTCCCTCAGTTTGCGGATGCTGGTGAGCGAAAAGACCTGAAAGCCGCCCGAGTCGGTCAGAATGGGCCGGTCCCAAGTGTTGAACTGATGCAGGCCGCCCGCCTTCCTCAGTATCTCTAAGCCGGGACGCAGGTAGAGGTGGTAGGTGTTGCCCAGGATGATCTGTGCCTGCACCTGCTCTCTCAGCTCGCTGAAGTGCACGCCCTTCACCGTGCCGCAGGTGCCCACGGGCATGAAGATAGGTGTCTGAATCTGTCCGTGGTCGGTGGTGATGAGGCCGGCGCGGGCGTCGGAGGCTGGGTCGGTGTGCTGTAGCTGGAAGGTCATGGGACTTATGAGACTTATGGGACTTATGAGACTTATGGGACTTATGGGACTTATAGGACTTATAGGACTTATGGGATCTATTAGACTTATTAGACCTATGAGGCCTATGAGTTATTGAGCAGGATGGGCCTCTTCCGTGATGTCGAAGGCCACGGGATTCTTCACCAGCTCGTCGGTGAGGGCGAAGGCCCACACGTCCTGCACATCCTCGACATAGTGGAAGGTGACGCCCTTGAGGTACATCTCGGGTATCTCGAGGATGTCCTTCTCGTTCTCCTGGCACATCACGATGTCGGTGATGCCGGCACGCTTGGCGGCGAGAATCTTCTCCTTGATGCCGCCCACGGGCAGCACCTTGCCACGCAGGGTTATCTCGCCCGTCATGGCTGTGTTCTTGCGCACCTTGCGCTGTGTCAGCGCCGAGGCTATCGAGGTGGCGATGGTGATGCCCGCCGACGGGCCGTCCTTCGGCGTGGCGCCCTCGGGCACGTGGATGTGGATGTTGTAGTTGTCGAAGATGCGGTAGTCGATGCTGAGCACGTCGGCGTGGGCCTTCACATACTCTAAGGCCAGCACGGCGCTCTCCTTCATCACGTCGCCGAGGTTGCCGGTCAGCGTCAGCTTCTGGCCCTTGCCCTTCGACAGCGATGTCTCGATGAACAGTATCTCGCCGCCCACGCTGGTCCAGGCCAGTCCGGTGACCACGCCGGCATAGTCGTTGCCCTGGTAGATGTCGCGATAGAAAGGCGGCTTGCCCAGCAGGTCTTCGAGCGACGAGGGCGTAATCTTGGCCCCCTCTACTGCCCCCAAGGGGGCTTCATTACCCTTGCGGACATTTGTGTCCCCCTCGGGGGACGACAGGGGGGCTTTTGTTGCAAATTTGTACGCCAGCTTGCGCAGCGCCTTGTTTATCTGCTTCTCCAGCTGGCGCACGCCGCTCTCACGGCTGTACTGCTCGATGATTTTCTCGATGGCAGCCTTGTTGAACGTGGGCTTCGGTTTCACCGTGTTCAGGCCCGTGTTCTCCAGTTCGCGGGGTATGAGGTGGCGCTTAGCTATCTCTATCTTCTCTTCGGTGATATAGCCGCTCAGCTCTATAATCTCCATGCGGTCGAGCAGTGGCTTGGGTATGGTGCTGAGGTTGTTGGCCGTAGCGATGAAGAGCACCTTCGACAGGTCGTAGTCCACGTCGAGGTAGTTGTCGTGGAAGGCGGTGTTCTGCTCTGGGTCGAGCACTTCGAGCATGGCCGATGCGGGGTCGCCGTTGATGGTGGCCTGCGTCACCTTGTCTATCTCGTCGAGTATGAACACGGGGTTGCTGGAGCCCGCCTTCTGTATGCTCTTGATGATGCGTCCAGGCATGGCGCCGACGTATGTGCGGCGGTGTCCGCGAATCTCGGCCTCGTCGTGCAGGCCGCCTAAGGAGATGCGCACATACTTGCGCTTCATGGCGGCTGCCACGCTCTTGCCCAGTGAGGTCTTGCCCACGCCCGGAGGGCCGTAGAGGCAGAGGATGGGACTCTTCAGGTCGCCGCGCAATGAGAGCACAGCCATATATTCCAGGATGCGCTCCTTCACCTTCTCCATGCCGTAGTGGTCGCGGTCCAGAATCTTCTGTGCCCGCTGCAGGTTGAGGTCGTCCTTGGTGTACTCGCCCCACGGTAGGCTGACGAAGGTCTGCAGATAGCTGAGCTGCACGTTGAAGTCGGGCGACTGCACCTGCAGGCTGTCCAGCTTCTCTATCTCCTTATAGAAGGTGGCCTCCACCTCCTCCGACCATTTCTTGTCTCTGGCCTTCTCTATCAGGGCGGCCTTCTCGGGCGACGAGCCACTGCCTATCTCAGCCTGCAGGTTCTTGATTTGCTGTTGCAGGAAGTAGTTCTTCTGCTGCTCGTCCAGGTCTTCGCGGGTCTTGTTGCGGATGTCGGCCTTCAGGTTCTGCAGGTTGATCTCGCGGTTGAGGGCCTTCATCGTGAGGAAGAGGCGCTCCTTCATCGAGTCGACGCTGATAAGGTTGTTTTTCTCCTTGGTGGAGAAGGGCATGTTCGAGCAGACGAAGTTCAGCGCCATCATATTATTAGAGATGTTGCGTATGGCAAAGCTGGCCTCGTCGGGTATGTCGTCGCTGATGTTGATGTATTCCTCCACCTGCTTGCGCAAGTCGTCCATGGCTGTCTTCCACTCCTTGTCGCGCTTCTCTGGCATGATTTCCGGAGCGCTCTCCACTACGCCCGTGAGGAAGGGCACCTCTGCGCTGATGTCCTTCAGTCGCAGACGTCCCAGCCCCTGTATGATGGCTGTGACGGCACCATTGGGCAGGGTGAGCTGCTTCACCACCTTGGCAAAGACACCGTAGGTGAAGAGGTCTTCCAATCCAGGCTCTTCCACGTCGGGGTCTTTCTGACACACGATGCCAATCAGCGTGCCTGACTTCTCGGCCTTGCGCACCAGCCTCATGCTGGACTCGCGGCCTATCAATATGGGCGAGACGACGCCCGGGAAGAGCACCAGGTTCCTGACGGGCAGGATGGGCAGCTCGCTCGGCAGATCTACATCTATCAGGCTTGAAAAATCTCCGTCTATGTCGGCAATCATCGAGAATGCCTTGTTGCTGTGACTGTCACTCATTCTTCTTTTTCCTTGTTTTTAGCCTGCAAAATTACACATTTTTCTTCACAATAGCTCAAAGTGCTGAAAGAATTACGAATAATTAGTGTTTTTCTTGGCTTAGGTTAGTCATGGCTTTTTCTGATGTCCTTGTGTTTACGGCATCACTGCGTCGTTTACGCGGAAAGCAGGCGAGAAGTGTACAGAGCCTCTGTACAGTGTGTACAAAGGCTCTGTACACTTCTAACAAAACTTTGCTTTTCTCGACCGCGTGCTCAGCTCTATCGCTCTTGCTACCGAAAGCTTTCAAGATATTGCACTTCCATATAACAAAAATGCTGTTACTCGGGGCTTCATTTTTAGGTATTGCCTAATTCATTACTCGGAAATGAAAGAAAAACAAGTTTTCCTTTTGCATTTCACTCGTTTATTCGTAACTTTGGCTTTGCCGAAGTTACTAACACTTGGAAATGAAAAGAAAAACAAGTTTTCCTTTTGCATTTCACTCGTTTATTCGTAACTTTGCCGCCGATGAAGAACAGCTATTTTGCTTTCCGGCAGTTCACTGTCTGGCAGGAGCGGTGCGCCATGAAGGTGGGTACGGACGGGACGCTCTTGGGGGCGTGGGCCTCTGTGCCAAATGTTGAAGGGACAGTGCGTGTCCTCGATGTGGGTACGGGCACCGGCCTCATCGCCTTGATGATGGCACAGCGGTTTCCCGAGGCACGGGTGGTGGGCATCGACATCGATGCCGACGCCGTCCTTCAGGCGCAGGAGAATGTTGCTGCCTCGCCCTTCTCCGACCGCGTCACCATCCTCCAACAGGACTTTGCTGATGCTGCCCCGTCCTTTTCCGACCGCGTTGCCATCCTTCGGCAGGTCTTTGCTGATACTGTGGAAAGCAGTGAGAGAGGGTGGCACGCCATTGTCTGCAACCCGCCGTTCTTCACACAGTCCCTGCCCTGCCCCGACGACAAACGGACGATGGCACGCCATGACGGCACGCTGACCTACCGCACACTGGCCACCAACGCCTGGCAATTGCTGCGCGACGACGGCGAGCTGAGCGTCATCGTGCCTGCCGACCAGCAGCAGCGCATGGATGCCGAGGCTTCGTTGGCCGGACTCTTCAAGAGCCGTGTGTGCATGGTGAAGACCTCGTCGGCCAAGCCGCCTAAGCGAGTGCTTCTGGCTTACAGGAAGCATCCCGCCGTGCTGCAGCGGCAGGAGCTAACCATCGGCAGCGCCGCGTATCACGAACTGACAAAAGACTTTTACCATGAAGATTACCATTCTGCAGACTGACATTGCATGGTCAGCACCTCAAGAGAACATCAAGCGGGCGGAGCGGCTGATGAGCGAAGCAGCGGCCGATGGCATGAGCGACACGCTCTTTGTGCTGCCCGAGATGTGGGCCACCGGCTTCTGCGTAGCGCCTGAAGGCATAGCCGAAGACGAGGAGCAGAGCGAGGCGCTAACATGGATGAAAGATACGGCGCGGAGCAAAGAGTGTGCCATCAGCGGCAGCTTGGCCGTGCGCACGAGCGACGGCAAGTACCGCAACCGCCATTACTTCGTCACGCCTGCCACCACCGTGTTCTACGACAAGCGCCACCTGTTCCGCCACGGCGGCGAGGACACGTTCTTCACCGCTGGCCAAGAGGCAGTGGTGGCCGAGTGGAAGGGCCTTCGCCTGCTGTTGCAGACGTGCTACGACCTGCGCTTCCCCGTCTTCTCACGCTACGGCAGAAGCCCTCTCTCACCTTCCGCTGCCCCTTTCTCCCCCCTCCTTTACGATGCCATCATCTACGTCGCCAACTGGCCTGCGAAGCGGCAGCTGGCGTGGGAGACACTCACCCGTGCCCGTGCCATAGAGAACCAGTGCTGTGTGGTGGCCGTCAACCGTGTGGGCAGCGACACAGCCTGCGACTACATCGGCGGCTCGGCCATCATCGACCCGCTGGGTCGCACGATGTCCGCCTGCTCCGCCGGTGTGGCTTGGTGCAGCTCCGACGTGGATGGTGCCGACATTGCGAAGGCCCGTCAGCGCTTCCGTGTGCTCGACGACCGTGACCTGCCAGCCGCTGTCAGAACCCTATCTTAGGTCTTTGTTCCCGTCGCTGCTCCAATTGTAGCCGCATGGCCTCATAGCGTTTAGCAGTGTCAGCCGGCGTTCGTGGCTTTGTTTCGCTCACCACCTGCTCCATCAGTTGCTGTGTGATGAGTGCGTCAGTGCGCGATGCCCTCAATGCCGCCTGATGTGCGACGTATGCCACCTCGCTGGCTATGTAGCCTTCTGTCAGGCGTGCCAGGCGTTGGCAGTCGATGTCGGCAGCCTTGGGCCGATTCTTCAGATGAATGTCAAACAGCTGCTGCCTTGCCTCCTCGTCGGGCATGGGCACATAGATGAGATGGTCGATACGTCCTCTTCGCAGCACCGCAGTGTCGATGAGCAGCGGCTGGTTGGTCGTTGCAATGACAAACACCTGGTCCTCTCCGCAGTTGTTGAGCTGTGTGAGGAACTCATTGACCTCTGCGCTTTGACCGGCGTTTTGTGTTTGTGTGCGCTGCGGCACGAGTGCCTCAAACTCGTCGAAGCAGAGTACACAGGGTGCCGCTGCACGCGCCTCGTCGAAGAGCAGTGCAATCTTCTCCTGCGTTCCGTGTATGTAGATGCTGGCCAGATCCGATGACTTCACGAAACGGAAATTGTAGCCCGCTTCTTCAGCAAAACGCTCGGCAATGAACGTCTTTCCGCATCCCGGCGGTCCGTAAAGCAACATACCGTTGGGGATATTCAAACAGTAGCGCAATGCCCGCTCACGGTCACGCAGCACGTAGAGCACCTCTTCACTGAGCAGTTTCTTCAGCTCTTTCATGCCTGCCACATCGGCAAAGCCACCGCCCTGTACCTTGGCAAAACCCTTTGCATGGTCAGACGGCGAAGGGTTAAGAGACGAGAGCAGATGGTCGGCACGTCCCGTCAGCGCCAGCAGGAAGTCGTTGGCACTGCTGAAACGACAGGAAGCATCGTCAGCCAAAGCCTTTGAGAGGACGCGCGTCAGCCTGTCAACGCCGCCCCACTGCTTCCCGCCATTGGAAGGAAGTTGCAGGTTGGGGATGCGCAGCGGCTGTTCTGCCTCCATGCCAAACACCATGCGGAACAACAGGCGCCCTGCGGCATAGAGGTCGTCAGCCACGGAGACGCCCTCGGCATCAGCGGCCTGTGCGAAGTCGGTAAGGCGGAAATCGTCGAGAGTCCCCGTGAGGTCGAGCAGGATGGACTGCTGACCGATGGCCCGATGTGCAATGCCCTGGCGGTGCAAGTCGTTGAGCAGACGCAGAAGGGCTGCCGTGAGTTGGCAGGCGTCCTCCACAGTCATGACCGACAGCCGCCGCAGCCGGTCGGCCAGTGTCTCGCTACTCACAAATTGCGTCACCATATAATGACGGTTGTCTTCAGCTATGCCGCTATCAATGAACTGGCAGACATTAGGATGCAGAATGTTTCGGCGCAGCGTCACCTCAGACGGCTCAACTACTGCCTGTCCCCTTCCCAAGAGTGCTGGATGTTCGTCTGACATTCTCTCAGCAGAAGGGAAGCTGGCAGGGGTGAACAGCTTCAAGAAACAGAGCCGCCCTTGGCTGCTGCGCACACGGTACAGCTCGCCGCCAGTCTGCTCTCCGATGTAGAAGAGCACGGTATAGCCACCTATGATTTGTCCTTTCTGATAAGTCATAAGAGGTGAGAATGGCGTTAATAGAGCAGCCGGTGAAAGCGTTCGTCGCCATCGTCGGTTGCGGTTCTTTTTTGAGTAGAAGATGAGGACCCCGATTGGCCTTCAGGCTGGGGAGGTTTGATCTTCATAGCGTAGATGGCATTGGCATAGGCATTGAGCTGTTCCAATGTAGTGCCCTGTTCAATGATTTGCTTCGTGCTGTCAATGAGCTTGCGTGCCTTGTCGGCGTTGGTCCAATCATATTGATGGAAGTACAGATCCTGACTGCTCACCCAGTTTACTAGCCACTGCATTTCGAGCAGTCTTTCCTTCTGTTTCTTCATCATACCAGCGAGGCGCTTGGCCGTCTTCTCGTCTTTAGACTCCAGCACCTCATCCACCTGTGCCTGCAGTTCCTTCAGCCGCAACTCGCCCTGGCTGTTGCCCAGACAGGCTTGTGCAGTCTTCAACTCCTCTAGAGCGTGCAGCAGCACACTCTTGGTATGTTCCCACTCCGATGCCCCTTCGAGCGCCTCAATACGGCGCAGCACCTCTTTCAGGTGTTGCAGCACAGCCTTCTTCTCGGTGTTCACGCGGTTGTCGGCCTCAACGTCGGCCAGCAACTGTTGAAGGTGTGACACATCTATTCCGTTCTCGGCCATCATGGCCAGACTACCGTATGCGCTGGCAATGTCGGCGATGATGCGTTGTGCCGCCTCAGCCACCGAGTGCATACGGCTGGTGTCAAGATGTTTCTCCACCGTGCAGTCCTGCTCAGGGAAATAGGCCTCAAGCGTCATCTGCTCGCTGCTGTCTACCCGCAGCGTCACCTCAACGATGCTTCCCTTAGGTATGAGGCAGGGCACCTCGTCGCCAGTGATGACAACGTCGGCCACCCACTCATAAAGATATGCCCTGGCGAGATGCTGATAGCTGTCAGCCTGATAAACGGGAATCTTTACCATGTCGTCCTCAACGCCTGGCCGCAACTGGCAAGTGGTATGGCGGTTGCGTATGACGCCTACGGCGGGCAGGGACTTGTTCTTTTCCAAACCCATGAAAGGCATGAACACGCCATCGGCCTTCTGCTCACTCCACACGGAGATGCCTATATGATAGGGCAGCACAGCACTGCCCACACGCGTGCCTTGCAGGATGGTAAACGAGTCTGGCGATGCCTCCAGGGCATTGCCTTTCTCATCGGTAAGGCTGATGTTGAAAGCGTTGGCCCTGCCTTCAACCAACTGTACGGTCACAACCCTGCCCTGAGTGTTCACCTCCACCCTGCCACTGTCCCAGGCTTTGTCGGCTCTTGTCAGCAAGGCTGTCACTTTCGTGTATTTCTGTCCCAGTGCCAACTTCAGACTCACCCAGTCGGTCAGCTCTACGGTTGTAGCCTCGTATCCCACCTCCAGCTGTATGGCACGGGGCGACAGGGAAGTGTTGGGCGATGAGGGTTGGATGAGGTCGATGGTGGAGGCGTAGAGCGCAGCACCAGTAGCCACAGCAGTCATGGGGTCAATGCTGTTATCCACCACGGGAGCTATCTGTTCGCTGAGCATCTGCTGCACTAAAGGCAGACGCGTAGGTCCTCCCACCAGAATTATCTTGTTGAGATTGCTTCCTGTCAAATTGTTGCGGCGTAACAGCTCAAGACAGCTGTCAACGGCTTTCTGCAGCGATGGGCGCATCACGCTGAAAGCCTGTTTCTGTGTAATGGTGAGATCGAGTTCCATCTCTTCACCGTCATCGTCGCAGCCCAGCTCGCCCAAGTTTGAAAGGATGTCATCCTGCCCGTTCACTGAGAGATGAATCTTCGCCTCTTCGGCGTATGTCTTCAAGGCTTCCCTCAGCAGCTGACGCTTTTGTTCGTCGGCCAGTGTATTCTGCAGCGAGAAGTTGGCCCCAAGGTGGGGCAGCAACAGCCGGTCGACGATGGCGTAGTCGAGGTTCTTGCCGCCTAAGTAGTTGTCGCCCTCTGTATCGGCCACACGTATAATGCCGTCCTCAACACGCAGCAATGCGGCATCGAAAGTTCCCCCGCCAAAGTCGAACACCAGCCAGCAACCGTCCTTCTGTGTGGCCGACAGTCCGTAGGCCATAGCGGCAGCAATAGGCTCCTGCAGCAACTCGCACTGTGTAAATCCAGCCTGCTCAGCCGCTTGCAGCGTGGCCGTCTTTTGGTTGACGGTGAACTTTGCCGGCACGGTGACAACAGCGGCCTGCGGCTGTTCGTCGGTTACCAGAGCCTTCAGTGCCTTGAGTACCTGGGCCGAAAGGTCTATGCTGCTGTAGTCGTGCTGCATGTGACTGCTGTGGTAGACAGTATCGGTGCCCATAGTGCGTTTGAACTCCTGAAAGGTGTTCTGGCTCTCTGTCCGCCATGTGAGTGTGGCCCGGCGATTGTCTAACTTCAGGTCGTTGTAGGCGCTTTCACCCACCTTGATGTTCTGACGGCGGGTAAACGACACGCACGAGGGCATGACCTCACGCAGCGTGTCGGTGCGCATCAGCATGGGAACGCCCTTCTCCATTCGGCAAATGGAGGAATTGGTGGTGCCGAGGTCTATGCCATAGTCGATTTTCTGTCGCATAAGGATGAAGTTGTATTATGGTTTCTGACTGACGGTGACCATAGCCACCTGAATCATCTCCCCTTGATAGTTTACTTGTGGCCGCGACACGGCAGTGATAAGTTGCTGCCCCGGAGGCATTGAGTCGTCGAGGTTGAAGCTTGCCACCACGCGCATACCGTCGCTATAGGGCTGTCCCAGCATGTCTACAACCTCATAGCCGGCAGCCTGCAGAATAGTATTCATACGCTGCACGGAACGCTGCAGTTGCTTGTAGCCCCGCACAGCAGAATCCATGCGGGCCAAGTTCTGCTGCATGCGCACCAGTTCGTCGGCAAGAGCCAATACCATTTCGTGTTGTTCATTCATAGGCGTAAGGGGAAATTATTCAGTTTCTGTGGGTTCTTGCGGCAGTATAGGTTCATCAGCCCCGGCTGGAGATTCCTCAGGCACTATCGGCTCGTCAGGAGAAATCGGTTCGTCAGGCACTATCGGCTCGTCAGGAGAAATCGGCTCGTCAGGGGAAATCGGCTCGTCAGGAGAAATCGGCTCGTCAGGTTCAATGGGACTGGCAGAGTCTTCTGCATCGGCAGAAACATCGGGAACAGTGACGGGAGGAGACATTTGATCATACTGGAATTCATCATTCAGCATCTCTTCCAAGCGTTTCTCAAACATTTTCAGCTCCTGCTCATCTTTGCCTACATACCTGACAGACTCTAACGGCACAGGCAGGCCGTGAAGCGCAGGCACATTGGGAAGCGCAAATTTCTCCAAATCAGGCAGTTTGTAATTGGGCACATCAAGAACGGGGTGATGGATTTCAATTTTGGGGCGTTGCCGGACTTTTTTCATAGTACTGATACCATTGGGGAAGCAGACTTTAAACAATCCCAGAAATATCACCCAGATAATAACGTAAACGAGGCAGGAGCGAATGATATCGCCAAAAGAATGTTCTTCATTGCCCGGCTCATTAACGAATGTACGCTCTCTCCATGCCGTGATGAGCTTCTCGGAAACAGACAGCGCATTCTTTGTCTTGACCTTCAAAGACTCATCGATTGCCAGATTGGCTGCAAGCTTCAAAGCTTCGTACATTTGCTCAACATTCTGGCCGAGGAAAACCGGAAAATTCAATCGATAGAGCTGTCCCGCCATCTGATCACTCAGCATCTGGTAGGCCGCACTATCTACACCGATGGTTTTACCGAGCCACGGCAACCAGTTATGGCCATCGTCGACCATCAGGGCAGTCACATTGCTTCGTTGCTCTGCGTCTTCTCTCTCGGTTATTTCTGCCAATTCCAAATGGTTCTCTATGCGCTGACGGACATTGGTGGTAAGCATGTCGCGCACTACACAAAGGAGTAACGAGTCAGAAGAGGACGACAACGGGAATTGCTCAACCAGCGACAGCACATCGCTGAGACGTACATTGTTCTCTTCAGTGCAAATCGTATTCAAGACAAGACGGATGTCTTCCTCTTTTGTGAACAGCTGCTGGGCATGCCTCACGGCCTCCTCATAACGTTCTGTGAGGAGCTCGGCCACAAAGATGTTCTGGGCGGCGGCATGGTCAGTGCGCTGCTGCCAACAGGCAAGTGCCTTAGCCGTATGTCCTTGGTCGAGCAGGCGTATGGCTTCTACATCGCAGGCAGAATCAGGTCCGCGCTCAAACCACAGCAGCGTGTCGGCGCTATAGTCGGCCGCTACCGTCTTCAGTCTGTTTTCTGCCTGTGTCACCTCGTCGTCGTCGACAGGTCCCAGCAGATGTTCCAGTCGCAATGGCAAGTCACACCGCTGCCCCACACGGGCATAGGCCTTTGCCTCAGTCTGCGCGGCCACCATCTCCTTCAGCGTGGCATTGGCAAACACGCCTATGAGACGGAAAGTGTTTTTCCGGAATATGCTTTTCACTTACATGGGATGGCGCTGCGGTTGATGTGATGGTGTTTTTTAGGTGAGTCTATAGACGACGATGGTAGCGATGCCCATGAGTACTGCTATGATGCACAGTGCCCAGAAGGCATATTTTTTTATGACTTTGCGACGATGGAGTGACATCAGGCTTCTACGCTTGAACCTGGTGGCGTCGTCCTCCTTGTGATGATGATGGTGATGATGCTGATGTTCTGACATGGTCATTAGTATTTAAGGGTTAGCTTTACTTCTGAATTGAGTCCGCTTGGCATGGATTCCCATTTGTCGTATAGCGTTTTCTTATAGTTGATGTCTACGACATTGATTTCCTCCATCTTCCGCCACTGCACGCCACGCCGGTCGAGGTCGGCGATGCGGTTGGCTGGCAGGTTGGTCACTTCTATGCGTATGTCGTTGTCGCCGACCTTGAGTGCTCCCTTGGTGTCGAGGACGAAGGGCACACTCCAGGCGCAACCTATGAACTGTCCGTTGATATAGACGCGTGCCGACTCTCGCACGTCGCCGAGGTCGATGTTCCATTGTTGTGGTGGTGCGTCTTTCTTGGTGAGCTTGACGGTGGTGGTGTAGACACCTGTTCCCATGAGTGTGGCCGTCTGTTCGTCGAGCGTCTGCCAGGGCTGTAGCTTGTCGAGAGTGTAGGTCTTAGAGGCGCGTGGTGCTTCGTCGATGAAGGAGAGCGTCCAAGGACCGTTCAGCGCGATTTGCTCTCGCGGATAGTTGGCGTGAGGGGCTTTTTGCGCGTTGGTGGCGACTGTGGCGGGCGGTGGGAGGAGGATGCTGTCGTTGTAGACCTGCAGAATCATTGACTCGCCGCTTCGCAGCCGTATGGCGACATTGCGTCCGTCGTGGTCGACCATGGTGATGTCGCCATTGAGTGGGTTGAACCATCGTGCGTCTTTGAATGGCACAGCGAGCGGGACACGGGCGTCGATATCATTGGGCGTGAGGTTGGCTATGAAGTAGTGGTAGCCTGTGGCGTTCTTGCGACGTATGGCCTTCAGCCCGAGCTGCGTCTTCATCGTCTCCGGTTTGGCAGCCTGTGCCATCTGCTGAGGGTCGATGCCATAGATGATGTGTGCTCCCTGTGCTTTGAGCATGTTGATGTGCTGCTTCAGTGCCTCGTCCCGGCTCTCAGCCGGGGCAATGGACGAAAGAGACGGCGTGGATGCCTCGAGGTTGCCGGGGATGATGAGACCTTTGTAACGGGTGCCAGCTGCGGTGACGATGGCTCCGTCGCGGCATTGTGTCTGCATGAGCAGTCGCTCGGAAATGTAGTCGCAGTCGAATCCGGCGCGGTCGATGTCGAGGATGGCTTCACGGAATTCAGGCATCAGCTTTCCCATGGCGTGAATGGAGAACTGCATGAGCAGCTTGCCGGTGGCTTTCTTCCAGGCATCGCGCACGGGCAGCAGCACGAGGAAGTCGTTGTCGGGCTGTCCCCACTGCAGGAAGCTTTGGCACCGCTCTACGTAGTCCATGAAATAAGGTGCGTCGCGCCAGATGCTGTTGGTGGGGCTCATGTCGATGGAGGCATAGAACTTCCATCCTGGCCAGGGGTCGTCCTTTGGCGAGTAGCACGTGCCGTGGAAGAACATGTGGTTGACGCCAGCGCAGAACATCAGGTCGAGGTCGGGCTTGAGCTGTGAGAGCGATGTGCGGAAGTGCTCTGTGAGCCATGTGAACGTCTCGCTGCTGGTGTAAGGCTTTCCGCAGACATGCGCTGCCGACGGTGCATACTTGAACATGGAGTAG
This sequence comes from Prevotella sp., assembly GCA_016285055.1. Taxonomy (GTDB): domain Bacteria; phylum Bacteroidota; class Bacteroidia; order Bacteroidales; family Bacteroidaceae; genus Prevotella. The sequence goes on from JAEEPZ010000012.1 coordinate 34,788, forward strand.
TCGCTGTCGTTCTTGCGTGTCTTGCCGGGGTCGGTGCGCAGGCCCTTGATGCCGAGTTCGGAAAGTCCGAAGCCCTCGATCTCGGGGATGTCGACGGCGGCATAGCAGTCGATGAGGTTGGCGGGTGAGCCGTGTGCCTGATTGCGGGTGATGGCGCCATGAGAGTGCGCCCATGCTGTCCACTGCTCGGTGAAGTTCTCAAGTATCAAGTCGCCTAATGTCTCTCGATAATCAGCTAAGACAGAAGCCCCCCCTACTGCCCCCGAGGGGGCTTCATTTGACTTGCGGACGCCCCCCTCGGTGGACGACGAGATGGCTAATAGTTCGGGGAAATGGTCTTCAAGCTTATAGCCTCTTCGTTTCTCAAACTCTTCGAGGAGCTTCGGCGTCCATGTGGCGGCCTCCACCTCGTAGCTGTCGTTGAAGAATGTGTGGGGATAGGGTGTCTGCGTGCGCTCGAATGCCTGCTCTATGTGCTTCAGGTAGTTGGCCACGGCTGTGCGGTCGAAGTGGTCGATGACGAGACCCTCGCCGCCTGGGGCAGCACGCTTCACCTTCATCACGCCATACTTGATGTAGAGGGCAATGAGTTTTAGTGGAGAGTTGAGAGTTGAGGGTTGAGGGTTGAGAGTTGAGGGTTGAGAGTTGAGGGTTGAGAGTTGAGAGTTTGCAACCGCACGGTTTTTCAGTGTTGCGAGGGGTAGCTTGCCTTCTTTTACCTGGTCGGTCACGTCTGTGGCCTTGCCATCGCAATAAAGCATGACCTTGTGGAGGACGGCGTTCTTCGCATCCTTCTCTGAGAGCGCGAGGTCGATGACGCTGGTGTCCGTTTGGTCGGGCTGCAAGCCTCTGTGCCCGTTGACCGTGGTCCAGATGCCTTCGCTGTCCACCTCTTTCTCCACGAAGATGGCACGGCAGGCGCTCTCCTCCAGCGGCACCCAGGGCCCGCCGAAGGGCCATCCTGTGCCTGTGGCCATGTCGAGCTCGATGCCGTTCAGCTTGCACTGCTCACCGGTGTAGCGCAGCATGTCCATCCACTTTTCGCTCAGGTATTCTATATTGTTGGCATCGTTGCCCTGCACACCATAGATGGGGGTAATCTCCACCGCTCCGATGCCATGCTTGGCATACTCTTGCAGGTTCCACTGCAGGTTCTCCTTGTCCACAGCCGATCCGAGCCACCACCATCTTGCGCCCGCCTTGGCTTCAGGGGTGACGGTTGGCCAAGACTGAGCGGTAGCTTGCAGGGCGATTATGCCCATCACTATGCCTGCTATCAGTTTTTTCATGTCAGTTTCCGTCGGGTTTCAGGTTTTCCGTCATTGGCGATGGTGCCCACTGGAAGGTGCTCCAGTCGTCGGGCTGGGCGGGGTCGAAGTCCTTCCACTCGGGGCGCAGAGCGTGCACGAGTGGTAGGTTGAGCTGCTTCATGCCCATGACGACGCACTTGGCCACCTCGTAGGCGCCATAGGGATTGAAATGAGTGTTGTCGGCCAACGGCTTCGCCTGATTGGGGAAGGTGTTGGCGGGATAATGTACCAGGGCGCGCTTCGAGTTCTCCATGCCGAGGGTCTCGAAGAACGTCTTCGTCATCTGATTGAGATCAATGAGAGGCACCTTCTCGCGCTGTGCCACTTCCTTCATGGCTGCGGGGAAGTCGCCGTGGGTGTTCAGCAGTGTCTTGCCGTCGGTGTCGAAGGCGCGGCGCTGTGTGGGTGTGAGGAAGACGATGTCGGCACCCTTCTTGCGCACCTCATCGACGAATATCTTCAGCTGATACTGGTAATGGTACCATGCTCCGTCGCCCGGCCGCTTCTCCTTCTCGTCGTTGTGTCCAAACTCCACAAAGACATAGTCGCCGGCCTTCAGCGTCTGTAGAATCTTGTCCAAACGGAAAGAGGCGATGAAGGTGCGTGCTGTCAGTCCGCTCTCGGCATGGTTGCTGACGGCCACCTCTGGTCCGAACCACCGGGTAATCATCTGCCCCCATGATGCCCACGGCTCATAGTTCTGGTCCACGACGGTGGAGTTGCCGCAGAGGTAGATGGTGGGCACATCGGCCGGCTCTATGTGGATGCTCTGCACGGCAGGCTGCGGCCCGTTGAACTCCAAGGTCAGCTTGTCGTCCCAGGCCAGGTAGCCCTTCTCGCGGTCTTTAATCTTCACCCGCTTGTCGCCCTCGATGAGGGTGGAGCGCTTGTTCACCACAAACTCCACGGTCTGCGTGTCTTTCTTCTTCGGCGTCACGATGTTGTCCATCATCAGTCGGCGTCCCTCAGCGCGCACCGTGGTGTTGCCATTCTTCACGCCTCCAAGGACGACGCGCACACGGTAGTTGCCGTCGGGCACGCGGACGGAGAAATAGAACGGCGCCGTGGTGGGCTTCTTCACATTGGGAGCCGGCATCACATCGAAGCCATAGCCATCGTGCTCATTATATACGGGCTGTGCCTTCGTCAGGTCGAAGTCGAAGGACTGGGCCATCACAGCCATGGGCACGAAGGCCCAAAAAAACAGTAAGAATCTCCTATACATTATCTATTTTGAATATTTGACCTGCAAAATTAACTATTTTTCCAATAAAAAGCAAGAATAAAAACAGAAAATTCATAACTTTGCAGGCAAAATTGACAACAAAACCTTTCTGAGACATGAACAAACAACTGAAAATGATGGTATGGACGGCATCGGTGATGCTCGTCCTGAGTATGGTCTTTGCATCCTGCAAGGACAACAAATCGAAGTCGAAGGCCGATGACGACGATGAGGACGAGACGGAGCTGGCCGAGGACAGGGCCGATGACGACGAGGATGACGTCACGACGATAGACGTGACTACTGCCCGTGAGCTCATCCTCGCTCTGCAAAACGATGTGCATATCAATGTCATTGTGAACGACGTGCTGCGTATGACCGACGCCATCGACGAGCTGGTGGATGAGGGCAAGCTGAAGCGCTATCCGGAGGAAAACAACGACCACCTGAGGCCTGGCGTGTACTGGGCACCGGAATACGACGGCAACACGCTCTTCATCGTAGGTCTGAACAACATCACCATCGAAGCGACCCACGAGGACCAAGGCTTCCTGCTTGCCACGCCACGCTATGCCGACGTGCTGCACTTCGAGAAGTGCAAGGACATTGTCATCAAGAACTTCACGCTGGGCCACGAGGAGACTGGCGACTGCGTGGGCGACGTGCTGGTGTTCAACGGCAGCGAGAACATTGTCGTGGAGGACTGTCACCTCTTCGGCTGCGGCGTCAACGGACTGTCGGCCAGCGGCACCTCTAACATTGTTGTGAAGAACACCGAAATCTACGGCTGCAGCGACCGTGGCGTCGACCTGTACCGCTCAGAGAACGTCTGCTTCGACCACTGCAAGATTTTCAACAACGGCTGCGGCATGTACGTCGACCCCTACTGCTCCGACATCCTCTTCGCCCACTGCACCCTCAAGGACATCAAGGGGCAGATGTTCATCTGCTATGCACCTGTCAGCATCCGCAACAGCAAGATTGAGCACCACCACGATGACATGTCGGAGAACGTGGACTTCGCCAACTGCGACGTGGTGATGGACTACTCAGAAGCTGAAGAATACCCTGACATTGAGGACTGGGGCGAGTAGTTTCTTACAGTGCGGAAGTTTAAGGACAAAGGCGCAAGCTCGAAAAAAAATCCCAGCGTGGGAACAAAATATTCCCAGCGTGGGAATAAATTATTCCCAGCCTGGGAACAAAATATTCCCAGCGTGGGAACAAAACATTCCCACGCTGGGAATTTTTCTGGGGTAGCGGACTGATGTGGAACAATCAGTCAATCTGGTTGCCGGTGTAGAGCTGATAATACTGTCCGCGCAGGGCGAGGAGCTCCTCGTGTGTGCCATGCTCGGCAATGCGTCCGTGGTCGAGTACGATGATCTGGTCGGCATTGCGCACGGTGCTCAGGCGGTGGGCAATGACGAAGGTAGTGCGCCCGCGCATCAGCGTGTCCATGCCCCGCTGCACCAACTGCTCGGTGCGTGTGTCGACTGAGCTGGTGGCCTCGTCGAGAATCAGCACGGGCGGATTGGCTACGGCGGCACGGGCGATGGCCAAGAGCTGTCGCTCACCCTGCGAAAGGTTGCCGCCGTCGCCCTGCAACATCGTCTGATAGCCATTGGCCAGACGGCGGATGAAGTCATGCGCGCCGACCAGCTGGGCAGCCTTGACACAGTCGTCGTCGGTGGCATCGAGGCTGCCGTAGCGGATATTGTCGAGCACCGTGCCCGTGAAGAGATGCGTCTCCTGCAGCACGATGGTCATGCTCCTGCGCAGCGACTTCTTCTGAATGTCAGTGATGGGGATGCCGTCGTAGAGGATGGCAGCAGCAGGCCCAGCCCCGGAAGACCCACCCCCGGCCCCTCCCTGTGAGGGAGGGGTGCTATCACCTTGCACGCCCGTATAGTCCGCCTTTGAGGTAATTCCTCCCCTCCCTGCAGGGAGGGGCTGGGGGTGGGTCTGCTGCTGGCTTTTCTCCTCTACCTCGTAGAAACGGTTGATGAGGTTGATAATCGTGGTCTTGCCAGCACCCGTTCCACCGACGAAGGCAATCTTCTGGCCAGGCTGCGTGTTGATGTTGATGTCGAAAAGCACCTGCTTCTCAGGCACATAGCCGAAGTCCACATGCTGGAAGTCAACGTCGCCCTCCACCTTTCGGCATTGGCCATCGGCCATCGACCATTGGCCATCTCTCAACACCACCGTTCCCTCGTCCACCTCCGGCTCAGCATCGCCCAAGGCGAAGACACGCTCAGCACCCACCGAGGCATTGAGCACGCTGTTGATCTGCTGCGACACGTGGCTGATGGGCTGCGTGAAGCTCTTGTTCAGCTGGAGGAAGGCCACTATCGTTCCTAAGGTAATGGTGAACTGGAGACCGAAGATGGAGAGCTGGGAGATAGCCAGAGCAGCACCGACGACGGCCAGCAGCACATAGCCGAGGTTGCCGAGGTTGCCGTTGACGGGCATCACCACGTTGGCTATCTTGTTGGCATTATAGGCCGAGTAACGCAGCCGCTCGTTGATGGTCTCAAAGTCGGCCACGGCCTGCTGCTCATGGCAGAACACCTTCACCACCTTCTGGCCCGTCATCATCTCCTCAATGAAGCTGTTCACATTGGCCAGACTCTCCTGCTGCGTGCGGAAAAAGCCGCGCGACCACTTGCCCAGCTTTGTCGTCGTCACCATCATCACCACGGCGATGAAGATGCTGACCAGTGTCAGCGGGATGCTGAGCACCACCATCGACGTGAATGTGGCCACAATGGTGATGAGCGACGAGAACACCTGCGCCATGGCCGTGGAGATCATCTGGCGCAGCGAGTCCACGTCGTTGGTGTACACCGACATCAGGTCGCCGTGCGGGTGCGTATCGAAATAGTTGAGGGGCAGCTTCTCCATCCGCTCGAATATCTGCTTACGCAGGCGCAGCATCGTGCCCTGGCTGACATTGATCATCAGGCGGTTGTAGGCATAGCCGGCCACCACACCCAACAGGAGGATGAGTCCCAGGCGGAAGAGGGCCTGCAGCAGCGAAGCATACTCGGGGTTGGCGGCTTGCGTCAGCGGGGTGATGTAGTCGTCAATCAGCGTGCGGGTGAAGAGCGTGGAGAAGAGCGACGTGATGCTGCTCACCACGATGCACACCAAGACGGTGAGGATGCTGAACTTATAGTTCTTCAGCACAAAGCCGAAGAGTCGCAGCATGACCTGCCGCTGCTGCTTTGTCACTTTCTGGAATCCGGCCTGCCCGCGCTGGCCGCCGGGGCCTCGTCCAAATGAAGGCTGTCTCATGCGGTACCTCCTTTCTTCTTTGCGTCAAAGTCGCCAGAGTCCTGTGTCTGTATGTCGTAAATCTCCTTATAAAGGGCATTGGTGGCCAGCAGCTCGCTGTGTGTGCCGAAGCCGGTGACGACGCCATTGTCCATCACGATAATCTTGTCGCACTTCTCCACGCTGCTGATGCGCTGCGCAATGATGAGCTTCGTCATCTGCGGCAGCTGCTCGCGAAACGCCTTCTGGATGCGGGCATCGGTGCGGGTGTCGCAGGCCGATGTCGAGTCGTCGAGGACCAATATCTTAGGCTGCTTCAACAGGGCGCGGGCGATGCACAGGCGCTGCTTCTGACCGCCGCTGACGTTGGTGCCGCCCTGCGCTATCAGCGTGTCATACTGTTGCGGCATCTCCATGATGAACTCGTCGGCCTGCGCCATACGGCAGGCAGCACGACATTCCTCCAAAGTGGCGCCGGACTTGCCCCAACGCAGATTGTCAATCACCGACCCGCTGAACAGCGTGTTCTGCTGCAGCACCACGCTGACAGCATTGCGCAGCGCCGTCAGGTCATAGTCCTTCACATTGCGACCGCCCACCAAGACCTCGCCCTTCGACGTGTCGTAGAGGCGGCTGATGAGGTTGACCAGCGTCGATTTGCCCGAGCCAGTGCCACCAATGACGCCAATGGTCTGACCAGAAGAAATGGAAAAGGACACATTGAAGAGGGCGGAACGGCGATGAGAATTCCCCCCTACGGCCCCCGAGAGGGCTTCATTACTCTTTAGGACATTTGTGTCCCCCTCGGGGGACGACAGGGGGGCTTGATAGTCAAACCTCACTTCCCTGAACTCCACGCTGCCATCCTGCACTTCCATCACCGGGTTGGCAGGGTTCTCGATGCTTGCCTGATGCTCGATGACCTCGCTGACGCGTTTCGCCGAGGCGGCACTCTGCGTCAGCATGACGAATATCATGGAGAGCATCATCAGGGCCTGCAGGATAGACATGACATAGGTGAAGAGGCTGGTCAGCTCGCCCGTGGTCAGCGTGCCGCCGACGATGAAGTGGGCGCCCCACCAGCTCAGGGCGATGATGCAGCCATAGACCACCATGTTCATCACGGGGTGGTTGAGCGCCATCAGGCTCTCAGCCTTCGTGTAGAGCTTGTACAGCCCGTCGGCAGCCTTCGAGAACTTCTCCGTCTCGTAGTCCTCGCGCACAAAGGCCTTCACCACGCGGATGCCCGTCACGTTCTCCTGCACACTCTGGTTCAGCTCGTCGTACTTCACATACACCTGCTGAAACAGCCGCGCCACGCGCGATATAATAAGGTATAGCGAGACGCCGAGTATCACCATCGCTATGATGAAGATGAGCGACAGGCGCGGGTCGATGACAAGGCACATCACGATGCTGAGCAACAGGCGGAACGGCGCGCGCACGGTGATGCGCAGAATCTGCTGGAAGGCGCTCTGCAGCGAGTTCACGTCGGTGGTCATGCGCGTGACAAGTCCTGACGTAGAATACTTGTCGATGTCCTGGAAGGAGAAGGTCTGGATGTTGCGGTACATGGCGCGCCGCAGGTTGGCAGCAAAGCCCGTCGAGGCGTAGGCCGACACACGGCCGGCCAGGATGCCGAAGAGCAGCGAGAGCAGCGCCATGCCCACCATCAGCAGACCGTAGAGATAGACGGCCTGCATGTCGCCCGACATGATGCCACGGTCGATGAGCAGCGCCGTGACGTAGGGAATGAGCACATCCATCACCACCTCCAGCGCCGTCAGAAGCGGCGTGGCAATGGAGGCTTTCTTGTATTCCCCAATCTGCTTGATTAAAGTGCTTATCATTTAGTTTCCTGTTGCAATAAATTGCTGCAAAATTACAAAAAGTCAACAGCAAAACAAAAGAATCATTTATTTTTTTGTCACTATTTCTCGAAAAAAACGTAACTTTGCATCACTTTGATAGAGACAGCAAGGATATGAGCGTATCAGGACAATGGCAATGGCAGGAGTCGGGGAAGGCATGGAAGGGCGTCGGCATCTACCATGTCACGCTGAGTGTGGCGTCGCGCGAGCCGTTGCTGGGTGTGCTTGTCATTCCTGAGAACGACCCAGCCCAGGCGCATGTGGAACGGACGGAGCTGGGGCGGTTGCTGTTGGAATGTCAGCGTTCCATCGCCGTGTTTCATCCTGAGATACAGATCTTGCAGTACTGCCTCATGCCCGACCATCTGCACAGCATCTGGTATGTCCGCCGTCCGATGGAGAAGGGCATCCGCTATGCCGTGCAAGCTTTCTGGAGGGCAGCCAAAAAGCTGGGGCGGGGCTACACCTTCCTCCACTCCCGCCCCGTAGTGCCGCCACCATCGAAGCCCGAATCCCCCTCCCCCTCGCTGCCCCCCTCGCCGTCCCTTTCGTCCATTGCCCCGGCTGAGAGCCGGGACAACCCGCAGCCCGCCTCCCCCTCGCCGCCCCTTTCGTCCATTGCCCCGGCTGAGAGCCGGGACAACCCGCTGCCCGCCTCCCTCTCGCCGTCCCTTTCGTCCATTGCCCCGGCTGGGAGCCGGGACAACCCGCTGCCCGCCTCCCCCTCGCCGTCCCTTTCGTCCATTGCCCCGGCTGAGAGCCGGGACAACCCGCTGCGTGAGATGCTGGGCGGCGAAGCCTATAGCCGCCTGGCCCCTGTCTTCACCGAGATGCCCTTCATCCGCCCCATGTCGCGCCGCGGACAGCTGCAGACCATGATCCGCTATGTGCAGCTCAACCCCCAGCGGCTGGCCACCAAGCGCCTCATGCCCGGCTTCTTCCGCGTGCAGAAAGGCATCGTGATAGCCGGGCGCACCTATGCCGCCGTGGGCAATGCCGCCCTGCTGATGGCCCAGCGCTACGCCACCGTCCATGTGCGGCAAGCAATGGTGACAGCGGCAGAGCAAGGCGACACTCAGCCCCTGCGCAACTATATGAACGGCTGCGTGCTAAAAGCGCGCCAGGGCACAGTGATGGTCTCGCCCTTCATATCGTCGAAAGAGAAGGCAGTGATGAATGTCCTCCTGTCCGAGCAGCATCCCTTCATCTTTCTTGCTGACAACGGCTTCCGCGATTATTACAAGCCATCCGGCGTGCTCTTCGATGCCGTCGCGGCAGGGCGCGTGCTCATCCTCAGCCCATAGGACTACGATGCCGGCAAACGCCACATCACCCGCGCCGATTGTGTAGCCCTCAATGCCATGGCAGAGGAGATAGCCAGCCTCAGTGACGAAGAGCCAAACGACCCCAAGCAGGATTAACGGCCGCCAATCATGCCGCCCAAGGCTTTTTCCCTTTTTTCGGCGACGTTAGATTATTTTAAATATAAATGCGCCGCGATGTCGGGAAAAAGCCGTAACTTTGCAGCAATTATGATGAATAAACAGGAAGAATACGACGAGCTGCTGCCACAGTTGGCGGCACTCGTAGAGGGCGAGACGGAGGAGATGAGCGTCCTGGCCAACATCAGCGCCGCCCTCAAGGAGCGCTTCGGATGGTTCTGGGTAGGCTTTTATCTCGACCGTGGCGGAGAGCTGCGGCTCGGGCCGTTTCAGGGCAGCGTGGCTTGTATGCACATCGCATACGACAAAGGCGTGTGCGGCGCAGCCTTCAGCCAAAGGAAGAGCATCGTCGTGCCCGACGTGGAGCTGTTCCCCGGGCACATCGCCTGCAGCAGCCTCTCACGCTCAGAGATAGTAGTGCCCATCTTCGGCACCAACGGCCCCGTAGGCGTGCTCGACATCGACAGCACCGAGCTCAACACTTTTGACGATACCGACCGCCAGAACCTGGAGCGTGTCTGCGCCCTGTTATCCACAACGCTTTATCACTGACATGGAAAAGAAACAGATACTTTGCTTAGGCCATATCACCCACGACCGCATCGTGACGCCCGCCTTGCCGCAGGGCGTCGACTGCGCCGGCGGCACGGCCTATTATGTGGCATGGGCCATGCACCATCTGCCCCACGACGTCAGCTTCGGCGTCATCACTGCCGTGGGCAGCGACCTGAAACACGAGATTGACCGGCTGCGCGACGCCGGCATCGACATCACCGACGTGGGAAGCCCCACCAGTGTGTTCTTCGAGAACAGCTACGGACGCAACATGAACAACCGCCGCCAGCGGGTGCTCTCGAAGGCAGCACCGTTCACCATCGACCAGCTGAAGGAGGCCGAAGCCGAGGTGTTCCATCTGGGCACGCTGCTCGTCGATGACTTTGCGCCCGAGGTGGTGGAATATCTCGCCACGAAAGGCCGCGTCTGCGTCGATGTGCAGGGCTATCTGCGCGAGGTGCGCAACCAGCGCGTCTATGCCGTCGACTGGGCGGACAAGCTGCGCGTGCTGAAGCACACCGACATCCTCAAGGTGAACGAGCACGAGATCGACGTGCTCACCGACGGCGAGCGTGACCTGAAGCGCGGTGCCAAGCTCATACGCTCATGGGGAGTGCGCGAGGTGCTCATCACACTGGGCAGCTACGGCTCGCTCATCTATGCCGACGACCAGTTCTACGAGGTGCCGGGCTACGAGCCGCGACAGGTGGTCGACGCCACAGGATGCGGCGACACCTATGCCGCAGGCTATCTCTACGCCCGAGCCCACGGTGCCAGCTACGAAGAGGCGGGACGATTCGCTGCCGCCATGTGCACACTGAAGCTGGAGCACACCGGCCCTTTTGACGGTACGGTGGAAGACATACAAATCATTATGAAGAAAAAAACATGGATCAGTCAGCTTTTGCGAAACTTATAGCCCAGGCCCTCAACCTCAGCGTTGATGCCGTAGGCAACACCTTGGCCCTGCTCGACGAGGGCTGCACCATCCCTTTCATCTCACGCTACCGCAAAGAGCGCACAGGAGCCCTCGACGAGGTGCAGATAGCCGCCATCAACGATGAGAACGAGCGGCTGAAAGAGATAGCCAAGCGCAAGGAGACAGTAGTGAAGACCATCACCGACCAGGAGAAGATGACGCCCGAACTGGAGAAGCGCATCGCCGACTGCTGGGACGCCACCGAGCTGGAGGACATCTACCTGCCCTACAAGCCGCGACGACGCACCCGTGCACAGGTGGCCCGCGAACAGGGCTTGGAGCCGCTCGCACAGATCATCCTCCTGCAGCGAGAGCAGAACGTGGAAAAGGCCGCCCGCTCTCAACTCTCAGCTCTCAACTCTCAACTGAGTGTCGCCGAAGCCATCAAAGGCGCCCAGGACATCATTGCCGAGACCATCAGCGAGGACGAGCGCTCACGCCAGCAGCTGCGTGGCAGCTACCGCCGCACTGCCATCATCTCGTCGAAGGTGGTGAAAGCCAAACAGGACACCGACGAGGCACAGAAATACAGTGACTACTTCGACTGGCACGAGTCTTTGAAACGCTGCTCCAGCCACCGCCTCCTGGCCATGCGCCGCGGTGAGGCCGAGGGCATCCTCCGCATCAGCATCGACCCCATTGACGATGACGAGTGCATCGACCGCCTGCAGCGCCAGTGGGTGAGAGGGGGAAATGTGGAAAGTGGAAGGAGGAAGGATACATGCCAACAGTTAGTGGCCGAGGCTGCTGAGGACGCCTACAAGCGATTGCTGAAACCCTCGATAGAGACCGAGTTCACCAATCTGAGCAAGGAGCAGGCCGACGACGAGGCCATCCGTGTCTTTGCCGAGAACCTGCGCCAGCTGCTCCTTGGTGCCCCGCTTGGGCAGAAGCGTGTCATGGGTGTCGACCCGGGCTTCCGTACAGGCTGCAAGGTGGTGTGTCTCGACGAGCAGGGCAACCTGTTGCATCACGAGGCCATCTTCCCCCACCCGCCCGTCAACCGCCGCATGCAGGCCATGGTGCATGTGCAGCAGATGATTCACGACTATCGCATAGAAGCCATAGCCATCGGCAACGGCACAGCCAGCCGCGAGACGCGCAGCTTCATAGAAGAAACCGTAGCAGCCCCCCTTTCGTCCCCCGAGGGGGACACAATAGTCCATACCCAGAAAACAAATGAAGCCCCCTCGGGGGCCGTAGGGGGGGCTTTTAGGAGCGTTTCCATTTTCGTCGTCTCCGAGGACGGCGCCTCCGTCTACTCAGCCTCGAAGGTGGCCCGTGACGAGTTCCCCGACGAGGATGTCACCGTGCGTGGCGCTGTCAGCATTGGCCGGCGCCTGATGGACCCGCTGGCAGAGCTGGTGAAGATTGACCCGAAGAGCATCGGCGTGGGACAGTATCAGCACGACGTAGACCAGGCGAAGCTGAAGCACCAGCTCGACCAGACGGTGGAGAGCTGCGTCAACCTCGTAGGCGTCAACCTCAACACAGCCTCATCCCACCTGCTGCAATACGTCAGCGGTCTCGGCCCTGCACTGGCAAAGAACATCGTCGACTACCGACGTGAGCACGGAGCCTTCACCAGCCGTGCCCAGCTGAAGAAGGTGCCACGCCTCGGCCCTGCCGCCTATCAGCAGTGCGCCGGATTCCTGCGCATACCCGGAGCCAAGAACCCATTAGACAACAGCGCCGTGCACCCGGAGAGCTACGACATCGTGGAGCACATGGCCAAAGACCAAGGCTGCACCGTCAAGGACCTCATAGAGCAGAAGGACCTTCGCACGCGCGTAGATATAAAGAGGTATGTAAAAGGCGATGTCGGCCTGCCCACCCTGACCGACATCATGCACGAGCTGGAGAAGCCCGGCCGCGACCCACGCGAGCAGATAGAGGAGTTTGAGTTCGACAGCCGTGTGCAGACGATGGACGACCTCGAGGAGGGCATGATTCTGCCCGGCATCGTGACGAACATCACCAACTTCGGTGCCTTCGTCGACATCGGCGTCCATCAGGACGGCCTTGTGCACATCTCGCAGATGGCCAACCGCCGCATCGCTCATCCCACCGACGTCGTCAAGCTGCACCAGCACGTCACCGTGAAGGTAGTCGAGGTAGACCACCGGCGCCACCGCATCGCCCTCACCATGAAGCTGTAATACAGGATAGGCGCTCAGCGCTGTAGGCGATTCTTTCTTATTCTTTCTCATTTCTTTCCAAGAAACGCGGCGACATAGTTCTTCGACGAGCGAAGCGGCTAAAAAATCCGTGCTGTGCGTATGGAATGATGTCATAGTTGCACCGTTATCTATGTGAGCCGCGAAGCGGTCTGAGAAAAAACCAATAAAAACCAATAAAAACAAGAAAAACGATTTAGGGAAAAAGATTATCGTCTTGTCCGCCGCAGGGACTCCGTAAGGCACTCCCCTCCCTTCTTTAGGTTCAAGAGGGGAGGGCTGTGCATTGTGCTACGCGGCGGGCAAGGAGCGGCAAATAGTCCCGAAGGGACGACGGATTACAGGCAGGGGCATGGCCCCTGCATCATGGCACCCCACCACCCAAAGTCCCGAAGGGACGACAGAACTCGGGTAACAAACTGGCCTAATTAGCGCCGTAACTATGTCATAATTCCATCCACACAGGTCAAAATTTTCCGCCAAAGATACAATTGATGAATTCCAATCGATTCTCGTTGTCCTATCTTTTTACTTTTGTAAATAAAAATGACAAAACATTTCAGCACATTCCTGACGGGCCAGCCTTTAGGTAGGCGATATATTCGCATATCCTTTCATCAGGTATTCGGGATGATGTTTTGTTCCCCTTGTCGCCTACCTAAAGGCAGGCGGAATTGTTATGTGCTTTCATCATTCCAGCCATACAGACATACCTACGGCATGTCTGTATGGCTGGCTACCACCATCTGATGCCTACGGCATCATTCTTCATCACCTGATGGCGGATAATCATTTCATTTTATATTAAATGATTATCCGCGACAAACCACCCCTGACCCCTCCTTTGGAAAATAGGTTGGGACATCTTTGACAAACCACCCCTGACCCCTCCTTTGGAAAAGGAGGGGAAGGGCTGCGCGGCATTTCAACCCAAAGACAAAGGCTTTTCATGGAGAGTCATTTGTCTTTAACTCCTTTAACTCCTAAGTGTTTTTCTGCGGGTAAGAGTAATTTCATTGACGATTGTTTGTCCGTTTCAAATCATTTCCGTAACTTTGCAGAAACATATAAGTAGAAAGGGAAGTAAAAGGGGAAGTTAAAAAGGAAGTAAAAATGGGAGTAAAAGGGGAAGTAAAAGGGAAGTAAAAGGACATCTTCACTAACTTAAATAAAATAATGATGAAACGAGTATTATTTGCAGCCTTGATGGCTTTTGGATGTCTGCTGACGAATGCAGCAGAGGAGAAGGAGCTGCCGCTGATTCAGAACGTGCTGGCCTACGAGGGCACGACGCTCAGCGGCGAGTGGAACTACATTGTGGACGTGCAGGAGGAGGGTTACTACGACTACCGCATGAACCCTACGCGCTGGGGATTCTTCCAGAACGCGAAGCCGCAGCGGCCCGAAGACCTCATCGAGTATGACTTCGACAAGTCGCCCACGATGCACATCCCCGGCGACTGGAACACACAGGACGAGCGGCTGTTCTTCTACGAGGGAACGGTGTGGTTTAAGAAGAGCTTTCAGGCCGTGCCCATGCAGGACTACCGCACGCTGCTCTATTTCGGCGCAGTGAACTACGACTGCCACGTGTATGTGAACAGCCGCCATGTGGGCCATCACATCGGAGGCTTCACGCCCTTCAACTACGACATCAGCGACCTGCTGCGCGAGGGCGAGAACACGGTCATCGTGAAGGTGGACAACAAGCGCCACGCCGAGGATGTGCCCACGCAGATCTTCGACTGGTGGAACTACGGCGGCATCACCCGCGACGTGCGCTTGGTAAAGGTGGCGCCCGTGTATATGGAGGATTACAGCCTGCAGCTGCAGAAGGCCGACGCCAAGGCCAAGATGCGCGAGATCAGCTTCTCGGCCCGTCTGAACAAAGCTGAGGCAGGCCACAAGGTAGTAGTCAGCATCCCCGAGCTGAAGCTGGAGCAGCAGCTCACCACCGACGCCGAGGGCAAGGTGGGCGGCATGCTCAAGGTCAGCGCGAAGAAGCTGCAGCTGTGGAGCCCCGACAACCCCAAGCTCTATCAGGTGATGCTCTCGCTCGACACGAGCACCATTGGCGACAGCATCGGCTTCCGCACCATCGAGACGCGCGACAAGCAGATACTGCTCAACGGCGAGCCTATCTTCCTCAGGGGCATCAGCATCCACAACGAGAAGCCCTACGGCGGCGGCCGCGCCAACAGCGCCGACGATGCCCGCACACTGCTGTCGTGGGCAAAGGAGCTGGGCTGCAACTTCGTGCGCCTGGCCCACTATCCCCACCATGAGGAGATGGTGCGTGAGGCAGAGAAGATGGGCATCCTGGTGTGGAGCGAGATACCGGTCTACTGGACCATCGCCTGGACCAATCCGAAGACTTACGAGAACGCCCAGCACCAGCTGCGCGACATGATCAGCCGCGACCACAACCGCGCCAACGTCATCATCTGGAGCATTGCCAACGAGACACCGCACTCGAAGGAGCGCGACACCTTCCTCGGCAATCTGGCCAAGTATGCGCGCACGCTCGACAACACCCGCCTCATCTCGATGGCGATGGAGGTGACGGGCGCCTCGAACTATGTCAACCGTCTGAACGACAACATGAATGAATATGTCGACGTGGTGAGCTTCAACCAGTACATCGGCTGGTATCGCGACGTGAACGATGCGCCGAAGATGCGGTGGGAGATACCCTACAACAAGCCCGTCATCATCAGCGAGTTTGGCGGCGGTGCCCGCTACGGCCTGCACGGAGCGAAAAACCAGCGCTGGACGGAGGAGTTTCAGGAGAATCTCTACATCGAGAACCTGGCCATGATTGACAAGATTGAGGGTCTGGCGGGCACCACGCCGTGGATTCTGAAGGATTTCCGCTCTCCCCGCCGCGTGCTGCCGGGTGTGCAGGACTACTACAACCGCAAGGGCCTGGTCAGCGACAACGGCGAGAAGAAGAAAGCCTTCTACGTCCTGAAGCAGTGGTACGAAGGCAAAAGTAAGAAGTAAGAAGTAAGAAGTAAGAAGTAAGAGGTAAGAAGTCCTACAAAACCTACGAAACCTACAAAACCTACAAAACCTACGAAGCCTACGAAACCTACAAAACCTACACCTATAATGCAAAAAAAACTCCGAACCGCCAAAGCGATTCGGAGTTTTTTCTATTCACTATCCCTGCCTATTCGGCGTAGGTGATGGTCATCGAACTGATGCGCAGCTGCGATGTGGCTCCTGTGCCAGTGTGTGCATTGGTGACAGTCGTCGTGGTGCTGTTGATGCCGCTGATGGTTACTGTCATGTCATTGACGGACACACTGCCTGGACTTGCCGTGATGTTGCCTTCGGCATTGTTGGCAGAGCAGTTGAGCACGATGCTGGCAATCTTCTTGCTTGCCGATGCCGTGAAGTTGTTGGAGGGATACATGCGGATGGACGTTCCTGAGTTGTAGTATTTGGGGCCGTTCTTGTTCTCGCCGGCGCTGAAGGTCAGTGTGGTGCCGTCAGCGAGCTTCACAGTGGTGATGTCCTGTGCGTTCTCGTAACCCTGTACAGTGAAGTCGACGGTCAGCGTGTTGCCGCTCACCTCGCCGCCACCGCCTTGGCCGCCGCCGCCTTGTTCACCGCCGCCCTCGATGCTGACGAAGTAGGCGTTCAGCACCTCAATCTTGCCGTTGTATTCGCCACGGTTGCCGATGATGGTGAGGGTGCAGCCTTCGATAATGCCTTTGGCGGCCACCAGCTCCTGGAACTTCTTCTTCTCGCCGCCCTTCTCTGACAGCAGGCCGTAGACATAGACGGAGCCCGACTCATCGACCAAGTCGAAGTTGCCATACTGGTCGCCATCCTTCAGATTCGTGACCTTGCCCTTGAGCTGATACCACACGTCGTTGCTCACAGCGGCAGCATTGAACTGCGCCACGGTGACCGACTGCACCTCGCCGCCGGGATTCGGGTTGGGATTGTCGCCGCCGCCACCCTCGATGCTGACGAAGTAGGCGTTCAGCACCTCAATCTTGCCATTGTACTCGCCACGGTTGCCGATGATGGTGATGGTGCTTCCTTCCTTGATGCCCTTGGCAGCCACCAAATTCTGGAACAGCTTCTTCTCACCGCCCTTCTCTGACAGCAGGCCATAGACATAGACGGAGCCCGACTCATCGACCAAGTCGAAGTTGCCATAGATGTCGCCATCCTTCAGGTTCGTGACCTTGCCCTTCAGCTCGTACCACACGTCGTTGCTCACGGCGGCAGCATTGAACTCGGCCACCGTCACCTTCTTCACCTCGCCGCCGGGCTGCGGATTGGTGCCGCCGCCCTCGGTCTTACCGTTGAGCGAATAGATATAGCTCTCGTTGGCCACGGTCTCGGGAGTGTTGCCCTTGTAGTTGGTCACCTTGCCGCAGATAATGACCTCGTCGCCCTTCTTCGGCAGGTCGCCACCGGTGTACTTCACGTTGCCGAGGTAGAGTGTGCGGAAGACATAGAACTTGTCGCCGCTGTCGGTGCCGTCGTCAGAGATGTAGAACGTGCAGTTGCCATACTGGGTGTTGAACTGGTTCTTCTCCTCGATGTCGATAATCTTTCCCTTGACATAGATGTCCTTGTCCGACTTGGCATCGGCTGCCAGTGCACTGGTGTAGGCATTGGCGGCAGCCGCGTTGAACGGGTCGGCCAGCGTGCCTGTGCCCTTGGCCTCACCACCAGGCTGCGGGGTGTCACCGCCCTCGCTCTTGCCATTCAGCGAGTAGAGGAATGCCTTGTTCTGCACGGTCTCAGGCGTGTTGCCCTTGTAGTTGGTCACCTTGCCACAGACTATCACTTCGTCGCCCTCCTTGATCTGGTCGCCGCTGGTGTACTTCTTGTTGCCCAGATAGAGTGCGCGGAAGATGGTGAATCCGGTTGTAGCGTCCGTGCCGTCGTCGCTGATGACAAAGGTGGCATTGCCATACTGTGTGCTATACTGCTCGGAGACGCTGACCACCTTGCCCTTGATGTAGACATCCTTGGGGCTCTCGGTGTCGCCCACCTGCTTACAGTAGGCAATGGCAGCCGCAGCATTGTAGGGGCTCTCCAGGGTGCCTTCGCCAGTGGGCGTTCCCTCCTGTCCGCCTCCGCCCGAGGGCTCGCCGCCGCGGTTCTCGCCGTTGAGCTCATAGAGGAAGCCCTCATTCTGCTGGGTCTCGATGGTGCCGTTGTAGTTGGTAATCTTTGCACAGATCACCACGTCGTCACCCGTCTGCACCTGCTTGTCGCTGCTGGTAAACTTCTTGTTGCCCAGATACTTCACGCGATAGGCATAGAACTGATTAGTGGAGGTGCCGTCCTCTGAGATATAGAACGTGCCGTTGCCGTACTGCGTGGTGAACTCCTCCTTGACGCTGACCACCTTGCCTTTGACGTAGTAGTAGTCGCCTGAGGTCTCGCCCGAAGCCAGGCCGTTGCCGTAGTTCAGGGCAGCGATGGCATTGAACGGGTCGTCCTTCGTGCCGGTGCCCTTGGCACCCTCAATCTCGGTGTTTCCGCCTCCCTTCTCGTAAGGCTTGCCGTAAGGCTCTGGCACATCCTCGCAGGCGGTGAATGTCATGGCCGCCATGGCCACAAGCATCAATTTGCTGAATAGTTTTTTCATATCTTATAACTTTTAATTTTTTTCCTAATAAGCTTTTATCCTTAAAAAAACTGATAACTCCTTACTCTATCACCTCGATGTCGCTCTCCTGACGGATGAGTATCTGCCAGGTGTCGTTGCTGCCGCTGGCATAGCGTGTGGCGATGCCGGTGATGTTGCACTTCTTAGGTTTCTTGTTCACAACGTCGTAAGGCAGGGGAATGGCTGCGAACCTGGCGTAGGTGCTGGTGCGGATGACCACATTCGACTTCTCATCGTTGATCTTGATGTTGCGGTTGACGCATCCGCCCACCACAGTGGCACTGCCGTCGCCCGGTGCGAAGGTGTTGGTGCCGTTGGCATCGGTGAAGGTGACATTGCGGATGATGACCAGCTTGCCGCAGTTCTCGTCCTTGTTCATTTTCTCGTCGAACTCGATGGGAGCAATCTTCGAGGGTTCGGGCGTGCCGACGATTCTGAAGTGCCGCTGGAAGATGTCCTTGCTCATGCGTCCGATGCTGCTGCCGTTGTAGGGCTGACCTATCTCGGGCTGCTTGCGGTAGCCGCCGATGTAGAGGTTTTTCAGGTCGATGATGATTTCCTGTCCGAGGGCGAGGAAGCCGCTCAGTCCGCTCTGGTTGACGGCCACGATGACAGCACCCGTCTCGTCCTGCAAGGCGAACTGCTTGTAGAGGTTGCTGCCGATGTCGTTGCCAGTGACGCGTCCGCGAATCTTGATGTCCTCGGTAATCTGCTTGTTGGCGTCGGTCGAGGCAAAGACATTGGGGTACATGGCCTTCAGCTGAGCAATGGTGACGACATTGTCCTCACTGATGCTGTTGTTGCCGTAAGGCACATTCACCGGATCGTCCCAGTCTTTCTGGCAGGCGGTCAGGGCCGTCATAAATAATAATGTAGGAAGAATAAAGAACCAACCTTTCAGTCTTCTAAGCTTCTTGTTTATCATTGTTTCCATGGTGTAGCAATTTTTCGTTTCTCTTTTTTTCATTTCACATTGAGGCATAAGCCGCTTAGAAGTAATAGGTAGCCATCAACATGCCGTTGATGCCGTTGGCGTAGAACTTGTAGGGACTGTTCTGGAACTTGTAGTTGCGAATGGTAGCTCCTGTCTCGTCTACGTCTATACGGCTCTGCTCGCGTCCGCCTGTGACGATGCTCGTGTTGTTGAGGATGTTGGTGAGCATGAGGTTGAGTCCTATGCGCCGTCCCTGTCCGAGGCGGAACTGGCGTCCGATGCTGGCGTCGAGCATGAATCCGCCGTGTCCCTTGGCCTGACTGGAAATCTTCGACCTGTCAATATTGCCCTCGTTGTCGTAGAGGCTGTGCGTGCCAAGGTACTTATACATACGTGTGACGGGCGTGTAGTAGAGGTAGATGCGGTCGTAGTAGTTGCCTATGAGGTCGATATACCACCCGTTGGCGTGATAGCTGAGGTCGAGGCTGAAGGCGCTGAGCGGCGTGTTGCCCTCGCGCATGCCTTTGTTCAAGCATTTGTCCATGTATTCGTGACCGTCGCTGGCCTGCACAAAGTTCAGGTCGGCATCGTTGGTGTACTTCGCTTCGCTGACCACGGCCAGGGCCTTGATGTTCAGCCAGTCGGTGGCCTTATAGTTCAGGCCTGCCTCCACACCGTAGTATTCTTTCTCGATGCCTGTGAGCGAGACGTAGGTGAACGAGTTGTAGTTATCCATGTAGAACATGTTCTGCTCGGTGACGTCCTTCAGACGGCTGTAGTATCCGTTGATGTTCAGCTTGATGAGCGAGGTCTTCAGCTGGTAGCCCACCTCTGCCGAGAGCACTTTCTCGTTCTTCAGGTTGCGCACGAAGTCGTTGTTGATCTGCTCTGCCTGGAAGGCTGTGCGCGGTGCGGGTGTCTTCAGCTCGTAGCCGCCGCCCAGCAAGATGGCGTGGCCCTTGCCTATGTTGAAGTGTATGCCGGCCTTGCCGCCGCCGTCGAGGAAGCTGGCCGTCTTGCTCTTGCCGTAGGAGTTGTCCACCCACTGCTGCGTGTCCTCGTTGAAGAAGTAGGCCAGTCCGTGGCGCATCTTGCCCTCGCGCTGCATGGTTGTGCCGGATACGCGCCCGTTGACGAAGATGTGAGCGCGGCTCAGGTCAACGGAGTAGCCTGCCCAGAACTGGGCCTTGTTGACGAAGATATTGTAGTCGTAGCCGAAGCGGTCGCCCTCCCCTATAGACTTGTTGGGATTGAGCAGGTCGTACTGGGCCTCATTGCCACCTTCGCCGAAGTCCTTGATGACGTAGGTGTTGACGTTGTGGAACGACCATGCGCCCAGCAGGTCATCCATCGTCTGATAGTGCATGCCCTTGTTGGTCGAGAGCTGCAGTCCGGCGTGCAGCTGCGAGTTGTTCGAGAGCTGCTTGTCGATATAGCTTGACAGCGAGAGCGAGAGCTGGTCGTCGTGATAGCGCTGCAGGTAGAACATGGCGTCAGCGCCCTGGTAGTTGGCCATGCGGTTGGCGTAGTACATCTTGTCCCACTGCACCTGACGGTTCTCCTTCGAAGCGGTGAAGTAGTCGTAGGCCGCCTGCCAGTTGGCCACTGCCTGCGCATCCTGGTCGCCGCCGAGGTCCCACACGTCATAGTAGGCGCTGGGCATTCCGCTGTAGTAGTCGGGGGCGGGGTTCGACGTGTTGTTGTAGTTCAGTCGGCTGCTGCTGTACATCGAATATTTTCCCAAGAGCGATGTGACGAGCTTCGTGTTGTAGTCGATGTTCCAGTCCCAGGTGAAGAGTGCTGCCGGTGCGAAGTCGCGGACGATGCGGGAGTTGCGCTTCTTGCCGTCCTGATAGCCCCATGCGGAGTTGTAGAGGCGGTCGTTGGCCATCCAGTACATCTCGTCGGTCGAAGCGGCCTGCGTGCCGCGCTCCGTGGGGTTGCCGAAGGTGACGAGCGACACGGAGTGGCTGTCGTTCAGGCGTTTCTCTGCCCCGAGGAAATAGCTCAGCGAGTTGTAGCTCGTGCCCTCCACGAAACCGATGCCGTCGCCCCATCGGTAGGTGAGGCTGCCGGTGAAGGCCCATCCGTTCTCCATCAGGCCCGTGTTGTAGGTGTACATCGCGCGCATGTTGTAGTTGCGGTTGGCCCCTGCCAGGCTGGCCCTCTGGCCAGTGGCGAAGCTCGACGGGCGGAAGTTGTAGTTGCTCGATCCGCCCATGCCGCTCATGGCGAAGGTGTTGTCCTCGAAGGGCAGCGCCGACTCCTGCGAGCGTGTCTGGTTGTTCAGTCCGCCTACGAAAGAATAGCGGAACTCGCCGCGCTCGGCATCGTTGACGGGATTGCCGTTGATGTACATGTCGTTGTACTTCGAGCCGAAAGCGCGGAATTTGAACCTTGCAGGCGAGAAGCGATAACCCACCTCGCTGGCATAGACATTGCGGTTGGAAGAGATGACGGTGACGTTCTGCGCCACGTTGTCTTCATCACTCAGCTGTGCCTCTGTGAAGGTGAACGCCTGCTCGTTCTGTACGTCGACGGCCAGCGAGTCCACCTCCTGAGCCTGCAAGGCCGTGGTGGTGCATAGTGCCATCGCCGCAAGTAACAGCTTTTTGTCCATAGATAGATGATTAGTGATTAATAGATGTTATTTGGCGCAAAGATACGATAAAAAAACGAAACTGCAAACCTTTTAGAAAAAAAATAATAGCAGATTTTCAAAAAAGCACTTCGCACAGCAAAGCCGCCTCATGTTTCATCTGCCAAAAAACGTGCCGTGCGGATGGAAACGGGTTCTTTTTTCAGCAACACAGGCCACTTTTCGTTTTTGCAAGCGCTCTGTGTTTTTAAATTTGGCTTCTTCAAAAAAGTCCGAAGGCTTCGGACACTCTGTCCGAAGGCTTCGGACAAGTCGTCCGAAGGCTTCGGACGAAAAATCCGATATGTAGAGAAAAATTGTGCTGTGCGGATGGAAAAAGACATGGTTTCGTTGCGAAGTAGGTCCGTTTGATTCCGAGTTCCGTCCTCCCTTCGGGACTCTGGAAACAGGTTGGGACAGTATTGACGACGTCAATACTGTCCCAACCTGTTTTTTTCACGACATGGCACCTGTCGAGAAAAGCAAAGGACTGCTAAAAGTGTACAGAGCAACATGGGTTTTAAAAGTTTCCTGCCGAGAAACCATCGGTTTCTCGGCAGGAAACCAAAGGTTTCTCGGCAGGAAACTTCGGCGTGCTGTGCGGATGGAATAAGACATAGTGACGTCGCTATTTACGTCAGTTTGTTCCGCTAAGCGGACTTAGAAAAAAAACAATAAAAACAAATAAAAACAAGAAAAACAAATTGGTAAATTTTCTCATTTGGTACAATAGCTATCGCCTTGCCCACCGCATAGCTCAATGCGCAGCCATC
>JAEEPZ010000101.1 GCA_016285055.1 Prevotella sp.
GATCGATCCACTCTGTTTGGGCTTTACGAATCCAGGTATCGACGGTATCTTGATACGCTCCTTTATAAAATTGATTATATATGTCCAATGCAACAATGGCTACCAGCATATCAGGAATATAGATCATCTCTCCTGGATATGTTGGTATGTTCCAGATGGGACTATTTGTAATTCTATGATTCATTGCATTACAGAGCGAATGGTAAAGGTTGTCGTATTGGGTGTCACTGCTTACAGTTTTATATTCGCCTATCATCCATGCTAAATGACTATAGTAGGACAAGTGACTAATGCTTCCACCAATTCCTTCGAGTGGATCTTCGCCAAACCGGTTGCGGTCATATTCTCTTATCTCCTTGGAGAGTGAAAGGTCTATAATCTTGGGAAAGTACTTGATATAATCATGCTTGGGATATTGCGACATGATATTTGCCAATGCTTTGCAAGTCATCGAACAAGAATAAATAGCCCATTCCCCTTGGAACTGTGGTCCAATTTGTTGGGGCATTTCAGAAAGAAGTTGTTGAGGCGAGGTTGCCATCTTTGATATAAGGTAGTTAGCTCGTCGTACAACATCTTTTTCCTCATGCACTGTTCTTATGAAAATAACCCACAAGAATTTAAATATCAGTGGTGAAAGTAGAATCATTAGTATTGTCATTGTTATGTCTGTTTTTACTCCATTCTCCTATAGCATAGAAGACTGATATCATTAAAAATACAAATACTAGTATGAATACAATTATTATCCCAAGAAGAATTAACAGGTCATTCATCATTATTGTTGGGGTATTACTTTGAGGATTAGGCTAACGGAATCTGTTTGATGTAGATATATTTCGGATAGTGTCCCAGCACGGTGAGTGTTACCGGGCAAATCCATATCTCACGAGAGAACCCCTCCAGGCATAGACCTTGTAGGTGGCACCACGCAACAAACCTGAGTATTGCTTGTCACATTCAAAGTAGCCTTCTTTGTGCAACGTTGTGATGCGTTTTCTGGATGGACGCACCAATACCCGCATGCGGTTTTCCTCTTTTGTGTCGAGGAACTTCAACAGATGGTTCGAGCCAGCCACCATCGCCAGGTTATAGCGGTCACCCGGCCACGGCATGTCTATGTACCAGGTTTTGTCCGCTGGCTCATAGACGAACTGGAGGTCATACACTCGGCGGCGGAGGCCGCACATTCCTTTTGCATAAACCCATGCGAGTTTAGCATACATGATTGCTTTGTTCAGCATCTAAAAAAGATTTGGTGAAAACGCCTCGGGACTCTCCCGAATGGCGGGTGCAAAGATACAACTTTTATTTCATATCTCCAAATCTTCTGGTATTTTGCAGTATATCAGCGAATTAAAAGTTTGGCACGATTTTTGTTGATTCATGAAAACTTGGTAAGCAAATCGCATTTCCAAACATTTTTGGCCAAAATGTTGTAGGATTAGCAAGTAATCAGGAGGGGGATGCTCCCCCACCTGATTGTATTAAATGAGTCACAGATGACAAATGCTGAGACAGACTAAGCATTGCCGTCATTGGGATCATCATCAACAAAGTAGTCTTCTGACTTCGCCTCAAAGCATCTCTTTCCCGCAGATAGCTTGCTGTAAAAGGCCTTACGTGAGAGTAGTTCTTTTCGGAACATCGCCTTTGTGCCTTCAGCGTCAGACATGTAGTTCATGCTATGGTCGATACCCATGCCCTTGGCTACTTTCAATGCATCCTGGTTAGCACCGATGTAGGTGAAGAGCCAGTTCTTTTTCTTCAGGTCCTCGACAAGTTGAAAGACTCGCTGATGATTCCACTCCACCGATGAATTCTCATATCCATCCGTGATGACGGTTACCAGCACATTGTCGTCCTCATCGATGTATCGTTGCAAGTTGGTGATGGCATTGCCCATCGCATCATAGAGAGGCGTGTTGGACGTAGGCTGATAATCCTTCTCGTCAAGGTCGGGGACCTTGGCAATGGGCATGCGGTCGTAAACGGTAACAATGCCATCCCCATTGAACACGACCAGGCTGAACAGATGCTCCTGATTGGCATTGTCTTTCTGTGCTGTGCGAATGGTCTGAACGGTTTCTACTACGCCGGCAATGGCTTCATTTCTGATGCGGTACATGGAGCCGGAGGCATCCAGGATGATGAGGTTATAGATTTTCTGATTCATGTTGATAATTGTTTTGTTTGTGAGTTACTTTTTTCTTATGCAGTCTTTTTGATATAAATGTAAGCAGGGTAGTTTCCAAGGACGAAGAGCGTCACCGGGCAAATCCAGATGTTCTTGGTGAACCCGTCGATGCCGTTCACCTCGTAGTGGGCACCACCAGTGAGCGAATGGTCTAAGCGCTCCAGTTCTGCATAGCCATCATGAGTCTCTCGTTCCTTGGCAGGAATCACGCTGACGCGTGTCTCCCTGTCGTCGTCGGAGAGAAAAGCACAGAGGTCGTCGGCACCAGCCACCATCATCAGGTTGTGATGGTCAAAGGGCCAGCCAGGGAAGTCGACATACCAGCAGCCGTCGGCCTCATGGTTAAACTTCAGCTGATACTCGTCCTTCTTTCCAAACACGCTCTTCTGAATCAGAGAGGCGGCATTCATCAGGTCTTTCATTGAATAATCCATCATTCTTAGGGTTTAAATAGTTCAACATTAATTTTGTCGATGCAAAGATACTCCAAATATAAGGTAAGATGCAAATCCCTGCAAGGCTTGCAGACTTTGCAAGGCTTGCTTGCCCCCACGCTGTAGAGGTCCTGAATAAGTCTTAGCTGAGCAGAGATTTTGTTTCTATCCGGTCATTAGTAATATATATTCATATTTATTCATATATATTACTAATGACCGGATTAAACATACATAAATAGGTTCTAGAGTTCGAAAAGGGGCTTAATCTGGCATATCCCAAGTCACCAAATCCCTCGATAAGAGGATTCT
Organism: Prevotella sp.; assembly: GCA_016285055.1. Taxonomy (GTDB): domain Bacteria; phylum Bacteroidota; class Bacteroidia; order Bacteroidales; family Bacteroidaceae; genus Prevotella. The sequence continues at coordinate 2,944 of JAEEPZ010000101.1, forward strand.
CTTAGCCTCCCCTCTTTCGCCTGTTATGTAATAGTTTCGTGCAATACTGTCGTCGAACTCACGCAAGAATGCCTGCTTGATACGCGAGCATTTTTCATTGATGGAATTACGTGTCGGATCAGTCACATCGTCAATGCTCCTTTGAATATCTTCACGATTGTCGCGTCCGGAAATCAACCCGTAAAGATGGTGAAGTTCATCACGATAGTCCGGCAGATACGAGAACATGATTCCTTCGGGATGGCGCAGGTAAAGCATGTAAATAGCCTTCGACAAGGGCGGCATCTTGATCTCTATGTTGTTATAATCGGGCAGGAAGATGCGACCATATTGTATGTGCATTCGACTCAGCTGCTGAGTGGGCTTGAAAAGCCGCTGGAGTGCTATTTCTCCGACTCCGCTTTGACGAAGATGTTCCACCATCAACTGCACCTCACTCATCATCATATCCACATCTTCATTTTCAGAGATAGATTCTGCGAATTGTAAATGAGACTCTCTGGAGGAACCGAAGACGTCTTCATTTACACCATGCAGCTTCACATACAACTGAATCTGCGAGATAGGAGAATCGTCGAAATACGCAGGTATTGGCGTATAGGAGAATGTATAGGTGCTTTCCTTGTCGAAGTTCTCACCCATGTATTGAATGAGCCCTGGCGACAGGTGCCGTGCGTTGAAATCGGCAACGATATATTCCAGCAGGTCGTGGTCATCATAGAAGCTGCGATAAGGCAGGGACTCCTGCTCACTCGCTTGTGGATTGAAGTAGTGGTAGATAGTATCCAAATCCATGTTGCGGGCTATTTTCGGCAGGAAGCAGAACTCTAGCCCACCGCATCGGAATTCCTCCACGATGCGGTCGTAATACTCATTGAGAACATGATAGTACCGTTTCGCCCCTATGCCCGTCACGTCAAAATAGATCACCACGTTTGATTTGGGCTTAAAAGGCAGACGGTCCTTATAAAAACTGATGTATTGCATATTTTCTTACTTTTTCTTTATTTCTCATGAATGCCATATAATCTTAAAACCATGGATGCAGGAAACCTTTTTCCATTAGGATATAGTTTTTCTCAAATTGTTTTTCTTGTTTTTATTTGTTTTTATTGGTTTTTTCTCAGACCGCTTTGCGGTATCAACTGACTGACTTCGCGACGTAACTATGTCATCATTCCATCCGCACAGGTCGGATTTTTCCGTGCTGGCAGATTGGTTGGCTCAAGACATGCCATTTCTACAGGTTTTCAGCCTGCGAATGTCTGTAACTCATTCTGTTTTGTAATTTTAAAAAAGTCCGTAATTTTTCTTTACATTTCGGATTGTTTGTCCGAAGCCTTCGGACGACGAGTCCGAAGCCTTCGGACGGAGAGTCCGAAGCCTTCGGACAAACAGTCCGAAGCCTTCGGACTTTTTTGTACTGTGCGGATGGAATCAGACATGGCTACGTCCGCACCATTTCTATTCTTCGTCCTTCAGGTGCCGGCCCTGTTGCTTCCATTCTTCCACGATGGCATCGTACTCGGCATGGGTGCGCTTCCAGCGGTTGTGGGTCCAGAGATAATAGGCTGGCTCTCGGCGGATGTTCTCCTCCAGCATCTGGAAGAAACGGCGCGTGATGGCGTTCTCCTCCTCCTGTGCAGCGTGGGCGGAGAGCAGACGGAAGGTGCAGATGTATTTGCCTCGGCACGGACGCTCCATGTCAAGATAGAACACGGCGTCGTCCATCCTGTTCATGATGCGCTCGCCGCCGGTGAAGACGGGCGTGTCGTGGCCCAGGAAGTCGAGCCACAGGTGGATGTTCTCCCACTTCGGCGTCTGGTCGCTGATGTAGCCGAAGAGAACGTGCTTCTTCTCGCGCTTGAACTGCACGAGATGTCGCAGGACGTGGCGCTTGTTGACACAGAGGCCGCCGTGGGCCGAGCGAATGTCGATGAACAGCCAGTCGGGCGGGTCGCTGCGCAAGGGATGATAGATGAGCCCTTTCACTGCGTCGGGATAATGCGGGAAGGCGAGGCCTACAGCCGAGAGCCACTCCCAGTTGCAGTAATGGCCCATGACGAGTGCCACGGTGCGCCCATCGCCAAAAGCCTGCTCCACCTGCTCGCCGCCACGGAACTCAAGGTGGCGCAGCAGCTTTGCATCGCTGATGCTGAGCAGCTTGAACGTCTCAAGGAAGTAGTCGCACAGCCAGTGGTAGAAGCGGCGCTCCACACGCTTCACCTCCTTCAGCGGCATATCGGGGAAGGAAGTGGTGAGATTGCTGCGCACCACCTTGCGCCTATACCTTATTATATAATAAAGGAACACGAAATTGAAGTCGGCCAACGCATAAAGCACGCGGAAGGGCAACAACGACAGCAAATAGACAAAACCTTTTAGCAAATAATATACCAACTTGTTCATCTTGCGTGCAAAGGTACAAAGAAGTGGGCGGATAACAAAAATCTAAGTCAGTTTTTTTCAAAAATATCTTTGGAATGAAAAAAAATGCTTAATTTTGCAGAGAATAACAAAAAGACACAGCCATGAGCCATAAAGCCGGATTCGTAAACATCGTGGGAAACCCCAACGTGGGCAAGTCAACGCTGATGAACCAGCTGGTGGGCGAGCGCATCAGCATCGCCACCTTCAAGGCGCAGACCACGCGCCACCGTATCATGGGCATCGTGAATACGCCCGACATGCAGATAGTGTTCAGCGACACACCGGGCGTGCTGAAGCCCAACTATAAGTTGCAGGAGTCGATGCTGGCATTCTCGGAGAGCGCCCTCGTCGATGCCGACGTGCTGCTCTACGTCACCGACGTGGTGGAGAATCCCGAGAAGAACATGGACTTCCTCGAGAAGGTGCAGAAGCTGGACATTCCCATCATCCTGCTGATTAACAAGATAGACCAGGCCCCCCTTAATCCGCCCGAGGGGGGAAAGGGGAAATCGCCTACGGAGGTGCTTGGCGACCTGGTCGCTAAATGGCACGCCCTGCTGCCCAAGGCTGAGATATTGCCCATCTCGGCGAAGAATAAGTTCGGCACCGACATGCTGCTGAAGCGCATCGGTGAGCTGCTGCCCGAGAGCCCCGCCTTCTTCGACAAGGATCAGCTCACCGACAAGCCGGCACGCTTCTTCGTCTCGGAGATTATCCGCGAGAAAATCCTGCTCTTCTACGACAAGGAGATACCTTACTCGGTGGAGGTGGTGGTGGAGCGTTTCAAGGAGGACGACCGCCAGATACACATCAACGCCGTCATCTACGTGGAGCGCGAGAGTCAGAAGGGCATCATCATCGGCCATCAGGGCGTCGCCTTGAAGAAGGTGTCCACCGAGGCCCGCAAGGCCTTGGAGCGCTTCTTCGACAAGCACATCTACCTCGAGGTCTTCGTCAAGGTGGACAAGGACTGGCGCTCGTCGCAGAAGGAGCTCGACAACTTCGGCTATAACCCGGAATAATCATTGGCATGGTTATCAATGCCAGGCGGTCGGGTGCCCCGCATATTTGCGGGGCCATTCGTGTAACTGTTGTAAAAAAACAGAGGTGGAAAACTTAAGTTACTAAAAAATATGAAAAAAACACTTCTTTCGCTGTTGCTGTTGGTGGCTATGTGCGCCACGGCACAGACGCCGCTGCCACAGGACCCGGCCGTCAGGGTGGGCAAGCTGAAGAACGGACTGACGTACTACATCCGTCACAACGACAAGGAGCCGGGACTGGCCGACTTCTACATCGCCCAGCGCGTGGGCTCCATCCTGGAAGAGCCGCGACAGCGCGGACTGGCACACTTCCTCGAACACATGGCCTTCAACGGCACGAAGAACTTCCCCGGCAAGGGCAAACGGCTCGGCATCGTGCCCTGGTGCGAGACCATCGGCGTGAAGTTCGGCGCTAACCTCAACGCCTATACCAGCATCGACGAGACCGTCTATCACATCGGCGCCGCCCCGCTGAAGCGCGAGGGCATAGCCGACTCGTGCCTCCTGGTGCTGCACGACTGGAGCCACTTCCTCCTGCTGGAGGACGCCGAGATAGACAAGGAGCGCGGCGTCATACACGAAGAGTGGCGCACACGACGCGCCGGACGTGCCATCCAACGCCTGATGGAGGACGCCATGCCGAAGGTATACAAGGGCACGAAGTATGAGGACTGCATGCCCATCGGCTCGATGGACATCGTCGACAACTTCCCCTATCAGGACCTGCGCGACTACTACCAGAAGTGGTACCGTCCCGACCTGCAGGCCGTCATCGTGGTGGGCGACATCGACGTGGACAAGATGGAGAAGAAAATCAAGAAGATGTTCGCCGACATTCCCCTGCCGAAGAACCGTGCCGAGCGCATCTACTACTCCGTGGACGACAACGAGAAGATGATTGTCGACATCGAGAAGTCGGCCGAGCAGCCCGTCGTGCTGTGCCACCTCTACATGAAGAAGCCTGCCACGCCCGACGACCAGAAGAACACGGAGGAATACCTGCGCGGCGGCTACATCGACCTGCTCATCGGCCACATGGCCAACGAGCGGCTGTCGGCCCTGAAGCAGCAGGCCAACCCGCCGTTCCAAAGTTCTACGGCACGCGCCAGCACCTTCTTCCTCAGTCGCACGAAGGATGCTTTCTCGCTGAGCATCAGCTGCAAGCAGGAAAACATCCTGGGCGGCATCATCTGTGCCGTGGCTGCCTGCGAGCAGATGCGCCAGCAGGGCTTTACGCAGAGCGAGCTGGACTGGGCGAAGTCGGTGCGCCGCAATCACGACGAGCGCAAGTGGAAGGAGAAGGACGACCGCAAGAACTCGAAGCTGGTGAGCCAGTGCACCGACCACTTCCTCGAGGGCGAGCCGCTCATCTCGCCTGACACACAGTGGGAGATGACGCAGAAGTTTGAGCGCGAGGTGACCCTCGACGAGGTGAACCAGGCTGTGCGCGAGCTTATCAGCGACCAGAACCAGGTCTTTATCATGTATGCTCCCGACAAAGAGACCGTGCACCTGCCCACCGAGCAGCAGATAGAGGATGTCGTACTGGCTGCGCAGCGCCAGCAGTACGCCCCAGTGCCCCCTTCAGCCCCCGAGGGGGCTACAATTGCCCAGTATATTGACAGCCTCCAGTCTATAGCAGCCCCCTCGGGGGCCGTAGGGGGGGCTTCCACCATTGTCAGCGAGAAGCCCTGGATGCACGGCTTCACCGAGCTGACACTGAGCAACGGCATGAAGGTGTATGTGCGGCAGACCGACTTCAGCAGCAATGTGGTTCAGCTGAAGATGCGCGCCGACGGCGGCACCAGCCTCTTCGGCGATGAGGACATCGACAACTTCTCGCTCTTGACCAGCTCGGTCACCGACGGCGGCGTGGGCCAGTGGAGCGCCCTGCAGCTGCGCAAGATTCTCAACGGCCGCAGCGTGCGTGTGTCGCCCTCGGTGGGCAGCCGCTCGCGCAGCATCACCGGCGGCGCCTCGCTGCAGGACACCGAGACGATGATGCAACTGGTCTATCTCTACGCCTCGCAGCCGCGATATGACACCGAGGCCTACGAAGCCCTGAGAAACCGCACACACTCGTTCCTCAACAACCGCAACGCCTCGCCCCGAGTGGACTACAACGACAGCATCACCGCCATTCTCTATGGCCATCATCCACGACTGGCACCGATGTCGCAGGCCAAACTGGCACGCGCCGACTACGACCGCATGTTCGAACTCTACAAGCAGAGCTTCAGTAACGCCGCTGACTTCAAGACCGTCATCATAGGCAGCATGTCGCTCGACGAGCTGCGCCCGCTCATCTGCAAGTATCTGGCCTCTTTGCCGGGAAATAAATCTCAAATCTCAAATCTCAATTCTCAAATCGTACCTCAGGTCGTGGCCAAGGACGGTGTGTACACGTTTAAGAAGAAGATGGCCACGCCGCTGGCCAACGTCAGCATCTTCTACGTGGCCGACCTTGAGTTTACGCCGAAGAACGACCTCGCCCTCGACTTCCTGAAGCGCACGCTCAGCATCGCCTACACTGACTCGGTGCGCGAGGAGAAGGGCGGCACCTACGGCGTCAGCGTGGAGTTCGACCTGGACAAGCAGGACAAGCCCAACGCGATGGTGCGCATCAGCTACAACGCCGACCCCACACGCTATGAGGAGCTGAACCCCATCATCTACCAACAGCTGAAGAACATTGCCGACAACGGACCCGTCGCTACGTCGATGGAGAAGGTGCGCGAGTATCTGCTGAAGCAGTACCAGCAGGTGGCCATCACCAACGACTACTGGGACTACGTGGCCTGGCACCAGTTGGACGACGATGCCGACTTCGACACGGGCTACTGTGACATGGTGCGCCAGATGACGGCAGCCGACGTGCAGCAACTGGCCCGACAGCTGCTGAAGAACGGCAAACGCATAGAAGTGACCATGCTGAGCGAATGAAGCAGCGGCTGCTTTTCCTGCTTCGCACCTACGTGCTGACGGTGCTGCTGTTCCTGTTGGCCAAGGTGGTGTTCATGCTCTGCAACGGCGCAGGCCATGACGTCAGCGCGTCAGACTATGTCGACGTGCTGCGTCATGGCCTGTCGCTCGACCTCTCCACGGCGCTCTATTTCCTCGCCGTGCCGCTGCTGGTGAGCCTCGTCTCGGTGTGGGTGAAGGTGACGCGCTGGGTGCTCATCGTCTATTTCGCCGTCATCGCCTTCGCCTTCGCCCTGGCCTTCGTGGCCGACACCAGCCTCTACCCGTTCTGGGGCTTCAAGCTCGACGCTTCCTGCCTGCAGTATCTGTCGCAGCCCGAGGGCATCACGCAGAGCGTCAGCGTGGGTTACCTGCTGCTGCGCTTTCTGCTCGTGGTGGCGCTGAGCGCCTTTTTTTTCCTGTTATTGAGCGGGAAAACAATCCTGTCCGCCTCATTACGCAACAAGTTTTTGGCCACTCTCGCACATGTGCTGCTGCTGCCCCTGATGGTCATCGGCATCCGAGGCGGCCTGAGCGAGTCAACGACGAACATCGGGCAGGTGTACTACTCGCAGAACCAGTTTCTCAACCACGCGGCGGTGAACCCCGTGTTCAGCTTCCTCTACTCGCTGAGCCACCAGTTAGGCGACCTCTCGCAGTATGACTTCATGGACGATGCAGAGTGTAAACGTCTCACTGCCAACATCTACACCACTGAGAGCGTGCTGACCGACACCCTGCTCAACACCACGCGCCCCAACATCGTGATCATCCTCTTGGAGAGCGCTGGCGAGCAGTTTGCCGACGCCATGCCGCGCCTGCAGCTGTTGAAGCAGGAGGGCATCAACTTCAGCCGCTGCTATGCCAACTCGTGGCGCACCGACCGCGGCACCCTCTGCACGCTCAGCGGCTATCCCTCGTTCCCCAGCGTCTCAGTAATGAAGATGCCGGAGAAGAGCCGCCTGCTGCCCAGCATCGCACGCACGCTGAAAGGTCAGGGCTACAGCACGACCTACCTCTACGGCGGCGACATCAACTTCACCAACATGCGCAGCTACCTCATCGCCACCGGCTGGGAGCGCCTCATCAGCATGGATGACTACAGCCGCTCCGAGCAAAGCTCTGCTCAATGGGGCGTCCGCGACGACATCACGTTTAACACCCTCTACAAGGAGATAGCGTCCTATGAGTCCTATAAGACCTATGAGCCCCATAACTTTTCTGCAGGCCCTCCTTTCCTTTTTGGCTACTCCACCCTCTCTTCCCACGAGCCGTGGGACGTGCCGGTGCACAAGAAGAGCGACGAGGTGCAGAACGCCTTCGCCTATGTCGACGACTGTCTCTGCGACTTCGTGGAACGACTGAAGCAAACGCCGGCCTGGCAGGACCTGCTCATCGTCATCACCGCCGACCACGGCATCAACAACGGACACATCGACCAGACAACGCCCTTGCAGAAAAACCATATCCCCATGCTGTGGATAGGTGGAGCCGTCAGGGAGCCGCGCACCGTCGATGTTCTCTGCAACCAGAGCGACATGGCCGCCACGCTCCTCGGACAGCTGCATCTGCCGCACGATGACTTTGCCTTCAGTCGCGACGTCCTCTCGCAGACCTACGCCTACCCCACTGCCGTGCACAACTATTATAATGCGCAGTGGCTCATCGACTCCACGGGCCATGCTCTCTACGACTTCGATGCACAGCGCTTCATCGTCAGCGAGACCACCGATGCCGCCCGCCTCCTAAGCATCAGCAAAGCCATCCTGCAGCTCACCACCCAAAGCCTCAAAGCAGAATAAGTGCCGCGCGGTGGAGTTCCTATATCATGGAACCCTCCGCCACACAAAAGTCCCGAAGGGACGACGGAATACAGGCAGGGGCATCGCCCCTGTATCGTGGCGCCCCCACCAACCTAAGTCCCGAAGGGACGACGGAATACAGGCAGGGGCGGAGAGGCTATGGCGCCGAAGTGCATATCTCTGTCAACAAGTCTCATTCACGGCTCTCCGTTTGCTGCTTCATTCCTTCAAAGAACTTCTGCTGCAGCTGCTTGGCCACTTGGTTGTCGGGATTGAGTTTCAGCGCTTTCTCGAAGTTCTGCATCACGTCGATGTAATAACGCTGTCCGTTTTGAGCGGGATTCTGCACGATGCGCACCATGTAGAGGAAGCCGCGAAGAGTACAGATGTCTGACGGGTCAGCATGCTTCATCCGCTCCATTTTCGCAATGGTCTGTTCGGCCTCGGCAATCATGTTTTCCGTCTGAGGGGCATGGGGAAAGGTTACCGCAAAAGCCAGGCTCTGCAGGGCCAGCTGATACTTGGGCTGAATGCTGTCGGGCTGCATCGCCTCGATACGCTTCAGTTTGGCAACGTGGTTGAGCATGTCCTCTTGTGCGGGCTGCTGGGCATGGATACTAACTGCTGCCATCATCAGGATAGCGATGGCTAACACACGATGTTTAGAAATTGGAAATGTCATACGCTTTATTATTTTTAAGTGAAACAAAAATGCCGATATACAGGAAACGGTCGCGAGAAGGAACGACGGGACTGCCATTCGTGTCGTAGCGGAAGATGTTGGTGCGGCCGAAGATGTTGTTCAACGAGGTATAGACGATGACCTTGGGACTCAGCAGATAGGTGAGGTTCACGTCCACACTGTTGTAATGCGGTGTGGTGCCTGACGGTAAATGCCGTCCGCTGGCGTATGATTCCGCCAGTCCGATAATGGCTTTGCCGATAGCGTATTTGGCTGTCAGTCGCAGGTTATGACGTGAGGCATAATCAGGTGTCTGCACTTCGGTGTAGTCGAGACAGAGCCGTTCAGAATCGTTGAACGAATAAGACAGTGTGGTCGTCAGAGCCCCCTTGCTTACGCCGTTCCCCCGTTTGGCGGGGAAGCTCAAATCCACGAAGACGTCCACCCCTCGGCTTGTGCCGTAACCGTGAGGCTGATAAAAGCCATTCTCCAGCAGCGGCAAACGATGGTATTTCTTCCAATAGGGCTCAATGCGCAGAAGAGAGGCCTGTGACTTATACTGCATGGAGAGGACGGCATGGTCGGCAGTGCTTTGGCAGTAGCCACTTCGACTTTGTGCCAAACAGTCATCATCAGCGGTTTGGCTGTAGCGCCCTGCCACCAAAGAGAATTGCAGATGTTTGTTGGGGATATAGCTGAGCGTTGTCCTCGGCATCAGCAGACAGTCAGATTTCAGAAACATTCCCGAAGGGAGCTTGCCCATCCATAGCCATTCCGCTCTTGCCGAGGCATTGAGGAATACGCGGGGAACAATGCGCCACTGGGCATCGACGTGAGCAGCGAGGATGTTGTAGTTGAGCCGGTAATGGTAGGCATCATATCTCAGCGTGCTGTTGCGGATATAGTCTTCAATGCCAGCCGACACCTTCAACACGTGGGTACACGCCTTGCGCACTTCGGCCTTCAGATGCACCTCATGACGGAAGTTGTGATAATGGTCGCCAGCCATTCGCGCATCGTCAATGTCGGTAAACACAGAAGAATTGGCGATACCCGTGAAGAGGCTGTAGCCGCGTCCTATCGAAGCACGATGTGTGACGTTGGCATAGATATTGTGTTCCTTCAGCGAAAGGCTGCGGACAGGCGAGCTTTGCTCGGGAATGAGGCGGTGCTCGCCAATACGCAGCCCGACTGACGTCAAGTCATAGCCGACGTATGACTTCAACACACTCGTAGTGTTGAACTCCTTTTTATATTGTGCCTCGCCCGACAACTTACGGTAAGGCCGGGTAAAGTCCTGCCGTTGCGTGAACAACTGATCATACAGTCCCATGCTGGTCAGTGCAGCATTGAACGACAGGCTGCTGTTCTGATAAGCTTTGGTGCCGCCAATGTTCCAGTCAACCAAGGACGCGCTCACGCCGCATTTGTCGCTTGTGGCTGCATCGGTCGTTTCCATGGGGAGTACTGCCGAAAGTGCTTGGCCGTATTCACCGCTATAGCCACCCAACGAGAAATTGATGCCTTTGAACAGGAACGGCGAGAAGCGTCCGCGGACGGCAGTATTCTCCGTGTTAGTGCTGTAAGGCACGAGGACATGCATCCCGTTCACAAACGTCTGACATTCGTCGCTCTCGCCGCCACGCACATACAGTTTGCCGTTCTCGCCCACCATCTGCGTGCCAGGCAGCGTCTGCAGAGCCGCCACGATGTCGCCACACGAGTTGCCGGCCATCACCACGTCGAGTGCGTCCATCGTCTTGAAGTTATCGCCCTTACCGAAACTGAAGGTGCTGGCTGTGACGACCACTTCATTGATGTTGGTTGTCTGCTCATTCATCCGTATGGTGAGATGGTGCATGAGGCTGATGTCGGCAGTCAGCGTATAATCCTCATAACCTATGAAAGTCGCCCTGAGCGTCACCTCGCCCGTCATAGATGTGATGAACGAGAACCGTCCGAGCGAGTCAGTGAGGCATCCGTCAATCGTACCTAATATAAATACGTTGGCACCAGTGAGCCTTTCACGGCCGTCGGTAACGATGCCCGAAATGCTACGGGTAGGCGAGCTTTGATCGGGAACAACAGTGGTCTGTGCAGTCAGATGGCAGACTGCCAACAGCATTAAAACGATATGTGCAATTCGATGTTTCATGCCGCAAAGATACGGCAAGAAACTGAAGCCTCCAAATATCCGTGACAGACAGCTAAAGACGCTGACGGAAAGCTAATCCAGATGACGAATGACTAAGTTTGCGGACGAAAAACTACGGGTTGGCGAGCTCGCTGGGGAATATGGCTAATCGATAAAAGACTTCAGCCGAGGCACATACGAGCGAGACACGGGGATGCTGCTCGTACACGACCCAAGTGTCAGTTGATAGCCGTTGGAGTTGCCTTTGGCAGCGGTGATGTTGTTCACATTGACCACAAACGAGCGGTGGCACTGGAAGATGTTCTCGTAGGCTTTCAACTCTTCAGTCACAGCAGTCAGCGTAGTATGAATCTCCAAGCTTGTCGGCTTGCCGTCTTTCAAATAACAGACAGACACATTATTCTTCTGCGCCTCAACATAAAGCAGGTTGTTGATAGGAATCACGAGGTCGGTTCCCCTTACGTTTGTATCGTGGATAGTGATTGATATGTCCTTCTGTTCCTCAGTCGTATTGCTCAGCATGGTCTCCAGCCTGTCTCTCAGGCTCCGGTTGTATGCTAAGCCGACAGACATCACGGTGATGATGACACCAATAATCACGGTCCAATAGAGGAACAGGAGGAAGAGCCTGAAAGTGATATGGTAGTGGAAAAAAAGAGATAAAAACAGAAAGTTACTGACGGCAATAAAGAGTATCAGCCCAAGCACTAAGCACGCTTGATGCCAAATACGCCACGGCTTGACATATTTGAGTAAAGGTTTGGTGACAGCCCATGCGTACAGCGCATAGCAGCACGACGTGATAAGCCCGAACAAGGCTGCAAGCAGACACTTATTGCCCTGATACATATTAAATCCAAAGGGCTGCAACAAATAGAGTATCGCCCAGATGATGACCCCATAGACGATGCTGTCCCTCAACCAATGCTCACTCTGCTTAAATGGATATTTTCGGGTAAGGAATGACATAACTACTCTTGTTAGCAGGTGCAAAGGTACGGTTTTTTCTTGTAATCTTCGTCATCTTCCTTTGAAATGTTATCAATCAGATTGCAAGTGGTTGAGAATTGCTGCCTCTTATTTTGTCTCAGCAAACACATCCTGCGACTGCAAGCCCAAGAATTCCCAACCTGTGCGGATGAAATAAGATATAGCTACGTTGCGAAGCGTGTCAGATGATACCATCATCGTCTGTCGTCCCTTCGGGACTTTGGATGGTGTGGTGCCTTTAAGCAGGGGCATGGCCCCTGCCTGTAATCCGTCGTCCCTTCGGGACTATTCAACCCAATCCCTGCTAATAGATTAGCGCAGCAAACAGTCCTGAAGGGACGACAGCATACAGGCAGGGGCATCGCCCCTGCATCATTCGCCCCATCACCCAAAGTCCCGAAGGGACGACAGAACACGGCAAAAAGCGTCTCAGAAATGAAAAGAAAAACAAGTTTTCCTTTTGCATTTCTCTCGACTTTTCGTAACTTTGTAAGAAGTCGCAGGATTTCTTTATATAAAGGCAGTTTGGAGAATTGAGGGAAAACGGGGTTACGATTTGGAGACCGTTCTCAATTCTACATTCTGCTATAAACTGCATTCAATGAACACCCGATGCTGAGCCTGCAGCCGTACTATGGTTCATCATCGGGTGCAAAGGTAATCATTTCTTTCGAAAGAACCAAATCTATTCACATCTTTTTCATCAGAGCTTGCTCAACGCTCTTGAACTGATTGTGGCATCTTTTGTGGCACCAGCCAGGAAAGTACGTATTAGGCTACGTCCTTCTACCGTAATGATATGTCCTATTATTATCCAACTACCGTGACCTGTAGATCCGTCACGGTCAATGAATCTCAATGATTTGAGTTTATTGATATGCTTTTGGACTGCTGTTACAGATATTCCGATTCTATTCGCAATATCACTTCTTGTGATATAATTATCTGCATATATCATCTTATATATATTAGCGGCAGTTTCAGATAACCCTTTAGACAACCTTATAGACAACCCTTCAAGCAACCTACAGTTCACTCTATTATCTCCCAATAGCCAAACCTTGTTGAACCGAT
>JAEEPZ010000235.1 GCA_016285055.1 Prevotella sp.
CACAATAGAACTCATCCAATGCAAAAAAAAATAATATGAGAAAGAACGGGTCACCAGCAAAACCCTGTGTCCTTTCAAGTTTGTCTTCTTCCTGCCATTTTACAGGTAGTGGAAAAAGCATTCAGGGTCAGAGGAGATCAGGGGGACACTCAAACGTTTTCGCAAGAAAAACATGAAGAAGTTTGCACGGTTATGAGAAAAGCATTACCTTTGCAGCCAAAAACTACTATTTATTGATAATAGAAGGAGAATCACGACATGAAAAGAATTTCCAATCTACATCTATTCCCTCGGGCAGCGAGGACGCTGCTCTTGATGGTGGCGATTACACTTGCGCCTATGGCGGTGGGGGGGGGCGGAATTATCCGGCTCCTGGAGCGACGAGGCTAACAGAAACACATCGTGGGGGAGTGACTACGAAACAGCCACCACCTTCACCGTGAACAGCGAGGCCGACCTGGCGCAGCTGGCTTATTTGGTGAATAAGGAAAGCAAAGACTTCAGCGGCAAGACCATTACGCTGGCCAAAAACCTCGACCTGAGTGCCCACGAGTGGGTGTCAATAGGATATTACGACGCAACCAACACAACACACTATTCTTTTAAAGGGAATTTCGACGGTGGAAACTATAGCATCAGCGGCATGACTATCAATAAACCCAGTGCTAACGTTCTGGGGCTATTCGGTACAATTGATAAAGGTGCCATCATTCAGAATGTAATTCTCACCAGCGGCTCTGTGACTGGCCATGATAGCGTAGGAGGTATTGTAGGCGAGATACATAACAGCGATCCGACTTGTCAAATCATAAACTGTCATGTGCTCCCAGGTGTCACCATCAGCGGTCATAGTGAGGTTGGCGGTATAGCGGGCTATCAATATGGGACAATTTCCGGCTGTTCATCGGGAGCAAGCGCCAATGCTGGAGATAGTTGTGGTGGCTTAATCGGATCTCTCAATAAAGAATCTATATCTTTGGCAAATTGTTTCTATTATGGCCCAGATAAGACGTTCGCTATTGTAGGACGCAATTTTGAAACTAATACAAATGTCTCCCATTGCTTCTATGCCGCAAATGCTGTACGAGGTGTTGATGAGCTCGACGACTCCAAAGACAAGGCAGCGCGTGTCTATTCCGTGACCGCTGGCGAAGGGGTTACCATCAGCAGAAGCGGTTCTGCTGCGGCTACCTACTATGGCGGCAAGCTGAAGTTCTACGGCGATGACGGATGTTCGTTCGACGGCACGGAATATGTCACAGAGGGCACGACGCTGACCATCAGCACGACATCCGTTTTCGAGGGTTACCACCTTGCCTTCAACGTTCAGGGCACAGGGGCTACGATAAGTGGCGAAGAGGAAAAGACCAAGACGCTCACCGTGGGCACAGCCGACGTCACCGTCAGCGCCGTGAAGGGTACGCCAATCGACTATACCATCACCTACAACCTCGATGGCGGCACGGCATCCAATCCTTTGACGTATACCGTTAAGTCTGACGACATCACGCTCAGCAACCCTATCAAGGCGGGCTACACCTTCACAGGATGGTCGGGCACGGGTCTTGAGGGCGAGGCCAATATGAACGTCACCATTGCCAAAGGCTCCACGGGCGAACGCTCGTACACCGCCCACTGGACCAGTGCTACAGGAGACACCAACGGCGACTGGAATGGCCATACTGCCACCAGTTTCGCCACAATCAACACAAGTGCCAAGACCCTCAGCATAGCCTCTGAGGCAGAGATGGCGCTGTTTGCAAAGGATATCACCACCTATGCCGACTACACCGTGACGCTGACAGCCGACATCAATCTGAAGGACTACTTCTGGACACCTATTGCAGGCTTCAACGGCACGTTCGATGGTCAGGGCCACACCATCAGCGGCGTGATGATCAACAGCACAGCTGGGAGCCAAGGACTCTTCGGCACTATCGGCACGGCAGCTACGGTGAAGAACCTCGTGATAGCCAACAGCAGCATCACCGGCGGCAATAATACGGGCGCCGTGGTGGGCAGGGCAGATGCCGACTCGGAAAAAGCCTCGACCATCGAGAACTGTCACGTACTTGGAGATGTCATCATCGCCGGCACCAATTTCAGTAATCATGGCGGCATAGCAGGTTATGGCGGTGGCGATATCAACTATTGCACAAGTGCTGCCATAATGACTGGTACGGATGTCTCATATTCTGGCGGCATCGTAGGCACGTCTGGCGGCAGCGTAAGCAAGTGCCTCTACTATGGCACCAACCTGCATAAAGATATGGATCCCATCCGCGGCAGCGGCAGTGGCGAAAACGACAACTACCAGACCTACAGCAGCTCGGTGGGTAGCAGCAAGTTCGTCCACGTCTATGACGCCGATCCTGGCATCATGGGCACAGTCACGAAGGAATACAGCAATACGGGCTACAAAGTCTATGAGAAGGGCGTGAGTTACGGCGGCAAGTTCTACACCGATGTCGTCGCCATGACGGAGGACGGCATCACCGACCTCAAAGCCTATGCCGGACAGACCATCGACGTCGCCTTTGGCCGCTCGTTCGATGACCTCGGCACCAGCACGGGCACTGTCCATGCGGCAACCGTCTGCCTGCCCTTCAGCTTCGCGAAGCCTGAGGCCAGCGTGGGCAAGTTCTACACCTTCGGCGGCGTGACGAAGAACGGCGACGACTATACGGTGACGATGACTGAAGTGAGCGGCAAAGAGATCAAGGCTGGCACTCCCTATATGTTCGTGCCCGCTGGCAGCGGTGCAACGGTCTTCGAGAATACGGCCTTCAACGTGCCCGCAGCGGGCTTTACGGCAGCTGGCAAGACGGACGTCGGCGGCTGGGCCTTCACCGGCACCTACACCAAGCTGACATGGGCCAGCGGACAGACACGACTCTACGGCTTTGCCGGCACGAACTTCAAGACTGGCGACGGCTCGGCGCTGAACGACATCGGCGCCTTCCGACGCTTCGACTACGGCACTACCGCCGCCTTCCGCTGCTACCTCATGGCTCCCGGGACGGCTGGCACGC
>JAEEPZ010000102.1 GCA_016285055.1 Prevotella sp.
AACTTCTTCGCCCCCACTCTTCGCTGACAGGATATTACTGACATTACAGACCCCACCCCTGCCCCTCCCCTTGAAGGGAGGGGAGTGCCTCACGGAGTTCCTGCGGCGGGCAAGGCGATAGCTATTGCCCCAAATTGTTTTTCTTGTTTTTCATGGTTTTTATTGGTTTTTTCTCAGGCCGTTTCGCAGTATCAACTGACATAGTTAGCGACGCAACTATGTCACTCCATCCGTACAGCCCAAAAAAGTCCGAAGGCTTCGGACTGTTCGTCCGAAGGCTTCGGACAGACCGTCCGAAGGCTTCGGACAAAATAAACCGCCATGTAAAGAGCAGCTGGGAGCGGTGAAATGACCGTGCACGCCGGCCGGCTGAAGTCCCTACGGGACTGTTCAGGCGATGTCGGGCCTAAATTTTTCGCGTTAGGAAAAGAAAACGAGTTCTATCTTCGCTCACTTCATCAAAATTTTCGTACCTTTGCTCCGACAAAACCAAACAACCGACGATGATGGCACAGAAGAGAAAATACCCCGTAGGCATACAGAGCTTTGAGAAACTACGCCAGGAGGGATTCCTGTACGTTGACAAAACCCCGCTCATCTACAAGATGATTACCGATGGCTGTCCCTACTTCCTCAGCCGCCCGCGCCGCTTCGGCAAGTCGCTGCTGGTGAACACGCTGGCTGCCGTCTTCGAGGGCCGCCGCGAGCTGTTCGAGGCCTTTACCACCGAGCAGGGCATTGAGCAGCCACGGCTCTACATCGCCACGACCGACTGGAAATGGGAGAAGCACCCCGTGCTGCGCTTCGACTTCAGCAAGGACCTGATGGACATCGGCGAGCTGGATCTGCTGATAGACAAGTCGCTGGAGCGCTATGAGCAGCAGTACGGCATCGTGGCCAAGGAGAAGAGACCCTTCCTCCGCTTGGACACGCTCGTCCGCAAGGCTCACAAGGACACGGGCAAGCGCGTGGTGCTGCTCGTCGATGAGTACGACAAGATGATGCTCCACAGCATCGGCGACGACGAGATGGCAGCAGCCGTCAAGGCACGCTTCAAGAACCTCTTCAGCCCGCTGAAGGACCTCGACGAGCACCTGCAGCTCGTCTTCATCACAGGCATCTCGAAGTTCTCGCAGATGGGCGTCTTCAGCACCATCAACCAGCTGAAGAACATCTCCATGCAGACAGCCTACGAGTCGATCTGCGGCATCACAGAGGAGGAACTGACCACGCAGCTGCGCCCGGACATAGAGCTGCTGGCCCAGAAGCGCAAGGAGACCTACGACGAGACGCTGGCCGAGCTGAAGCGCATGTACGACGGCTACCATTTCAGCGATGGCATGACCGACATGTACAACCCTTTCAGCCTGATGAACGCTCTGGGTTCGGGCGAGATCAAGAAGTACTGGTTTGAGAGCGCCACACCCAGCGCCCTCATCGAGATACTCCGCCAGATGCCGCCACTGGAGTTAGGCGACATCGACGGGAAACGCTGTCCCGACACCGCTTTCGACATGCCTTTCGACAGCTATCAGGCCCCGCTGCCCGCACTCTACCAAAGCGGCTACCTCACCATCAAGGATTACCATGCCAGCAGGCAGATGTACACCCTCGGTTTCCCCAACTACGAGGTGCGCACAGGCTTCGCCGACTGCCTCTACCAGATGGTCTCAGGCACGCAGCCCGACGAAAACAGCCGCAACGTCTTCCTCGACGCCTACTACGACTTCCGCGACTTCGACGACCTCCCCGCCTTCATCCAGGCCATTAAGACGTTCTACGCCGGCGTGCCCTTTCAGTGGGAGAGGGACAATAAGAACGAGCACTACTACCACGCCCTGCTCTACACCCTGCTGACGGCCTTCGGCGCCGACGTGCGCGCCGAGGAGCCTACGGCCAAGGGCTGCAGCGACATCACGCTGAAGATGCCCCGCGGCATCTACGTCATGGAGCTGAAGTACAACGACACTGCCGAGGCCGCCCTCGAACAGATTAACCGCAAGGGCTATGCCGACAAGTACGCCCTCGACGGACGCCCCGTGACGAAGGTCGGCATCGCCTTCTCCTCCAAGGAGCGAAATATCACCGACTGGCGCAGTGAGCCCTCCTGAACTCCTGAGAATAAAAAGCCTCCGCAGAAGCGCATCGCCGCGTTGTTTACACCAACCCCAACCCTTACCTTGTAAAGAGTAGCTGTAGAGAGGGGAGATATTACCGTGCACGACTGTCGGCTGAAGTCCCTATGGGAAGATAAATGACAGGCAGGGGCAAAACCCCTGTAAACAGTTTACCACCAGTAAATGAAGCCCCGAAGTAAATGAAGCCCTGAAGGGGCGGCAGAATAATCCGTGCTGTGCGGATGAATGAGACATAGTTACGTCGCTATCTATGTGAGTTGATACCGCGAAGCGGCATGAGAAAAAACCAATAAAAACAAATAAAAACAAGAAAAACAATTCGTGCTGTACGGATGGAGTGACATAGTTGCGTCGCTAACTCGGTCAGTTTGTTCCGAGTTCTATCGTGCCTTCGGGACTATTTACTGCCTGGCCCGCCGCAGGGACTCCGTGAGGCACTCCCCTCCCTTCAAGGGGAGGGGCAGGGGTGGGGTCTGTAATTTCTTCGCTGCCTCATATTCGCTGAAACTTTTTCGCTGCCTCATATTCGCTGAAACTTATTCGCTGATAGAATATTACTGACATTACAGACCCCACCCCTAACCCCTCCCCTTGAAGGGAGGGGATGGCTGCGCATTGAGCTGCGCATTGAGCTGCGTATTGAGCTGCGTATTGAGCTGCGCATTGAGCTGCGCATTGAGCTACGCGGCGGGCAAAGCAGTGGCTATTGTCTTAAATTGCTTTTCTTGTTTTTCTTGTTTTTATTTGTTTTTATTGGTTTTTCTCAGGCCGCTTCGCGGTATCAACTCACATAATTAGCGACAGTGAATGTCAGCAGCATGGCGGCAAACACCAACAGTAAAGTAATGCTTTTTCTCATCATTGATTTGTTTTGTTTGTGATGTATTGTTTGGTTATGGTTTTCAGTAGCAGTGAAGGAATGGCCGTTCCTCTAATTGAAGAACACATACAGCCCGACCATCACCACGGCCAGGGCAATCCACAGCGTGACGACGAGCGGTGAGAGGGCGGCGCGCTCCTTGCTGATGGTCAGCGTGGCCTCCGGCTTGGTCTTGTCGGTCAGCGACACCACGGCCATCATCGCGGCCAGGACGACGAAGAGCAGGAACGACAGCATCATGAAGTGCGGCCACGCGATGTGCAGCCATTGCGGGGGCCAGAGGTAGAGCACGCCTACGATGAGGCAGAAGGCGGTGCCGGCAGTGAGGGCGAGGTTGGCGGCGCGCGTCGTGGTGCGTTTCCAGAAGATGCCTAAGAGGAAGACGGCGGTCATGGGCGGCGCGATGAAGCCCAGGACGCTCTGGAAGACGTTGAAGAGGTTGAGACCCTTGATGCTGTCGATGGCCACAGTGAGCACAATGGCGAGGAGCGCCCCGCAGACGGTGACGATGCGCCCCACGTAGTTGATGCGCTGCTGCGAGGCGTCGGGACGGAAGCGCTTCACGTAGATGTCTATGGTGAAGACGGTGCTCAGCGCGTTCAGTGCCGAGCCGATGGTCGACACCAGGCAGGCGGTGAGAACGGCGAAGACCAGTCCCACCATGCCCATGGGGAAGAGGTTCTCCACCATCGTCAGATAGGCTTCATCGGGATTGGTCAGCGTGTCGCTGAACAGGGCGTAGCAGATGATGCCGGGCATGATATAGATGAACACATCGAGTATCTTCAGCCAGCCCGTGAAGTTCGTGCCCAGCTGTCCCTCCTTCAGGCTGCGTGCGGCGAGGACGGGCTGCACCATGCTCTGGTCGGTACACCAGAACCACACGCCCATCACCGGATAGCCCAGGATGATGGGCAGCCAGGGGAAGTCGGCGTCGCTGTTCGGGCGGAACAGCACCCAGTAGTCGGCGGGCACCTTGTCGACCAAGGCACTGATGCCGCCCACGCGGTCGAGTCCCACAATGGTGAGCACAGCCGAGACGACGATGAGCAGCACCATCTGATAGACGTTGGTATAGGCCACGGCCTTCAGTCCGCCCAGCATGGTGAAGAACGCGCTGATGACGAGCAGCACGGCGGCCGAGGCCCACATCGGGATGTCGAAAACCTGACGGATGAGGATGCCGCCGGCAAAGAGCGTCAGCGCCAGCCATGAGATGACGATGGTGACGATGGTGTACCACGCCAGGATGTTACGCGTGGACTGTCCGAAGCGCAGGCCCATGAACTCGGGCAGTGTCTGCACGCCGGTGCCCAAATAGCGCGGTGCGAAGACGAAGGCCAGCATGGCGATGAACACAAAGGCATACCAGGCGAAGTTGCCCGAGACGACGCCGGTGGTGAAGCCTGCCGAGGCGGAGGCTATCAGCATCGACGGGCCCACATTGGTGCCCCACATGGAGAAGCCGATGTGATGCCAGCGCAGTGAGCGCTCGGCCAGAAACAGCGAGCTGTTCTTCTTGCGCTTGCTGCTGGCCCACAGGCCAATAGCGATAAGGATGGCGAAATAGACGCCGAGGATGAGCCAGTCAAGTTCTTTCATGGTTTTTAAGAGGACTAAAGAGGATTTTAGAGGACTGAAGAGGACTGAAGAGGACTTATAGGACTTATAAGACCCATAGGACCCATAAGCCCCATAAGCCCTACCGGAACACTATCTGCGGCCCTGGATGATTATCGCCTATCTCGTCGCGGCGGAGGGGACGGCCGTCGGTGGTGTTGCCGCTGATGGTGAAGCCGTCGGTGCGGGCGTCGAGGTAGATGCGGAAGGCACGGTCGTTGGTGGCATAGGGAGCCTGGGAGGGCGCGCTGATGATGTTGTCGCGGATGGAGGAGCCGGGCTGGTTGCTCAGCGTGTAGATGCCGCCGGCGTCGTAGAGCATGGCAGCATAGCCCGACACCACGTTACGACAGATATGGTTGTTCCTCATGCCAGTATCGTGGGGCGTCCATCCCCAGCCCACGCAGATGCCGCTGTAGGGACAGTCGGTGACGGTGTTTCCGCTGATGTCGGTGTCGCAGACATAGCCACAGCCGATGGCCACGGCACCCCAGTCCTCGCAGCCCACATGGCTGATGCGATTGCCCTTGATGCTCAACCGCTGGCAACGGCCGGCCAGGTCGGTGTAGGGACGATGCACCTCGCGCGGACTCTCGGCAAACGAGCCGGCCATGATAGCGGTGCCGCCGATGCTGTCGAAGGTGCACTCCTCGACGAAGCTGTCGCTGACGTCGCCGATGAAGTCGAGCGCGGTGCTGCCCGTCTGGCGGAAAGCACAGCGAAGGAAGCCGGCATGGCTGGCATGGCTCACGCTGACGGCGCTGACGGGGCGCTCCACCCATGCCTGGTTCTCCAGTCCCTTGTCCCACGGCAGGCCTTCGTGCTCCTTCAGCTTGTAGGCATCGACCAGCGGAAAGCCGCCCTGCAGCGTGACGTGACCCTTGTGCAAGGGACGGTTCCAGCTTGTGTGTTCAAAGGTGATGCCTTCGAACGTCACGTGACTGGCGCCGTCGACAACAACCAACTGCTCCACGCCGTCACGCTGCTCGGTGGTGCGCAGCAGGAAGGAGCTGCTTCCCTTCTCACCGCCGATGACGGGCTGTGGCCAGGGGTGCTCAAACTCCAAGCGGCTCTCAGGCTCACGGAATGAGACAATGACAGAGTCGCCGCGCACCGTCCAGTTCTCCACGCGCAGGATGGCGATGGCCCACCGCTGGTGAATGACCATCTCAAAGGGGGTGACATGGTCTGTGGTGCAAAGGAAAGGGCCTGCCTCGCCACGGTGACGAAGCGGGACGGTGACCGTTCTGGCATCGGGGTCGAAGGCCAGCAGCGGCGCCATGCCCTGGGAAGGAAAGAGCTGTGTGTGCCGCTGCGTCGGGTCGCCGCAGACGACGGTGCCTTCCTCGCCGCGGATAACGAGTGGCGAGGAGGCCGTGCCGCTGTCCTCAGGGCGCAAGAAGAGCGGCTCACTCAGGTAGTAACGGCCGCTTTTCAGAAGAATGGTGATGCCGCCCTCACAGCGGGCATCGCCCGTGCGCCGCCATTCGCGGGCCTGCCGCAGCGCCTCATGCAGGCTGCCGCCGGGCTCCACCACAATGTCGGCTGCCGGCGCTACAGTTGCTGCTAAAGTCATCAGTATCAGAGTAAGTAGTTTGTTCATGTCATTTCAGATGGAGAGACACCCACACGCCCACACGGCGCATTAGCAGGTGCAAAGTTACATCTTTTTTTCTGATAGCCGCCATGTTTTTTCAAAAATCTGCACACGAAATGCTTCTCCCGTTTTGTCCGAAAAAAACAACCTGCGGTTGGAAATAGATATAGTTACGTCGCGAAGTAAGTCGTTTAAAAGAAGACGAAGAATGCGGGAGCGCAAGCTGCCACGATAACTATTCCTTGGAGTCCTTTAAGTCAAAATACATCAAACGGGTAGTCTGAGGAACAATGGCTTTGTCCTTTCGTGTACTTACAGACTCCATTTCTTCAGATGGGAACAAATAGGTAAAGCCGCATTTTTCATAATAGGTCAAAGCATCTGGAGCATTTCGGGCATCAACGATAAGGAATCGACAACCTGCCTTGCCTCCATGCCCGAGCCACATCTTGATAAAGTTCATAAGAGCTGTACCTATGCCTTGATGTGCCATTTCCTGATGAACAGCCAAACGTCCTATTAGAATTCCAGGATAACGTTTCAATCGCTTTTCACTGAGGTCGTTCAATTCACGGAATTCTTCTTGTTTCCGATTAGACAAGTCTGTGATTCGCAGACTGTCGTAGGAAACAGAGAAAGCACAAGCAATCTTCTGAGGGTATTCCTTGGGACAGAAAACATAAGAACGGCTTACCATGCGTCGCGAATAGGCAAGCACATCCTTCTGGAAATATTCGTCAAGGTCACTAATACCACAAGAAAAATGCTCGCACTCAGCGAGCACATCTTCTGTCAGTTCCTTGAATACATATTTGCTCAGGAATTCGTCGTTTGTCATAGTGGCATTCCTGACTCTTTCAGCATTCTGTAATAAGACTCCTTCTCACTCTCAGTATATATGGGAGTGGGATGAGGGTTACGCTCACGCTCTTCTGCACGCTCTATGAATGCTCTTGCGGCTTCACCGTGCAATGTTGGGATAATCTTTACTGGTGTTGCCATATCTGTTTTTCTTTTTAATTTACGCTGGCAAAATTAGGCAAAATTTTCCAAAGTTACAAGGATTTGGCAAGATTTCAGTCAAAAAGAAAGAAAATCAATGCTCTTTGCGCAGATTTTTAGCGAAATCACTCAAGGAGTCGGGAAAATTTCCTATTTTTGCAGTCTGATTGCATGCAACGAACTACTAAAACACAAAAATAATGAAAAAACTATTTGCAGTGACACTGCTCCTGGGCTGCACGATAGGTGCTGCGGCGCAGAACATCGACTTCAACATGACCGGTCGCCAGGAGGCAGAGGTGAACGAGCCCGACTACACCGGATGGGCCGTCAACCAAGTACAGAACGAAACGAGGACGCTGGACAACGGCCTCGTTGTCACCGTCGCCGCCACAGGCAACGCCAACACCCTGCGCGCCCAGTGGCACAAGAACACATGCACGGCAGGCAAGAACGGACAGACGGGCCTGCGACTGATGGGCGACGGCGTCGTGGCCTTCATTGCCGACGACGACAACAACACGCCGGTGCTGACCGACACGCCCACCAGCATCACCGTCACCATCGAGGGACTGGAGGCCGGAGCGCACAGCGTGGCCGCCTACCATGTGTGGAAAGACCCGAAAAACGGCGACATGCCCACCATCAGCGTCGACATCAACGGCACAGTGACACAGACAGGCGTGCAGTATGCCAACGTGAAGCAGACGGCCACCGACCTGAAGATGGCCGATGCGCCCTACTCCTACGTGGAGTTCAGCGTGGCCGAGGGCGAGCAGGTGGCCATCACCTACACCACGGAGGTGGAGAGCGGCAAGACCTACCAGACAACGAACATGATGCTGAACGGACTGCTCATCGACCGATCGCCGCTGGTGGCCATGGACCCCTCGCCCAATCACCGCGACTTCCACGTGGATGCCGACAACGGCACCGTCACCCTCGCGTGGGCGCCGGCAACAGTGGCCGTGAAGCACAAGCTGGTGGTGGGCACCGACGCCAACAACGTGGCCGCCTCTACATCTTATATATATGAAGGCACAGCGACGCAATATGTCATTGCCAACATCCAGGACGTGAGCCCCAACAAGAAGACCGTTTACTGGCGCGTGGACGAGGTGGATGCCGCAGGCAAGGTGTACAAGGGTCAGGTGTGGAGCTTCCGTCCGCGCCAGCTGGCCTTCCCCGGCGCTGAGGGCTACGGACGCTATGCTCAGGGCGGACGCGACGGCATCGTCTACCACGTCACCAGCCTCGCCGGAACGAAAGAGCCGGGCACGCTGCTCTACGGACTGACAGAAATCAACGAGCCGCGATACATCGTCTTCGACGTCTCAGGCATCATAGAGCTCGACTTCGAGTCGCAGTTCACCAAGCCCAACGCCTACATCGCCGGACAGACGGCACCGGGCAAGGGCATCTGCATCAAGGCGTCGAACATCAACATCGGCTCCGACGTCATCTGCCGTCACGTGCGCTTCAAGCGCGGACTGGGCGTCTACGGCGAGAACACCGGCAATGCGCTGGGCATGACCGGCGCCGACCACGCCATCATCGACCACTGCACGGCGGCATGGGGCACCGACGAGACCGTCTCAGGCCGCGGAGCGAAGAACATCAGCTTCCAGTACAGCGGCATCTTCGAGGCGCTGGGCATCACAGGTCATAAGAACTACAGCGACGGCACCAACCACGGCTATGCCGCCACCATCGACGGACAGATAGGCTCGTGGCACCACAACCTCCTGCTGAACTGCGAGGGACGCAACTGGAGCATGGGCGGCGGCATGGACGCGCAGAACATACCCATAGGCGGCCTCGACCTCTTCAACAACGTCGTCTACAACTGGCACAACCGCACCACCGACGGCAACTGCCACGCCGTGAACTTCGTGAACAACTATTACAAGATGGGTGCCGACACCCGGCGCACCACCCTCTTCACGCAGGACTTCGAGGATGCCATCAATCCTGCCGGCAAGGACCAGGCATACGTCAAAGGCAACATCCGCGAGAACAAAAACCACACGCTGACGCAGGACAAGAATGGCGACACCTACAACGCCACGGGCAACATACCCACCAGCTATCAGTATCTGGTCAACGAGCCGCTGTTCCCCTCCTACGCAGAGATACACTCGGCCAAGGACGCCATGAAGATAGTCACCTCCACCGCCGGCGCCACCATGCCGATGCGCGACAAGCAGCATGTGCGCGTCATCAAGGAGACACTCGACGGCACACACACCTACGTGGGCTCAAAATCGAAAATCAAGGGTGAGATAGACAGCGAGGCCGACCTCAGCGGCGTGGACAACGGCGGATGGGAGGCATGGCCCGAGGAGACACGCGCTGCCAACTGGGACACCGACCAGGACGGTATGCCCGACTGGTGGGAGAAGGCCATAGGCAGCAACGCCACCGAGGCCAACCAGAACGACGACCCCGACGGCGACGGATGGACGCTGCTGGAAGACTATCTCGACTTCATGGCGCATCCTTATCTGGCCATAGAGCCCAACGGCAGCGGAACAATAGACTTAAAGCCCTATTTCATAGGTTTCTACGGACAAAACGGCAAGAGCGTGACACCCACCTTCAGCATCGACAACAACATGGTCAATGGCGTCTATGCTGCCAGCATCGAAGGGGCTGCGCTGACGGTGAAGGCCATCATGCCCAATGCCAGTGGCGTCTACCAGCTGAACGTGACAGTCAACGACGGCGAGACGACCTTTGCGCAGCGCTTCGGCATCGTCATCACAGGCGAGGCGCAGTCGGCCATTCAGCCCGTGTGGAGCGAGGACGGCATGACCGTGGTGAAGCGTGAGTTCTTCACCCTCGACGGCCGGGCACTCGCACCGCACGCCACGCTCACTCCCCACCAGACCTACCTGATGAAGGTGACCGACAGCGAGGGCCGCGTGCACAGCGTAAAAATCATGGCTAACTAAACTTTGAGTCTGCCCCGTTATCTCGTTATAACGTTATAACGAGATAACAGGGCTGCGAAAACAAAGAAAACTACAGAGCAAGGAAAGCCTTGGGCAGATATTGGACAATGTCGCCGGCCATGAGGCTTTCCTCGCCTAAGTCATTGGCGGCCAAGTCGCCGGCCAGGCCATGCAGATAAACACCTAAGAGACAGGCTTCGCGCTGGCTGTAGCCACGGGCCAGCAGTCCAAGGAGAACACCCGTCAGCACATCGCCGCTGCCGGCAGTGGCCATGCCCGCATTGCCGGTGGTGTTGAAAGCCACATGCCCGTCAGGCATACAGACGGCAGAGCGGTGGCCCTTCAGAATGACGTAGCCCTGCAGGCGCTCGGCCAGCTGGCGGGCTTTCGTCAGACGCTCGTAGCTGTCGGTGCACTGGCCCTCCAGGCGCTCCAGCTCCTTGGGATGCGGCGTGAGGATGACGCCCTTGGGCAACTGCTGCAGCCAGGCATGACGGGCGGCAAGGATGTTCAGCGCGTCGGCATCGGCCACGACAGGACACTGTGTACGCCTCAGCTGCGCAATCATCGCAATGGCCGTCGGCTCCACAGTGCCGATGCCCGGGCCTACAGCCACCGCCTGGAAGGCGTCGGTGGGCACAGCCTCGCTGAAAATGGTCTCCTCGCGGTCGGTATGCAGCACCGCCTCGGGCACAGCGGTCTGAAGGATGGGCACATTGCGGCGCGGCGTGTGCACCGTGAGCTTGCCGGCACCGCTGCGCATACAGGCACGGGCGGCGAGGATGGCGGCACCCGCCATGCCGTAGCTGCCGGCTACCAGCAGGGCGTGACCCATCGTGCCCTTGTGGGCAAAGGCATCGCGAGGTTTCAGCAACAACTGCACGTCGGTCTTTTCGGTCAGCGTGAACTGAGCGTCCATCTTCTCAATCCCTTCTTGACTCAGCCCGATGTCGAGCACCTCCACCTGGCCGATGTACTGCTGGTGCTCGGCGAAGAAGAAACTGAGCTTTTTGTGCTGCAGCGTGAGGGTGACGTCGGCCTTGATGATGTTCGCGCGTACATTATAAGAATTGTCTTCGGTCATCAGGCCCGACGGCACGTCGATGCTCACCACCTGCGCCGGGGCGGCGTTGATGTATTTCACCAGCGAGGCAAAGCCGCCGGCCAGCGGCTTGCTGAGGCCAGAGCCGAAGAGACCGTCAACGACGAGCATCCCTTTCTCCAATTGTGGCGGGTCGAACTCCTGCGTCACCTCCGTCAGCAGCGGACGGCCTTTCTTCGTCAACAGGCGTTGCTTGTTCTCGGCACAGTCGGCTGAGAGCTTGCCGCTGATGTTGAACAGGAAGGTCTGCACCTGATAGCCTCTTTCAGTCAGCAGGCGGGCCACGGCCAGCGCATCGCCGCCATTATTGCCCGGACCGGCAAAGACCACCACAGGCACGTTGGTGCCCCATCGGCTGACAATGGATGTGGTGAGGGCGCGGGCGGCACGCTCCATCAAGTCAATCGACTTCACGGGTTCGTGCTCGATGGTATATTTGTCTAAATCTCTTATCTGAGTTGCAGTAAATATCTTCATAGCGGTGCAAAAGTAACAAAAAGTTAGGAGTTAGGAGGGCGGAGTGAAGAGTTATGAAGCATCCATTAACGTTTTTTATAGATTGGAGAAAAGAAAAAACTACTCACTCATCACTCCTAACTCCCAACTTTTTGTTACTTTTGCAGCACACTTAAAACACGACAAGAACCATGGAACAAGTTGTAGTAAATGGCAAGACATTCAGAATATCCATTCCGGAGGCTGAAATCAAGAAAAGAGTGAAGGAAGTGGCCGCTGAGATCAGCCGCGACATGGAAGGCAAGAACCCGCTGCTGCTGGGCGTGCTCAACGGAGCATTTGTCTTTGCGGCCGACCTGATGCGCGAAATCACCATCCCCTGCGAGATCTCCTTTGTGAAGCTGGCCAGCTATCAGGGCACCACATCGACAGGCAAGGTGAGGGAGGTGCTAGGCATCAACGAAGACCTGTCGGGCCGCGATATCATCATCGTGGAGGACATCGTGGACACCGGCATCACCATGAAGCGCATGATAGAGTCGTTAGGCACCCGCAACCCTGCATCCGTCAGCGTCTGCACCCTCCTGGTAAAGCCCGACAAGATGCAGGTGGACCTCGACCTGAAGTACGTGGCCTTCAGCATCCCCAACGAGTTCATCCTGGGCTACGGCCTCGACTACGACCAGGCTGCCCGCGGCCTCCGCGACATCTACACCCTCGTCCCATAAGACCCATAACTCCCATAAAAACCCATGCGCATCATCAAGCTTCCCCACCTGCCCAGTGAGCAGACGACGGCTCAGCCGGGCGACCTCCTTCCCGACGCGTGGTACAAGGGGAAGGAATACCGTGTAGAACAAAACCAAGTAGAACAACATATCATTATGAAGAACATCGTCATATTCGGCGCTCCCGGCTCAGGCAAGGGGACGCAGAGCGACAAGCTCATCGAGAAGTACGGTCTGCAGCACATCAGCACTGGCGATGTGCTACGCAGTGAAATCAAGAACGGCACCGAGCTGGGCAAAACGGCCAAGAGCTACATCGACCAGGGACAGCTCATCCCCGACGAGCTGATGGTCAGCATCCTCGCCTCGGTCTACGATGCCTTCGGGCGCGGACATAAGGGCGTCATCTTCGACGGCTTCCCCCGCACCATCCCGCAGGCAGAGGCCCTGAAGCAGATGCTGGCAGAGCGTGGCGACAAGGTGGCTGCCATGATAGAGCTCGATGTGCCCGAGGACGAGCTGATGAAGCGTCTCATCCTTCGCGGACAGCAGAGCGGACGAGCCGACGACAACGAGGAGACCATCCGCAAGCGCCTCGTCGTCTATCACTCACAGACGCAGCCCCTCATCGAGTGGTACAGTCAGGAAGGCCTGCACCACCACATCGACGGCCTCGGCGAACTGGACCGCATCTTCGAAGACATCTGCAAGGTTGTGGACCAGCTGTAATCAAAACAAAAAACAGCAGCGTGCGCGAAATGCATGCTGCTGTTTTTCTTTGTGGGCCATTATCGGTTGTTCCTGTTTTTATTGGTTTTTTCTAAGTCCGCGTAGCGGTATCAACTCACATAGATAGCGCCATAACTATGTCACTCCATCCGTACAGCACGTATCTTTTTGCCATCTGGGGCTTTTATGCAAAAGTTTCCTGCCGAGAAACCTTTGGTTTCCTGCCGAGAAACCGATGGTTTCTCGGCAGGAAACTTTTAAAACCCATACTGCCTTGAAACTGCAGGATTCTCACAGGGTCGAAATCCATAGAAAAGCTATTGTCTTTAACTCCAAAACTTGCGAAAGTTGAATCTGCAATATTTTATCAGCGAAGAAGAGGCAGCTAATAAGTTCTTGCCTTGCAAGCGGCATAGCCGAGTCCAGACCCCACCCCTAGCCCATAAGACATGGAGGAAACAAAAAAGTCCAAGAGAATCTCTTGAACTTTCCGTGGGCCATGTAGGGCTTGAACCTACGACCTCCAGATTATGAGTCTGTTGCTCTAACCAACTGAGCTAAAAGCCCGAACCTGCCTTTGAAGGCGGCGCAAACACACCATAGGTGGCGCATATTGCGGTGCAAAGGTACTACGTTTTCAGCAAATAACCAAATTTTTGAGAAGAAAAATAAAGAAAATGGCCAAAGTTTAGTACCTTTGCAGCCCGTATGAAAGTAATTTCGCTGAAAGACGACACTCACCTGCAGGATTGCTACGCTGCCACCATCGGCTTTTTCGACGGTGTGCACCTGGGTCACCGCTATGTGCTGCAACAGCTGCGCCAAGAGGCTGAGCGCCACGGCTGGCCTTCGATGGCCATCACCTTCGACCGCCACCCACGACAGGTGGTGGACACGTCGTGGCATCCGCAGCTGCTGACTACTCTGGACGAGAAGGTGACATTGTTGCAACAAACGGGCATCGACATCCTCACGGTGCTGACCTTCAACGAGACGATGGCGCAGCTCTCGGCCCACGACTTCATGCTGCACGTGCTGAAAGAGCAGTTAGGCGTGCGACTGCTGCTGACTGGCTATGACAACCACTTCGGACACAGGACGGCCGGCAGCCATGAGGGCTTCGACGACTATGTGAGATACGGCCGCGAGCTGAACATCGACGTGGTTTGCGCAAAAGAGCTTCAACCCTCCAGCTCGGCTATGCTGCCCGGCTCATCCCAAGAGCCTTCCACCTCCTGTTTCCACGTCAGTTCGTCGCAGATACGCAGGCTGCTGTGCGGAGGACGTGTGGACGAAGCGGCTCAGTGCTTGGGACGTTGCTACAGCCTGAAGGGCACGGTGGAGCATGGCTTCCAGCAAGGCAGGGCCATGGGCTTCCCCACGGCGAACATCCATGTTGACCCCTCCCGCCTTGTGCCGGCCGACGGCGTCTATGCCGTGCGTGTCGGTCTCTCCCCTACCCTTCAGCCTTTCACCGGCATCACCAACATCGGGATGAGGCCTACCTTCAACGGCCACCAACGCACCATCGAGACACATATCTTCGACTTCGAGGGCGACATCTACGGAACAGACATCGAGATTTCTTTTGCTGCCCGACTGCGCGACGAACAGCACTTCCAGTCGGCCGACGAGCTGGCGCAGCAGATGGCACACGATGCCGAGGCGGCACGACGGTTTTTCTCTACAACGAATGGAACGAAGATTATTGATTTGAAATGAAAAACGCACTGCTTTATACCTTTGCTTTTCTGGCTACTCAGTTCGTAGCCGTGTTTCTGGTCATCGGAGCCTATATGCTCTTTGCTCACGGCAACCCTGGCGACAGCCTGCCGCCGATGTGGCACATCGCCTCGATGGTGACGTTCTCGCTGGCCGTCATCATCGTGTTTATGTCTACTGGGTGGTTCAAGGCCTCGCGCAGCTATCTGCGGAGCCATCCCTGGGGCGTGGTGAGCTGGAGCGTCATAGCGGCCCTGGGCGCCATCGTGCCGTCATTAGTGCTGCAAGGGCTGCTGCCTGAGTGGACGGGCTGGGCAAAGGAGATGGCAGAGGAGAGCAGCGAGCAGCTGGGCGCTCTGATGCAGGTGCCCGGCGGCTACATGGTGGTGGCGCTGCTGCCGCCGTTGGTGGAGGAGATGGTGTTCCGCGGCTGCATACTGAAGAGCCTGCTGCAGTGGAAGCCTGAGCGGAAATGGCTGATGATAGCCCTGTCGGCGCTCATCTTCTCTGTGGTGCACATGAACCCGGCGCAGATGCCTCACACGCTGCTCATCGGCCTGCTGTTAGGATGGATGTACGCACGCACCGGCAGCATCGTGCCCGGAGTGGCCTATCACTGGGCCAACAACACGGCAGCCTACGTGATGTTTCACGTCTATCACAATCCGCAGACGCTGCAAGACATCATAGGACCAGGAAACAGCCGTCTGGCCCTGGCCCTTTTGTTCTCGCTCTGCATCCTCATCCCTGCCATCGTCCAGCTGAACCAACGGATGAGACCCAGTGATGCGGATGAGCTGAGCAACTCTATCAGCTAAGTAACCGTTAAAAAGCGAAATGCCATGGCATGGTGTGCTGCATACTAAGCCGCAACAGGTAACATCATAAACTTTAATGATTATCCGCATATAGCCGATGGATGCCTTTGCTATCATGTTCTGTCTCAATCATTATCAGACAAACACGTGCTGCCGCAAAAGTAACTTATTCCCCCCCTTGGAAAGATCGGAAGAGC
>JAEEPZ010000236.1 GCA_016285055.1 Prevotella sp.
GGTCGAAGTGTCATGAAATCTTGTATATTTATATCGTGTTGATTGTCTTTTGCAGTTCTTCTAAGAATCGGGCGGCGTGTCCGCCATCCATGGCGTCGCCCTTTACACGCGTTTTAGGCAGGCGTCCCTTTACCACTATGCCTCTCAATTCCTGAGTCTGATTGAACCACATCGTCGTATCTGTCGACAGACTATCATTCTGTTGGGCAAACGACATCATCGTCATCATCATTGCTGCCATCAGCGCTGCCAGTCTCATTGTTTTCATATCATCTATATTTTAATTTTTCGTCTGTTTGACGCTGCAAAATTACAGATAGTTGCAGAAACCCCTGCATAAGTGGGATATTATGCAGGGGTTTGTGACGAATGGTGTGATAAACGGTAAATCTGTGACGAATGACACTTACCACACTAATGCTCGCTTCTCCTTGGGAAGGAACATCTTGTCGGTGGGCTTGATGCCGAAAGCCTCGTACCAGGTATCGATCATCGGCAGGGCTGCCATGACACGGAGCCGAGAGGGCGAGTGAACGTCGCTGTTCACCAACATGGCGATGTACTCAGGCGTTGAGTTGCAAGCCCAGACGCGGGCGTAGGCCAAATAGAAGCGTTGGTCAGGGGTGAAGCCATCGACATCGCCGAGAGGCTCGGAGGCCATGCGATTCTTGTAGGCACGATAGGCAATCTTCAGACCTCCGTTGTCGCTGACGTTCTCGCCGAGGGTTTTCTGGCCGTTCACTTTCAGACCAGGCACGGCTTCCTGCTCACTGAACCAGTCGGCGATGACCTTGGTACGCTCATCGTAGCGGGCCTTGTCGCCAGCTGTCCACCAGTTGGCAAGGTTGCCGTCCTTGTCGAACTGACAGCCCTGGTCGTCAAAGCCGTGGGTCATCTCGTGGCCAATGACAGCACCGATGGCACCGTAGTTGCAGACATAATCGGCCTCGGGGTC
Source organism: Prevotella sp. (assembly GCA_016285055.1). GTDB lineage: Bacteria > Bacteroidota > Bacteroidia > Bacteroidales > Bacteroidaceae > Prevotella. The sequence goes on from JAEEPZ010000236.1 coordinate 956, forward strand.
GAAGAACGGGGGCTGCAGGATGGCGGCGGGGAAGTTGATGCTGTTGAAGAGCGGGTGATAGAAGGCATTGACCGTCTGCGGCGAGCAGGGCATCATGGTCTTGTCGACGGGCTGGTGCCAGTACTTGCGCAACTGGGCCTGACGCGACTCCTGCTTGATGCGGATGAAGTTTTCGACGAGGTTCTCCGTCTCGCGGATGTCAATGAACTTCTCCATGTCCTGCCACTTGTCGGGATAACCCACATTGATGTGCATGGCGTGCAGCTTCTCCAGTGCCTTGGCTTTAGTCGAGTCGCTCATCCAGGTGTTCTCCTTCAGCCGGTCCTCGAAGGCTTGCTGCAAGTCCTTCACCAGACGATAGACGCGCTGCTTGCTGGTCTCGGGGAAGTAGTCCTTGACATAGAGCTTGCCGATGGTCTCGCCCAGACAGCCGCTGATGGTGGCGACGGCACGCTTCCAGCGGGGCTGCTGCTCTTGCACACCGCTGATGACCTTCGAGGCCTCGAAGGCACGGTCGGTGAAGGCATCGCTCAGGAAACCTGCATAGGCGTTAATGACTTGCAACTCCATATATGACTTCAAGTCCTCTACGCTCGTCTCGGCCAGCACCTTCTCTACCTCGTGTATCGCATCGAACTCACCGACGTTCACCACATCGATGTCCTTCGGCAGCCCTAAGGCATCACGATAGGCCACATAGTCGATGCCCTTGAAGTCGCCCAGCAGCTGCTCCCACGACATCGGGTGGTTCGTGGCCATCGGGTCGCGACGGGCCACCTGGTCGAGTGTCTTCATACCTATTCTATACTCAATGGCCCATGCGGCCTGCATCTTCTGCTCGGCAGCGGCATCGCTGTAGCCCACCATCTTCAGGAAGTCTTTGTTCAGGCTCTTGACGGCGGCAACGGTGGCCTGCTGTTGCTCGTTGGGCTGATCGTAGTACTCCTTGGGCAGCGAGGCACCACCATGCCCTGCAAACATCAGATACTCTGACGAGTTGAAGGGGTTCAGGCTCAGACTGAGGCCGAAGGGAGCAGTATTGAATCCCTTGGCATCGAGGGTGTACATCAGGCGCAGCGCCTCGTCGCGGGTCTGTACCTCACGCACCTGTCGCAGATAGGGCATGATCGGCTCGTAGCCCATGCGGTTACGGCTGACGCTGTCCATGTAGAGACGGTAGAGCGCACCAATCTTCTGCCCATCAGACCCCTGCGGCAGATCTTTCTTCTCGGCGTAGGCCAAGATGAGTTTGTTGATGCGTTCGTTGTTCAGTTCATACAGGTCGGTGAACGCTCCGTTTTCAGGGTGCTGTGCGTCCAGCGGGTTTGCCTTCAGCCATCCGCCAACGGCGTACTGCCAGAAGTCATCACCAGGTTTTACACTCGGGTCCATATTAGACCTCAAACTCTGTGCCATGCCCGCTAAGCTAACAAGAGCGAGGGCAACGGCGAAAAACATTTTTCTCATAATCATAATTTATTCAGTTTAACTGTTCATTATAACTCTTAGACGCATGGTGCAGTCGAAAAACTACGCGCCGGCTCCATTTTTTTCTCAGTTTTTGATATCCACGCCTCCGAAGAAATTGCTGGCAATGATGTGGATGGTTGGAGCTGTGGTGTCGGCTTGGGCTTTAGCATGATTCTTGTGTCCCTTCGGTAGCAAGCGACCTGGGGTCGAGCGGCCCACACCGCCGATGAAGCTTCGGCTTTTTACCTCTACGTTAACCGTCATGGGCACGAAAAGTTCGATGCCGCCAAAAAAGGTGTGGATGTCGATCTCCTCATCCTCAGTAATCACGGCTTCGCGCAGATCCATACGGATGCCGCCGCAGAAAGCGTCGAGACGGGCACCGTGGAAGGTCTCGCCGCGATAGACGTACTCGTCGCCACCGTAATGAACAGAGCAGCAGATGCGTTTGCCATCTTCGCCGATGGGTAGCGGGCGCCGCAGCCACTGGTCGGGATCGCGACGGTAGCTGTCGATAATCAGATGTACACCCACCCATAATAATATGAAGATGCAGAAATACATGGCCCACGGGCCTTCCGACATCGTTTCAAACC
>JAEEPZ010000103.1 GCA_016285055.1 Prevotella sp.
CTTCCACAAAGGAAACAAAGTCAACGCCAAACAGCAATTAGCCAATGAAAAGGACGAAGGCATCGGTCAAGTACAGTCAGAACCTCCTCAAGAATAGAACATGGTTATAACATTACGGGAATTTCGGTTTAAAACCCATGCTGCCTTGAAACTGCAGGATTCTCACATGGGTTGAAATCCATAGAAAGCTCACATGTGTTCGTAACCTCTTCGATTTTATTACTTAAAAATGTCCATAATTTTTCTTTACATTTCGGACTGCTTGTCCGAAGTCTTCGGACTTTTTTGGTGGGCTCCATTTTGAAAACGCAAAGTGCTTGCAAAAACAGAAAGTGGCATGTGCAGCTAAAAAAATATCCATTTAACCACACAGCAGGAAAAATATCGGATAATTCGCCCCGTCAAGGGTTAAAAATATAAGATAATTTGCCCCTTTGCCATTTTTGTATGAGGTGAAGAGGAACGAGCATGCCGCCGATGTCAGTAAATACAAGACCTTTCGCGAAGCATATCCAGAGTTCGTGTTCCGCTTCCTTTGCCTTGAGCCTTTCTCAGAGGAGGTGCTAAGGATATAAGCACAGCGACGGCAGCCCTCGTATGGGGCGGCCGTCGCCGTAGTATATATGATAAGGTGTAGTTGCTACTTCACAACCACCTTGCGCCATCGTTGGCTGTGCAGGTAATGGTGACATTGCCATTGGCCTTGGCTGTAACCTTTCCATTGCTGTCAACAGTGGCTACGCTGGTGTCACTTGAACTCCATGTGACAGTCTTGTCAGTAGCGTTGACTGGAACAACCGCAAGCGTCAGTATTGTCTCTTTTGAATTACAGGCTGTCAACTACTTCTACGGTCAGTCCTGTGTACTTAGCTATCTGCTCAGCAGGCATTTTGTCGGCCTTCATGCGGCGGGCATTTTCAAGGTTTGCTGCCTGTATGCCCTCGGCCAGACCTTTCTCATGACCCTCGGCCAGACCTTTCTCATGACCCTCGGCCAGACCTTTCTCATGACCTTCGGCCAGACCTTTCTCATGACCTTCGGCCAGACCCTCGGCCAGACCTTTCTCACGACCTTCGGCCAAACCTTCGGCCCGGCCTTCGGCTCGGCCTTCGGCTCGGCCCTCGGCCAGGCCTTTCTTTCTGCCTTTTATCTCGGCCTCGAGCAGCTGCGTGCGCATCACATCGGTGTCGCGCACCAGCGTGTCGATGTCGTGCTCGTAGCGCTTGCGGTCAGCGTCGCTCATCATCAGCAGGTCTAAGCGCTGGCGGGCCTCCTGCAAGCCGGGGGCCGTGGTGTCAGGGCGGATGCGCTCATTCTTCAGGTAGTCCATCCACTCCTCTAACCAGCTGCTGATGGTCACTTTGTCGAACTCGTTGACGCGGATGACATAATATTCCGGAAACACCTGGTCGGGCGACAGCACATGCAGGTCGTCGCGCTCATAGTCTGTCAGCTTCAGGCTGTCGTCAGTGTGAACACCCTTGAGCACCGTCTGGCCGTGGTAGAGGTAGTCCTCGCCCTCGCCCAGGTTGAAGTAGAGAATGTTGATGCTGAACACCTTCTTCACGTTCTCGTAGCGCTGCCCGCTGCTCATGTGCTCGGTGATGGTCTTCGCCACGCCGTAGATCATGCGCTGCAGGTAGTCGTGCTCGCGCGTCTGCTGAATCTCCACCAGGATAATCTCGCCTTTGGAGTTCTTCGCCTTCACATCGACACGGTTATATTTATCGTCCTTCGTCTCCTTGTTCGACTCGGTGTCAAGCAGCTCCACGATGGTCACCTTGTCGTTCACCAACACGGAGATGAGGCCTTCGAAGATGACGAAGTCTGCCTTGTTACGGAGCATGTACTTCGCTGCCCAGTCGAAGCGGATGTATCTGTTCTTGCCCATAGTTCTCTGCTGTTTTTGTGAACACGGTTACGTATTTTTCCCGAATCCGCCAAGTTACTCTTGGTGTTTAAGCAGCTCGTCCATCTGCTGCTGCAGCTCGCGGGCCTTGTTGCCGGCAATCTCGGCGAAATGGTCGTCCTGCGAGGCATAGATGATGCCTCGGCTGGAGTTGACAAGCAGGCCGCAGTCCTCGTTCATGCCATACTTACACACCTCCTCAAGGCTGCCGCCCTGAGCGCCCACGCCGGGGACGAGCAGGAAATGACGCGGAGCCACGCGGCGGATGTCCTCGAACATACGCCCTTGGGTAGCACCCACGACGTACATCATGTTCTCTTCAGTACCCCACTGCTGACTGACGCGGATGACCTTCTCAAACAGCCGCTCGCCCTTGGTGTCCTCGGTCAACTGGAGGTCTTGTGAGCCCTTGTTGCTGGTCAGCGCTAAGAGGACCACCCATTTCCCCTCATACTCAAGAAACGGCGTCACCGAGTCCTCGCCCATGTAAGGAGCGACGGTGAGCGCATCGACGTCGTACTCTTCAAAGAATGTACGCGCGTACATCTTTGATGTATTACCGATGTCGCCTCGCTTGGCATCGGCAATGATGAGATGGTGAGGATGCTGTTCCTTCAAATACTTCACTGTCTTCACAAACGACTCCATGCCCTTCAGCCCGAAAGCCTCGTAGAAGGCAAGGTTGGGCTTATAGGCTACGCAATAAGGTGCGGTGGCATCGATGATGGCCTTGTTGAATTCGAACACGGGGTCGTGCAGGTCGAAGACACACTGCGGCATTTTCTTCGGGTCGGTGTCCAAGCCCACGCAGAGGAAGCTGCGCTTCTGCCTGATTTGTTCAATAAGTTGTTTTCTGTTCATCGTTGGTGTAGCGTATTAAGTCCTGCAAAGTTACGAAAATCCAACGACATGGCGCAGGAAAACAACCACTTATAATTATAAAAAAACTTAAAACCACGTGTATGGTGCAGCTTCTTGTCAGCTTCAATCGCAGCAAAGGCCATCAAAGCAACTTCACTTCAGGGTTGCTCTCAGCGCCCGGCACGAAAAATACTGCATTAAAAAAGTTTAAAAATTAGGTACAGTAAAAATTTCTTTGTACTTTTATCGCCCGAAAACGAAAGTAACAGCGACTGCATGAAACTGAGTCTACTCACAACGGCGCTCACAGCCATACTTTTCACAGCAAGCTGCCTCCATTCACCAGCGCAAGTCCTGCATGCCACGCGCACGCACTACAGCACTGAGAACGGTCTGAGCAGCAACTCTATAGCCGACATTGTGCAAGACGATCTCGGCTATGTATGGTTGGCCACGTGGAATGGGCTGTCACGTTTCGACGGTTACACCTTCTACAACTATAAGACTGGTGCTGGCAGCCATATACCCAACCTTCACAACCGCATCAGGTCACTTCTTGCAGACATGCAGCAGAACATCTGGCTGCGCATGTACGATGGGCGCATCTTTGTGATGAAGCGCTCCATCGACCGCATTATCAACCCTTTGGAAGGCATCAACGGTTATGAAGATTTCCGAACCGACATTCCCCTCTCCATAGCCTCCAACGGCGATGTGCTGGCAAGTATTGACGGCCAGGGCATCTACTGCTTCCGCATCACGCCCCAAGGCATCGAGCCGCAGCTCTTCACTACCAGCGGGCTCGTCATCACCTGCATGGCTGAGGGCTACAAAGGCGACATCTGGCTGGGAACCGATCAGGGCATCCATCTGCTGGACCCCAGCAACATGACCGTCAAGCGCGAGGGGCCGTTCCAGGACGAAGTCATCACCAGCATGTTCTCTGACCACTACAACATCTATGCCGGCACAGAGTCGGGCAAGGTGGTCACCTTTGCATACGGCGCCGAGCCACGCGTCATCTACGAGGGCAGCCGGCCCGTTAACGGCATCTTCGTCGACAGCCACAAGCTCATCTGGTTTACTGACGACAGGCAGGGAGCGCTGCGCATCAATCCGAGCACGGGCGATGTCAAATACTTTGTGCAGGAGCTCACCATGCCCGACTACGACGCCTTGGGCGGTTTCTTCAACGAGACGAAAGAAGAAGGTGCCGACACCACCTACTCCACCCTCTGGGTGCGCATGAACCACGGAGGCTACGGCTACTACAACCGCCAGACGGACGAGATAGAATACTTCCATAACGACCCCACCAATCCCTGGAACCTCTGCAACACCGTCAATGCGTCATTGGAGCTTGACGAGGGTGTCATCTTCGAGTCTACGGCACGCCGAGGATTAGAGAAACTGGAAATAGTCAAGAACACCATCCAGCGCAAGCTCATGGTGCCGGAGGCATCGTCAACGCTGGAGAATGAGATACGCGCCATTTACTACGATGAGCAACGCCACCGCCTGCTCATAGGCAACAAGTCACACACGCTGAACTTCTACAACGACAACTTCGAAGTGGTGAGCACCATCAGCCACGATGACCAGGGCAACCCCATCGGCCGATGCTACGGCATATCGAAAGACACCAAGGGCAACTACTGGCTCTCGTCGAAGGACAACGGCTTGTTCTGCATTACCCCCCAAGGCAACGACACCTATTCCGTGAAGAACATCTGCCACGACGACCAGGACATCAACTCGTTGTCGTCCAACGCGACATACGCCACGGTGGAAGACCGTCAGGGCAACATCTGGGTGGCGACCTACGGAGGCGGCGCCAACGTGCTGGCCAAGGACAAAAACGGGCATACGGTATTCTTCCACCCAAAGAACGGCATGGTAGGTTATCCTTACCGTTCACACCTGAAAGTGCGCACCATAGAAGCCGACCGCGACGGCAATGTATGGGCAGGCACTACCGACGGCATACTCATCATGAGCTACGCCAACGGCAGCGTCAATGTCAAGAAGCTGGAGGAGTCGCAGGAATATCCTGACAGCATCCTCATGTCTAACGACATCGTCTGTCTGGCACGCGACAGCAAAGGCATGATGTGGATAGGCACCAACGGAGGAGGGCTGGCCTGCACAACGGGCAAGGACAGCAAAGGCCGATGGCTCTTCCGTAACTATGGCTCCAAGGACGGCCTGCCCTGTGAGGAAATCAAAAGCATCACCTTCGACGCAAAGGGCAACGTATGGTTTGCCACCGACAACGTCATCTGCTCATTCGACACCGAGAAGCAGATTTTCTCCACCTTCTCCAGCCTCGACGGCGTCGACGACACCATGTGCTCAGAAGGTGCCGCAACGTCCATGGGCAGCGACATCGTTCTCATAGGCACCATCAACGGATACTATGTCATTGACCGCAAAAAACTGGCCAACACCAACGCGTCGCTGCTCAAACTGCGCATCACCGACTTCTGGGTCAACGACGAGCTGCAGAGTCCCAGGCTGAACGACTACTACGACTTCTACGTGCCTGAGAGCCACAGCATCACGCTGCCCTCACACAACACCAGCATCGCCCTGCGCTTTGCCTCGCTGAACTATCAGCTGCAGCATCGCGTACATTATCAATATATGCTGGAGGGATACGACCGCCAGTGGCTTAATGCTGACAAGACGCGTACCGCCAGCTATTCGGGACTGCCTGCGGGCACCTACCAATTCAAGGTGAAGGCCTTCCTGCTGGAATCGCCGGAATGGGCCGACGTCAAGAAAATCACCATCATCGTACCCCCTCACTTCCTTCTCTCAACCAACGCCATCTGGCTCTACATGCTCATTGCTGCCGTTCTTGGGCTGCTGTTCCTTTTCTGGCGTCAGAAGAAAGCCAGGATGCGCTACGCTCCCGAGGCTGAGACGGAAGAGGACAACATAGTGAAACACTTTTTCGAAAGGCTGTTGCACCACAAGCACAAGGAGCAGACGCCAGAGGGGGGAGCAAGCGACTACTACGAGATATTGGAATGAACAAGCATTAAGAACAAATAAAAATACAAGGACTGTGTCGGACAGATCGGGATACTCATCAAATAACTTGTGAAAACCGGGAAGTCTTCTCCGGCCAATGGCGGGCCGCTAACCAAGCTTCTAACAGAGCCGGCGGATTACAAAGGCGGAGAGCTACCACAACCTGTCAAAAAGGAGTTTTCATCACATCGCCGGCACAGTCCCTTTTTCGTCAACAGTCAAAATTTTGGAGTTAAAGGAGTTAAAGGAGTTAAAGGAGTTAAAGACAATAGCTATGCTATGGATTTCACCCCAGAGACAAAGGCTTTTCATGGAGAGTCATTTGTCTTTAACTCCTTTAACTCCCTTAACTCCTTTAACTCCTATAACTTTTTAACACATAAAAAGCATGTTTTCAGGAATCATTGAAGAATTTGCCACTGTGGTGGACATCCGCCACGACCGCGACAACATCGACTTCACCCTCACCTGTTCGTTCACCTCAGAGCTGCGCATCGACCAGAGCGTGGCGCACAACGGTGTGTGCCTCACTGTGGTCAGCATCGAAGGACAGAACTATGTGGTGACCGCCATGAAGGAAACGCTGGACCGCACCAACCTCGGTCTGCTGCGCGTTGGCGACAAAGTGAACGTTGAGCGCTCCATGCTCATGAACGGCCGGCTTGACGGCCACATCGTGCAGGGCCATGTCGACCAGACTGCCGTCTGCACTGCCAAGGAGGATGCCAACGGCAGCACCTATTTCACCTTCGACTATCCCGAGAACCGTGAGATGGCCCGCAAAGGCTACTTCACCGTTGACAAAGGCTCAGTCACTGTCAACGGCGTGTCGCTCACCGTCTGCAATCCCACAGCCCATTCGTTCCAGGTGGCCATCATCCCTTACACCATGGAGCACACCAACTTCCAGGACATCGAAGTGGGCACACGCGTCAACCTTGAGTTCGACATCCTGGGCAAATACATTGCTCGGCTCAGCCAGATCTGAGGGGAAAATGAGAAAATGAGAAATTGAGAGAATGAGAAAATGAGAGAATGAGAAAATGAGAAAATGAGAAATTGACCACAGCTGCCAATTTCTCATTTTCTCATTCTCTCAATTTCTCATTTTCAAATCAGAGTTTCAGGCTCTTCTTCAGGGCTTCTATCTTTTCACCGGCAGCAGCCATGCAGCGGTCGTAGTCTTCGGCTCCCTTGAAGGAAGGATCCTTCACCTCGGTGTAGAACTTAATCTTCGGCTCTGTGCCGCTGGGGCGCACACTGACCTTCGTGCCATCCTCGCAGAACCACTGCAGCACATTCGACGTGTCGGGCATGTCGAGCTTGGTGACGTTGCCCTCGGCGTCCTTGGCCTCCAGGGTCTGGTAGTCTTTCCACAGGCAGACCTTGGCACCGCCCAGCTCCTTCGGCGGGTTCTGGCGGAAGTCGGTCATCATCTGCTTGATCTCGTCGGCGCCGGTCTTGCCGGGACGCACCACGTTGATGGTCACCTCGCGCGAGAATCCATACTCCTTGTAGATGTTCATCAGCAGGTCGTAGAGCGTCATGCCGTTGTCGCGTGCCCAGGCAGCAATCTCGCAGATAAGGCAGATGGAGGCTGGTGAGTCCTTGTCCCTGACCTTGTCGAATGGCAGGAAGCCGAAGCTCTCCTCGCCGCCGCCGATGTACTTCTTCACGCCTTCGTTGATGCGAATCTCGTTGGCAATCCACTTGAAGCCCGTGTAACAGTCCTTATACTCCACGCCGTTCTTCTTGGCTATCTCGGCAATGACCTCTGTGGTGACGATGGTCTTCACGAGGAACTCGTTGCCCTTGAGCTGCCCCAGCTTCTTCTTGTTGGCAATGATATACCAGCAGAACATCATGCAGGTTTGGTTGCCGTTGAGTATTTCCCACTCTCCCTTGGCGTTGCGGCATACGATGGCCAGACGGTCGGCGTCGGGGTCGCTGGCAATGACGAGGTCGGCATTGAGTTTCGTGCCAAGCTTCATGCCCAGGGTCATGGCCTCAGCATTCTCAGGATTGGGGCTGACGACGGTGGGGAAGTTGCCGTCGATGACCATCTGCTCGGGCACCACGTGGATGTTCTGGAATCCCCATGAGCGCAGGGCCATCGGTATGATGACGCGGCCTGTGCCGTGCATGGGCGAATAGACAATGTTGAGGTCCTTCTGTCGCAGGATGACGTCCTGGTCGACCATGGCTTCCTTCACAGCCTGTATGTAGTCCCAGTCCATCTCTCCGCCGATGGGGATGATGAGGTCTTTGTTGCCCTCGAACTTCACGTCCTCAATCTTCACCTTGTTCACCTCGTCGATGATGCCCTTGTCGTGTGGGGCGAGCACCTGTGCGCCGTCGTCCCAGTAGGCCTTGTAGCCGTTGTACTCGCGTGGGTTGTGGCTGGCGGTGACGTTGACGCCTGCCTGGCACTTCAGCTGACGGATGGCAAACGAGATCTCGGGCGTGGGTCGTAGGCTCTCGAAGAGATAGACCTTGATGCCGTTGGCCGAGAAGATGTCGGCGACGGTCTCAGCAAACATTCGTCCGTTGTTGCGGCAGTCGTGGCCCACCACTACGGCGGGCTGTATGTCGGGGAATGCCTTGTTGATGTAGTTGGCAAAGCCCTGCGTAGCCATGCCGACGATGTACTTGTTCATGCGGTTGGTGCCTGCGCCCATGATGCCGCGCAGTCCGCCCGTGCCGAACTCCAGGTTCTGATAGAAAGCATCGATGAGCGCGCTTTTGTCCTCATTGTCAAGCATTGCCTGCACTTCTTTTCTTGTCTCCTCGTCAAAGGCCGGAGAAAGCCACTGCTTCGCCAGTGCCTCGCACTGCGCTATAAGCTGAGCATTGTTTTCCATAAGTAATAAAAAAAATGTGTTGTTTTATGTTACTGGTTTCATTCTGAGCGCCAAAGATACAAATTTTTTTCATTCTGACCGCGAAAGAAACGAACTTTTTTTTCACATCACCTGCTTTCGGCCTTTTTTTTTCGTTTTTTTAGCACGAAGCCATGCATTGGGCAACAACTCTGTCGTCATCGCTGCCCCCAATTGAATTTGACGAATTTAACGATTGTATATAAAACTGACGGTTTGAAGCATAGAGGACGTGGCATTGTAAGACAATAGGAGTCAACAAGCCTTTGTACACTTCTCGCCGGCTTCCCGCGTGAACAACGCAGTGATGCCGCCAATACAGGGACTGAAGAAAAAGGCATGAATCATCGAAGTTAGCGACAAGGTTTGACAAAAAACAGCAATATAGTTGTAAAAAAACAGATGATTTGTCCTTTTTCTTCCACAAAATCATTAACTTTGCAACGTTTTTCACACCGACAAGACAACGACTACCGTAAACATGATAATAACCATCCCATCAATGAAACAAAAGACTTTATTCACTATCCTGCTCATCCTGTTGCCGCTGAGTGTCTTTTCCCGCTCCGTCAGCCAGGATGAGGCTTTACGCAGAGCGCAAGCCTTCATGCAACAGCACGGCATGAGCAACGCCACAGTGGAGCGTATCAACGGCGTGGTGCACAGCCGTCGTGCCCCGCAAGCTGATGCCTCGAGCGACTACTACGTCTTCAACATCGGCGATGATGAGGGCTTCGTTATTGTCAGCGGCGACGAGCGCACGGCCGACATTCTGGGCTACGCCACCTCTGGCAGCATCGGCGCTGCCCCCCTGCCCGACGGCCTGCGCTACTTGCTCGACGGCTATTCCGAACAGTTGGCATGGATGGACGAGATGGGCCTGACTGACGAGACGGCCGCCGCAGCAGCACGCAGCACCCGAAGAGCGGCACGAAGGACGGTGCTCCCCCTGCTTTCCTCACAATGGAATCAAGGAGAGCCTTATAACAACCGCTGCCCCGAGATAGGCGACAAGAGGGCTGTGACAGGATGCGTGGCTACCTCTATGGCACAAGTGATGTACTATTGGAAGGAACCCACCCAAGCAACCACAGCCATACCAGGATACACCCTGAAAGATATCACGCTGAACATTGAGTCCCTCTCTCCCACATCCTTCAGCTGGAGAAACATGACCCCCACCTACTCGGCCTCCGCTACAGGTGCCGCTGCCGATGCCGTGGCCGAGCTGATGTATTACTGCGGTGTGTCGCTGCAGATGCACTATGGTCTGAGTAGCTCGTCGGCCTACAATGCCTGCATTGCCGAAGTTCTGAGAGACTATTTCCACTATGGCACGGCCAACTACGTCCAGCGCGAGGCATACACCTATGAGGGCTGGGTGGACCTCATCTACACCGAGCTGGCCAGCAACAGGCCCGTCATTCTTGGCGGACAGAGCCGCGGCGGCGGCCATTCCTTTGTTTGCGACGGCTACGACACCGACGACTATTTCCACATCAACTGGGGCTGGGGCGGCACCAGCGACGGATATTTCCGGCTCTCGTTGCTCAACCCCGAGGAGCAGGGCATTGGTGGCTCGTCCACACTCGACGGATTCAGCTATTCGCAAGACGCCGTGGTGAACATCTCGCCCACCAGCATCGATGGCATTGCCAACGGCTGCCTGTCGCTGTCGACGCTGGGACTGGGCAGCGATGGCAGCACCGCCACGACCACCGTGACTCGCAATTCTGAAAGCGATGCCTTCACAGGCGTTACCATTGCCTTCACGCTCTACAATTTCAAGAAGGCCACCAGGTCGTGCGACTATGCTGTGCAACTGACCGATGCCAATGACCAAGTAATCGATACACTCCATTCTGGAACGAAAACGGAAATGAAGTTCAACAAGGAATATTTCATCGAAGTAGACAATCTCACCATTCCTACAGAGGCTGCCCAGCTTACTGACGGCAACTATTACATCAAGGTAGTGAGCCGCCCCATCGGCTCCACAGGATGGATGGAGTGCTACGGCGGCATGAGCCAGCGCATCAAAGCCGTGGTCAGCGGCAACACGCTGACGCTCACTGCGCCCTTTGCCGTCAGCGCTGCACCAACCTATGCCACAATTACTGTTAATGGCAACCGTACAAAAGGCTATGACCAAGAGGTGATAGCCAGCATCACAGGCGGCGCCACCGACTATCACGGCAATCTTTTCCTTAGCGTCAACGACAATTATGTGATGGGTAAGAGCGTGGACATCAGCGCCGGACAGAGGGTCGACGTGCGCTTTGCCTTCACGCCTGCTGCCTCAGGCAGTAACACGTTAGGAATCTACACAGCAAAGAATGCCCTAATAGGCCAAACGGAGAATGTTACCATTCTCGACAGCGATGCCACCGATGACCTCAAACTTGACTTTGCTTACACCATTCACAACCTTACCTCGGACAGCAGCACCGAGCTCTACGGCAACGCATTCTGTGCCACCATCACCGTGACGAATCCGTCGGATACTCTTCGCTACGTAGGCCAGATGAACTGCTCGATACGCAAGTGGACATCGGAGCGAGTGGACGAAAGCACCACGAAATGGGATTTTGAGAGCATCGGCGTGACACAATATCCATTAGAGGTAGAAAAGAACAGCGGCACCACGAAAATCCATATCATCCGCGACGGTTTAGAGCCCGGTTACGTCTACAGTGCCCGCATCACCTACAGGCGCATCACGGAGTCATCGACTGTGGCCGACGGCGTTCACATAGGACTCGTAGGGGGAACCGGCGATTTCGAAGGTTATGGCTCGCTCACCGCCACCAGCGGCTACACCCTTGGCGATGCCACAGGAAACATCACCGTCCATCCCACCTCGGAACCCATCGATGCAAGCAATGCCAGCTTCGTCGATTTGCGCAACTTCGGCTCGTTAGACAATGTAAACATCACGAAGCGCAGCAATCCCAACTGCCTCTACCTGCTGCCTGAAAAAACGAGAGCCACCACCACCCCCGCAGCACTCAGCGACTGCAACGTGGTATGGGGCACTACGGCCGACAACCTGACGCTGACCGACGGCTACGAGTTCTTCAGCCCCATAGCCTTCACCGCCGCCAACGTCAGCTATACCCGCACATTCGATTTGGCAGCCGCCGGCAACTCGGGCTGGAACACGCTGTTCTTGCCCTTCACCGCAACGGCAGTGACGTGCAATAATAATACTGTGGACTGGTTCCGCTCTGACAGCGACACGGGCAAGAACTTCTGGCTGCGCGCCTTCACGGCCGACGCCGACGGCAGTGTCAGCTTCGGCCCAGCCCAAGAGCTGGCCGCCAACACGCCCTACATCATCGCCGTGCCTGACGACAGATTTGGTGCGGCTTGGCAGATGACAGGTTTCACCGTCACCTTCAGCACTACCAATGCCGACATTGCCGCCACGAAGACAGGCAGCACCAGCGGCAACCACTACAAGTTCTGCGGCAGCACCACGGCCACCACGCTCACCAATGCCTACCTGCTCAATGCAAAAGGCAGCAAGTTTGTCAAGGCAACAGCAGCAACACAGGTGCCCCCCTTCCGTGCCTGGTTCGAGCCTGTCAGCATCAGTTCACTCAGCAAGCCCTCGCTGACCATCGGCAACGCCGAAGCCTCGGGCATCGTCACCCTGCCTGTCGCAACTACTGCAGAAAGCACCAATACCATCTTCACGCTGAGCGGCGTCAGGCTGCAAGGAAAGCCCGACAAGCCTGGCATCTATGTTATGAACGGTAAAAAAGTTGTCATCAAATGAAAAAGCCATCTTATCAGCGTCCCGCCATACGGGTCATCGTCATCTCGCAGTGTCTGCTAAGTCCTGCCAGCCCCGGTTCTCAATCAGGCCCTTCAGCTAACTTCATGTCTAATCCTGGCATAGGTGACACAGACGAGGAGTAGTTAAAGTTTCGGAAGTTAAAAGGCTTTTCATGGAGAGTCATTTGTCTTTAACTCCTTTAACTCCTGAAAGTTGAGCGAATGCAATGGATATTATCAGACGAAACTTTTTCCGGCTGCTGCGAGCAGGAGCCTTTGGCAACGAGGAGCAGATAGAGCCCATGTCGGCATGGAAATGGCGGCAGACATTCGCTTTGGCCTCGCAGTCAGGGCTGGCACCGATACTCTTCGACGGCATTCAGGCCTGCGAGGGACAGTTCTTTCTGCAGCTGCCCTCCGACCTGACGGAGCAGTGGGGCGAAGAGGCAGCACGTGCCGCCCAACGCTATGAACAGAACTGCCACGTACTGGCCCAGCTCATGTCGCTGCTGGGCACCATGCAGCTGCGGCCCATGCTGACCCTGCCCTGGACCATCGTGCCGCTGCACAGCCATCCTGACCACCACACGGTGAATGTGGATGCTGAGGCGGCAACGGCGTGCATCTATTTCCCCTACGAGACTCAAGGCAAGAAGGCCGACGAATGGGCCGTGGCCAACGGCAGCGACAGCGACGACTCACGCCACCTGCTGCGCTACCGGTGGCAGAGCCTGCAGGTGGAGCATCGCCATCGGCTGCTCATCTTGAACAACCGGCTGACCAACAGCACCCTGCAGAACATCATCGAAAAAGAGCGGTTAGAGGGCGGCACGGCCTACGTCACCATTGGCAACCAGCGCATGGAGACGACCAACACCACGCTCACCATGCTCGTGGCGCTGCTCAGCATCGTGCGCACATCGCTGGACGAAGGGCTGCAGTTGTGGCAGATAGTAGACCTCGGTGTGCTGCTGCGCCAGCAGGGCGACCGTGTGGACTTCGTCAAGCTGCAGGAGTGGATTGAGCGGCTGCGCTTCACACGCATGGCGCAGCTGGTGGCCACGGTGCTGACAGGGCTGCTGGGCTTCACCAGCGACGAGGTGCCCTTCGTGCCGGCATTGAAGATTGGAGGCGATGTTGACGACATAGCCGCCAGTGTGCTCAGCCAGCGGCAACGCAGCGCCTCACGCTTCTTCCGATACAGTCCGGGCGAGGGCTTCGCCAGCGTCGTAGCATCTATCACCCAACGCCTGGGAAACGTGAAGGAATGAGACGAGCCGTTCTATCATTTGTCATTTCTTGTTTTTCTGTTATCCCTGCATGGGCGCAGCAGCCTGCCACACTGCGCCAGATGTTCGACTATGCCGGAAACTACGCGGAGGGCGTCGAGGGCTTTCAGTCGAATGTTTACATCAAGCATCTCTACCAGACGCACCAGCGCAACTTCACGCTGTGGTGCGTGCCGTCGATGTATGCCATAGCGCGCGGTCGGCGGGCCTTCGTCAGCGAGCAGTACAGCCGTCTCACCTTCAAGAAAGACGGTGAGATGGAGAACCGGCGCCAGGTGTACTACACCACCATCCCGCACAACCGCCGCACCATGCCCACCCTCTTAGAGTTCATCACGCCGCGCCTCTACGACGAGACACTCTACGGCGACCACGTCCTCTCGCCCTTCAACCGCTACAACCGAGGATTCTACCGCTACACCACCGACAGCATCGACGCCAAACTGGACAGCGTCAGCTTCCGGCCGCGCTTCGTCAACAACACGCAATTAGTAAAGGGCAAGGCTATCGTTGAACGGCAGACGGGACGCATTATCGAAGCCGAGATGAATGGTGAGTTCGACATGGTGCACTTCCAGACGAAGACCGTTCAGGGCACCTGGGGCTCGCGCACGCTGCTACCCAAGTTTTGCCGCACCAACATTTATTTCAAGTTCCTCGGCAATCACATCTCCTCGGTCTTCGAGGCCTCCTACGACTGTCCCGTCACCCTGCCCGACTCGGTCAGCGTGCGCGGCAACCGACAGCTCATCGACTCCGTCCGCCCCTACGCCCTTTCGCCCGAGGAGCAGGCCATCTACCAGCAAAGGGAAAAGCGACAATCCCCACCGCTCCCATCTGCCCCATCCGACTCATTAGGCTCATCAGTCCCAGCCGACTCACCAGCCCCTCTCGCCTCCGCTCCCCGCAAGCACAACTACCTCCGCGACATCGCTTGGGAGAAGCTGGGCGAGAGCCTCATCCGCAGCCTCAAGGCCAGCAACGAAGACGGCTATGTGCGCCTATCGCCCATCATCAACCCTCAGTACCTCAGCTACAGCCGCCGCAAAGGCTTCAGCTACCGCTTCAAGCTGGGTGCCCGATATAACCTGAGCAGCGACGTGTCCTTGGGCATGAACACCCGCTTCGGCTACAACTTCAAGCAGCGCAAGTTCTACATCAACCTGCCCCTGCGCCTCGACTACACCTACCGCAACCGCGACGCCTACGCAGAAATGGCATGGGGCATCGGCAACCGCATCTACAACAGCACCGTCATAGAAGAGCTGACCCAGAACAAAGACGACAGGCAGGAATACGTTGAAAAGAGGCTGGATCAGTTCGACGACTGGAACATGCGCTTGGTGAACTATCTGCCGCTGAACAACCGCTTAGCCATCGAGGGCGGCGTTGTGTTCCACCAGCGCAAGGCGGTCAACCGCAGCGAGATGTCGCAGCTGGGCATGCCCACCGAATACCTGAGTATGGCACCGATGCTCTCCGTCAAGACGCGTCCCTGGCACAAGGGGCCGCTGTTCACCTTCGACTATGAGCGCGGTCTGCCCGGCAAGAACTTCCTGGACTACGAGCGCTGGGAGATGGACGCGTCGCTGAAGCATCGCATGCACCGGCTGCAGACGCTCAACCTGCGTGTGGGCACCGGTTTCTACACCAAGCGCGACAAGAACTACTTCATGGACTACAGCAACTTCCGCGATGAGAACCTGCCCGAAGGATGGGACGACGACTGGTCGGGCAACTTCCAGCTGCTCGATTCCTATGTCTATAATACGAGCGACTACTACATCAGGGGCAATGTGTCGTTTGAGTCGCCCCTCATGGCCGTTTCCTTCGTGCCCTTTGCCGGCCGCTATGTCGAGCGCGAGCGCATCTATCTCAGCACCCTCTCCATTGCTCACACCCGGCTCTACAGCGAGCTGGGCTACGGCTTCACCTGCCGGTACTTCTCCGTAGGATTCTTCGCCAGCTTCTTCAACACGCAGTTTCAGGAAACAGGCGCCAAGTTCACCTTCGAGCTGTTCCGCAGGTGGTAAGCCGATAATCAAAGAAAAACAATGGCAATGATATAGCAGTTGACCCTTTGCAGAAAGGATTTATGCGCAGCCATCCCCTCCCTTCAAGGGGAGGGGCAGGGGTGGGGTCTGTAACTTATTCGCT
>JAEEPZ010000237.1 GCA_016285055.1 Prevotella sp.
TTCTCCCACTCCACCAGCGTGCGGTGATAGGACGTGTTGGCATAGAAGCGCGTCTTCCAAAGAATCTGCTCGGCTATCTGCCACTTCAGATCGGCAGTGAACTGCGAACCGAAGTCCTCGGTGGAATGATGGTCACCGGAGATACCGTTGCGCGAGGTGAGCGCACTACGACCTACGTAGATAAAGTTGAACGACAAAGGCAGGAAGTTGAGTGAGCCAGTGAGCCGCTTGTTCAGCGCCTCGACCTTATATTCCATACCGATACCGACATTGAGTTTGAAGGGCGACATGAAGTCGGAATAGACAAAGTGGTCGTTCGACTTGTAGCCCGGAGCAAACTGCGTATAGGCCAGCAGCTGCAGCGTGTAGTACCACTTCTTGTGAGCCTGGAGGCCCAGCTTGCTGGTAAGACGCAGCAGGTCGTTGTTGGTCTTGAACTTATGGACGGTGTCGGAACGCGACGTCTGGAAGCCCAGCTTGGTCTCGAGTTTGTTGTCGAAGGTGACGCGGTCCTTGTCGTTATAGTTCAGCTCCAACGTCACAGCACCCACGGCAGAGTAGTTGGACTCACCACCCTTGTGCCAGTTGTCGGACACGTAGTTCTGCAGGAACTGCAACGAGCCGTCGAACTTAAACTTCCAGAAGTTGGGCTTCTTCACCTCGACAGCGACAGGTGCATCGACGGGAGGAGCCTCAGGAACGGGAGCAGCAATCTCGACGAGTTCCACCTGTTGTTTTACCTCCTGATTGACGTCCTCGCGCAGGGTTCCGGCCTTCAGCAGCTGGCTCTCGTAACCACCAATGAGGTCGGGACGGCGCATATAGAGCGACAGCAAGGCAGCATCGACGGCATTGGTCACATCGTCGCCGGCAGGAGGAGTGAGCGACAGCACCTGGCGGGCTCCGGAATGATAGAACGTAGCTGGAGCAAACAGGCGGTAGTAGCGTCCGTCGTCGGACTCGGTGCGCAACGCTTCGTTGACGCGCTGTACGGAGTCGAGCTGCTGGCGCAACACGCGTAGCGAGTCGATATAGTTACGAACCACCAAAGCCGTATCGGGCTTCGAAGCATTACTCTTTCTGGTGCGCTGGGCTGACGCAGCGTTGACTGTCAGCAGCGCTACGAATAGGATAAAAAAGGACTTGTGTTTCATATTCGATAGCTTATTTGAGCGCAAAGTTAGCAAAAAAAAGAAGAATAGGGTAAGAAAAAGAAAAAAAATTCGTAACTTTGTGGCCGATTTCGCGGAATCGGCTGCGAGCATAAATCAAACAGAAACAAATAACGTTATTTAAAATATGAATAGAGACACTATTATCGGCTTCGTGCTGATTGCTGTCGTTCTGATAGGATTCAGCTGGTGGAACCAGCCTTCGGCAGAGCAAATCGAAGCCGCCCGCCTGCAAGACAGCCTTCAGGCCGTCGCCCAGGCCGAAATGGCCAAAAAGGAGGCCGCTGCCCTTGCAGCAAAACAGCAAGGCGCAGCGGGCGACAGTGTGGGCAGCGGTTCTGCCGCTGACACTACCGCCCTGTTCTATGCAGCCATGAACGGCACGTCAGAGAAGATCGTACTGAAGAACGGTAAGTTGGAACTGACGCTCGACACCAAGGGCGGCGTCATCCGCAAGGCAGTCATCAAGGACTTCAAGAGCATTGACGACCAGCCGGACGTAACGCTGTTCGACGAAAAGGACCAGAACATGACCTTCATGCTGGCCGGCAAACAGGAGAATATCGTGACCAGCGAGATGTTCTTTACGCCTACTGATGTCACCGACAGCACCGTCACCATGACTGCCAAAGCGCAGAACGGTGGAGAGATTGCGCTGAAATACCGTCTGGGCAAGGACTATCTGCTGAGCCTGTCGGTAGAGAGTCGCGGACTGGCCAACTTCTTCGCTCCGTCGTATAAGGAAATGGAGATAGAGTGGACTGACCACTGCCGCCAGCAGGAGAAGGGCTACTCGTTTGAGAACCGCTACTCGACCATCACTTACCGCGACACGAACGGCTCGACCGACGAACTCTCGGCCAGCGGAAGCGATGAGGAAGAGGATGCCAGCGACTTCGACAGCAAGTTACAATGGGTGGCTTTCAAGACGCAGTTCTTCAGCCAGATTCTCATTGCCGAAGGCGACTTCAGCGTTGACCGCATGGAGTCGAAGCAGATTCCCGAGGTGAAGGAAGAGGGTGAGACGAAATATCTCAAGACCTACACGGCCGAACTGAACTCGACGTTCGACCCTGCGGGCAAGAACCCGACGAACCTCAAACTGTACATCGGTCCGAACCGTTTCTCGACGCTCAAGGAGAACGAGGCTTTAATCGTCAAGGGTCAAAGCGTCAAGGGTCAAGAACTCGACCTGCAAAGCATCGTCTATCTGGGTTGGCCGGTCATCCGCTGGATCAACCGCTTCGTGTTCCTCTACCTGTTCGACTGGATGACGGGCTGGGGACTGAACATGGGTCTCGTGCTGCTCATCATCACGCTGATTGTGAAGTTTGCCGTCTTCCCGCTCATGCGCAAGTCGTACCTCTCTAGTGCCAACATGCGTGTGCTGCGTCCGAAGATTGACGAAATCAACGCCAAGTATCCGAACAAGGAGGACGCCATGCTGAAGCAGCAGGAGGTGATGCAACTCTACTCGCAATACGGCGTTTCGCCCATGGGCGGCTGTCTGCCGATGGTGATACAGATGCCTATCTGGATTGCGCTTTTCAACTTCATCCCGAATGCCATCGAACTGCGTGGCCAGTCGTTCCTCTGGGCCGACGACCTCTCGACCTATGACGACGTCATCAACTGGGGCTTCAACATCTGGGGCATCGGCGACCACCTGAGCCTCTTCTGCGTGCTGTGGTGTCTCTCGACGGTGGCCAACACATGGATTTCGATGCGCCAGCAGCAGGCCATGGCCGTATCGCCCGAGCAGGAGCAGAGCATGAAGATGATGCGCTGGATGTCGTACATCATGCCTCTCGTGTTCTTCTTCTC
>JAEEPZ010000238.1 GCA_016285055.1 Prevotella sp.
CTTTTTTCTGCATGCTTCGGTTTTTCCCCCAAAGGCTCCGCATTTTTGTCCGAAGGCTTCGGACTGTTCGTCCAAAGGCTTCGGACAACTCGTCCGAAGGCTTCGGACTTTTTTCTGCATGCTTCGGTTTTTCCCCCAAAGGCTCCGCATTTTTGTCCGAAGGCTTCGGACTGTTCGTCCAAAGGCTTCGGACAACTCGTCCGAAGGCTTCGGACTTTTTTTCCGGTGCCTGCGGATTTTCCTCGGACGATGCGGCTGAAAAGAATCGCTGCCCTACAGCGCGGCGTGTGACTGCCCTGCCCGAAAGACAAGCTCCGATGAAGTCGGAGTTGTGCTATTCCTGTGCGCGTATGCTAATTATTTGTAAAAATGCAGTCATAATGATGATACATCCATAACTTTTTGTTAATTTTGCAGGCCGAAAAAAAACCAAAACTGTGTTTTGAGTTTTGCAAAGAGAATCATTTATTAAACACTTTCACTAATAGTAAAAATGAAAAAGAAGACACTTTTGATGGCAACCGTTGTTACCACTGCACTGGCTTCGTGCGGCGGTGGCGGCGGTATGCCTAACTTCGGTGACAACGAGTATCCCGTCTTGGAGGTGCAGACATCCTCTACGGAGATGCAGACCACCTATCCCGCCACCATCAACGGCATTCAGGACGTGGAGATACGTCCTAAGATGTCAGGCTTCCTCACCCAGATCAACGTGACGGAGGGTCAGACGGTGAGCGCCGGGCAGGTGATGTTTGTCATCGACAACGAGACCTATCAGGCCGCAGTGCGCCAGGCACAGGCCAGTGTGAACACCGCCCAGAGCGCCGTGAACACCGCGAAGCTGACCTACGAGAACTCCAAGCAGCTGTTCGACAACCGTGTCATCGGCGAGTATGAGTTGCAGACGGCCCAGAACAGCTTCAACAGCGCCCAGGCCCAGCTGGCCCAGGCCCAGGCAGCCCTGGCTTCGGCCAAGGAGAACCTGTCGTTCTGCTATGTGAAGAGCCCTGCCACCGGCGTCGTCGGCACGCTGCCTTTCAAGAAGGGCGCCTTGGTGAGCGGCAGCAACGTGCTGACTCACGTGTCCGACATCTCGCAGATGGAGGTGTACTTCTCGATGACCGAGAAGGACATGCTGGAGATGTCGAAGGGCGAAGGCGGCCTGCATGGCGCCGTGGAGAAGTTTCCCGCCCTGCGTCTGCAGCTGGCCGACGGCACCATCTACGGCTATGAGGGTCATGTCACCACTATCAGCGGCGTCATCGACCAGGCCACGGGCACGGCACAGCTGAAGGCACGCTTCCCCAATCCTGACAGACTGCTGAAGAGCGGCGGCAGCGGCACCATTATCATACCCCGCAACAACAGCGATGCCATCATCATCCCGCAGTCGGTGGTATCGGAGGTGCAGAACAAGAAGTTCGTCTACTTGCTCAGCGACAGCAACAAAGTGGCTTACACCGAAATCACCGTCGACCCGCAGAACGACGGCCAGCACTACATCGTGACCAGCGGCCTGAAGGTGGGCGACAAGTACGTCACCAACGGCATCACCAAGCTCACCGACCAGATGGTGATAGTCCCCATCACGCCCGAGCGCTACCAAGAGAAAATCAAGGAGCAGGCCAAGGCCATGACCGCCGGCGAAATCGTGGAGGCAGTGCAAAAATAAAGAAAGTAGTAAGTAGTAAGTAGTAAGTAGTAAGTAGATTTGTCTATGACGCGTAGTTTCAGAGAGGTTTATGCATGGCAAAAAGCCCATGCTTTTGTGCTGTTGGTTTATAAGGTCTGCCCAACGTTTCCCAAATATGAACTCTTTGGACTCTGCTCACAGTTTCAGCGTGCTGCAGTCTCTATTGCTGCTAACATTGCGGAAGGCTACCGTAGAGACGGTATGAAGGATAAGCTTCATTTCCTGAATATGTCGCAAGGTAGTCTGGAAGAGTGCCGCTACTACATACTTTTAGCTCACGACCTGAACTATATTGACGATAACACAGAGAATTATATGAATGAGAGTATCGAGGAAGCAAGTAAGCTCCTTAATGCTTATTATAAAGGCATAAAGGAAAGGAACATCTTATAGAATGACTATTCTACTTACTCCTTCCCTCCTTACTCCCCAACTCCTTAAAAAGAAATGACTTTTACCAATTTTATCAAGCGCCCGGTGCTGTCGACGGTGATATCCATCCTCATCGTCATCCTGGGCTTCATAGGACTGCTCTCGCTGCCCATTGAGCAGTATCCTGACATTGCACCGCCTACGGTCGTGGTGTTCACCAGCTATCCGGGTGCTGACGCCGAGACGGTGAAGAACTCTGTCATCACGCCGCTGGAGGAGAGCATCAACGGTGTGGAAGGCATGGACTACATCTCGTCGTCGGCCTCGTCAGGATCGGCCAGCATACAGATTCTGTTCCGTCAGGGCATGAACCCCGACATGTGTGCCGTCAACGTGCAGAACCGCGTGCAGCAGGCACAGGCATTGCTGCCGGCAGAGGTGACGCAGATTGGCGTCACGGTGATGAAGCGTCAGACCTCGCAGGTGCTGATGTTCACCCTCACCAGCGACGGCCGCTATGACGACGAGTTCCTCACGAACTACAACAACATCAATATTGTTCCTGCCATCAAGCGTATCCAGGGTGTGGGCGACGTGCAGAGCCCGGGTCTGAAGACCTACGCCATGCGCGTGTGGCTGAAGCCCGACGTGATGAAGCAGTACGGGCTGATGCCCAGCGACATCACAGCGCTGATGGCTGAGCAGAACATCGAGGCAGCTCCCGGCAACTTCGGACAGGAGAGCGACGTGGCCTTCGAGTACGCCATGCGCTACACCGGCCGTCTGAAGTCGGCCGAGGAGTTTGGCAACATCATCATCTCGAGTGCTGCCGACGGCACCACGCTGCGCCTGAAGGACGTGGCCGACATTGAGCTGGGCGGACAGCAGTACACCGTGT
>JAEEPZ010000104.1 GCA_016285055.1 Prevotella sp.
GAAAGAAGATGTCCGTCATACTCCGCACAGACTACGATGAGGAGGTCACGAAGCTACTGGATGCTATCGGTGTGAAACACTAAACCCCGATTTGGGTCACCCCGTTGCGGAAAACAGGAAAAGAGTTGCTGGTTGGCGCCAAGATCAATTCTTGGTTACGCCCTCCACTTTGTAACCCGCCTGCCGCAGCAGATGAAGCACACCTTTCTCGCCAGGCAAGTGGGCAGCGCCGACAGCAAAGAGCGTTGGTTTCTTTGCCATGATAGCGGGCATCTTTGTCAGCCAGTCGGCATTGCGGTTATAGATGAGCTCAGCCTCTTCCTCAGGACTTGAGTCGCAGCTGTTGTTCATTTTCTTGTCCATAGCCCGCATGATGGCGTCTAAGTCTTGAGCATAGAAGGCCTTGATGACGCCGTCGGTCATCTCATCCATAAAGGCCGCATGGTCCACCATGCACATCAGCAGTTGCTTTTGTCGCTCCAGACTCTTTCCGCCATACAGCACCTTGATTTGGAAGGCCAACGTCTCCAGCCCCCCGACATCTTTGCCCGCCGCGCGTGCCTGTTTCTGGAAATAGTCATCAAAGCTATCCTGCAGATTCAGGTTGCCACCCTTCTTGACATAGTTGAACACCGTCAACATGGTGCTCAAGGCCTCGGGCGTCATCTTTCCCATCTGCTGAGCCACCATCGGGTTGGTTAAATCGAAGCCCATCCGCTCTTTCATATAGGCATTGAGCCGGTTCATCTCTTCCTCAGAGAACAGTTGCTGCAGCGTCATCCCTTCAGGCAGCATCAAAGCCTGCTGCATCAAAGCGACACTGTCAGCACCCAGCATGTCGCTCATCACTAACTCGCCGTAAACCTGCTGGCAGTCGGCCATGGCCTTGCGAATGCCTGGAATGGAGTCGACGAATGAAACCTGCGCCAGATGATAGGTGCCCACAATGTAGGAAGGCTCCGTCAGCCCTTTCCCACTGATTTTGTACAACAGCTGGGCAGGCGCACACAGCGTTGCTGCCGCAAGCCAAAGGGTAAGAAGAATTCTTTTCATAAGCTATGATGAATAATGATGTTTTTTTAGCTTCGCAACAGGCTTTCGAGGTCTTCTTCCTCGCCCACGACCCAGATGATGTCGCCTTCCTCGAAACGACGGTTAGGCTTGAAGGGCGACAGATTTTCCTGACCCTCCTCAAGGCCGACCACCATGCAGCCATACTCACTGCGCAGACCGCTTTCTTCCAGCGTCTTGCCAATGAACGGGCTGCCCTGACCAATGATGAGCTGGCGCAGCTTCATCTCACGCTTCTCCAGTTCCAGGTCTTCTTGCAGCACCTGGCCTTCCACGGCATTGCGAAAGACGGCCAGCTGCGTGTCACTGCCAATGACTTGCAAGCGGTCCATGGGGAAGAGCTGGTCGGTGCCGGAAGGGATGTTCACGCGATGGCTGCCTCTGAGGATGCTGCTGACGTGCACGCCGTACTTGCGGCCCAGGTTCAGCTGCATGAGCGTCTTGCCTGCCCAGAGCGAGTTTTGAGGAATGTCAAAATCGGCGATGTGGATATCACGGTCGAGCAGGCGCCCCTCGTAGAGCGGACGTTTCCTGCCATGCACCTGAGCCTCGATGTCGCGTGAGCGAAGGTTGTTGATGAACAGCCGCTCCAGCAGGATGCTGCGGTGCTTGACACTACGCGACATCACCATCAGCACCACAATGATGATGCCCAGTGTGATGACGATGGCAGGAGCGAAATTGGACAGGTGCTGAAAGATGGTGAACACAAACATGGCTGCTATGACGCCACGCACCAATACGGTGAACAACAGCGGAAGGTGGTTGCGGTTGCTCTCCGCCCATAAGGCCTTCCACTCCTCGCTGTGGTTTTTCTTCATCACCATCGCTCGCAGGAAGGGCGATATCAGCACCACCGTCAGCACACCGGTGATGGCATTGGCATACCACGCACCCTGCAACACACGCAACAGGAAGGGATGGAAGAGCATGAACATCAGGGCAATGACTGCCGACGAGAGGATGCCGTAGACCACGGTGTTGACCGTCATTTGCAGCAACAGCTGCTTCCACTTGCTGCGCTCCGTAGAGTTGGGGTGGCTCATCGACAGGTGGTTGAGCGCACGGATAAGGCGCGAAGGCAAGCGGTGCTCCAAAGCGTTATAAGCCGGTGTGGCAAGCCGTATCATGTAAGGTGTGAGGAATGTGGTAATGACTGATACGGCCACCACAACCGGATAGAGGAAGTCACTGATGACGCCTAAGGCAAGGCCCAGCGAGGCAATGATGAACGAGAACTCACCTATCTGTGCCATCGAGAAACCGCAACGCATGGCGCTCTTCAGGCTCTCGCCGCCCAGCATGAACGAGAACGAGCCGAAGATGGCCTGACCCACGATGATGGTCATCACCAGCACAAAGATGGGCAGGGCGTATTCGACAAGGATATTGGGGTCGACCAACATGCCTACAGAGACGAAGAAGATGGCACCGAAGAGGTTCTTCACCGGCTCCACCAGCTTCTCTATGCGCTCAGCCTCGATGGTCTCAGCCAGGATGCTGCCCATGATGAAGGCTCCGAAGGCCGACGAGAAGCCCACCTTCGTGGAGAACACGGCCATGGCACAGCACAGGCCCAGCGACACAATGAGCAGCACCTCGGCGTTGATGAGCCGCCGCACCTTGCGCAGCAGCAGCGGAATGGCAAAGATGCCCACCACTAGCCACAGCACGAGGAAGAACACAATCTTCACCACCGACTGCAGCATCTGGCTGCCCTCCAAGTTGCCGGCGGCCAAGGCGCTCAGCATCACCATCATCACAATGGCCAGGATGTCCTCCAAGATAAGCACACTCATCACCAGCCCGGCAAACTGCTGCTGCTGAAGGCCCAAGTCGTCGAAGGCTTTATATATAATAGTTGTCGACGACATGGCCAGCATACCGCCGAGGAAGATGCAGTCCATGCGGCTCCAGCCAAACAGCTGACCCACCGTGATGCCCAGCATAGCCATGGCGAAGATGATGCTGACCACGGAGATGATGGGCGAGGCGCCCATCTTCAGGATTTTCTTGAACGAGAAGTCAAGGCCCAGCGAGAACAGCAGGAACATCACGCCGATGTCGGCCCACAGCTTGATGTTCGACATGTCAACGACGCTGGCCGTATAAGGCATGTGCGGCGAAACCAAAAAGCCAGCTACGATATAGCCTAAGACCAGCGGCTGCTTCAGCCGCTTGAATATCAAAGTCACGACGCCGGCCATACCCAGAATGAGCGCCAAGTCTTGTATCAGTGCAGGCAGTTCTCCCATGTTTTTCCGATTTTTGTTTGCAAAGGTAATCATTTTTCTATTATTACGTGCATATCTCGTTTTTTTTTTCGCCATCATTCTACTTCCTACTGTTGGTTAGCTCAGAGAAAGTCCGCAGGCTTCGGATTTTTCTCGGACAGTGCGGCTGAAGAAGAACCGAAGGGACGAAAGGACACAGACGGTTGCCACGTCAGTATTTCGTACCATGCGGAGGCAGACCAACACATGAGGAAGGGATGCACACAACTTAATCAAAAAAATAATGGAGATTTGTTTTGTATTTCGCTTAATAATCACTAACTTTGCACGCTAATGTGCGTGAAATAGTGAAACAGACTGTTTGATCATTAAACTCATTACATCCAAATGAAAAGAATACTGCCCATTTTCGTTATCCTCCTGCTGTCGTCGACATACGGAATGGCACAGACGACTGTGGACGGACGCAAAGTAAAACGCATCACCTTCAATCAGGAACAAGTGAGCATTGAATACGCTGACGGCACCACTGACGAAGGGGTCAAGAATGTTAACGTCAAACGCAACCCAGTGGTCACCGACATCGTTGCCGCCAAACCGGCGCAAAGCATGTCAAGCCGCCAATACTACACCATTGACGGACGCCCACTGCAAAGGGCACCCCGTGAGAAAGGCGTTTACATCGTGAGAGACAAGAAGGGGGCAAAGAAAACCATCAAGAAATAATCATGGCCATGAAGAAGCTGTTACTTTCCATTCTCGTACTCATGGCTTCCGTGGCTGCAGAGGCTAAAGTCGTCAAGATCACCCTTGCTGACGGCACCATGAAAGTATTCACCAGCAGCCAGCTCTCAGCCATCGACTTCAACGACGACGGCACGCTCACCATCACCACCTACGACGGCCAACAGCTGCCAGCACTGGATGCCGAATTCGACGATCTGACCATCGACGACGAAGCTGTCATCTACGACATCTTCCCCGACGAGCTAAGCTTTAACCTTGATGTTGACGGGACACAAATCGAGATGGGCTCTCAGCGCGCCATCATGAAGGTGAACTATGTCTATCCCAGCACCGACCCCTGGGGGGAGCCCATCACCCTGAGCGGCACCATGCTCATACCCGAGGAAATATGGAGTGGGAAAGTAGGCAGCGAGGGCATTCTGATGATGAACCACTACACCAAGTTCCACCGCGACGAGGCACCCACCATCAGCAATGGCGAGCTGGAGAACATGCTGTTGGCCAACCCACTGAAGCCCAACTACATCATGGTGGAGAGCGACTTCTACGGCTTCGGCGTCACCGAGCGTTTCCCGCAGGCTTTCCTGCAGGGACTGGTCAATGCGCGGTCCTCGCTCGACGGACTGTTGGCTGCCCGCCAGCTGCTCGACGAGAGGGAAATAGCATACGGCCCACTCTGCTTCAACATTGGATACTCCAGCGGCGGCTTCGACGCCCTGGCAGCACAGAAGCTGCGCGACTTGGAGTATGCCGACCGTATCTCGTTTGACAAGACCTTCTCGGGAGGCGGCCCGTCTGATGTACGCGAAGCTTACCGACAGTATGTGCAGACAGACTCTACGGCCTACAACGCCGTTCCCTTGCTGCTGCTGGTGTGCACCAACGAGATACAGCGGCTTGGGATAGACTACAACGATGTGTTCCAGCCTTACATCAGCAACCGCATCGACGAGCTGGTACTGTCGAAGAACTTCTCATCGTGGCCAATATGCGACAGCATAGGCCGCGACAAGAAAATACACGAAATACTCTTGCCCACCTACTGTGACCTGGAGTCAGCAGAGAGCACGGAAATGCAAAATCTCTTCTACAACAGCAGCTTGACCACCGACGACGGATGGACACCCGATTCCTCGCAGCGCATCTTCTTGTTCCATTCACGTGGCGACGACTATGTGCCCATACAGTGCGCCCGCCCCATGATTGCATTCCTCAAGAGCAAGGGATTTGAGCCCAGCATCATACCCGGCAGAACCCATCTGCAAACCAATTTCGTGGTGACCGATATGGGGCACCTCAAGGCCACTCTCGTCTATTTTGTGCAGACCCTGGCCGCCATTAAGGCATGGCCGATTATGTATACCGACAACAAGCTCAATCCGCTCTATCAGGCCATCGTCGGCAAAGAGCTCGACCTGGTGAGCATCATGCGCCAGCTCAATGTTATGGGCTTCAACTGCAAGAAAATCATCAGTGAGGTGGCAACATGCATCGCCGCGCTTCCCTGCAGTCAGCAACCGGTTTCTCTCGATTTAAACACGCTCGCTGACAACATACTTGCCAAGATGGGTATCACCGAGAAGGACTTGTTGGAAATGATGGAGGACTCTGGCATTGACCTCAAAACATTCTTAAAAGACCTCATTGCCTATCTCAGCGAAGACCCGGAAGCTGACAGAGAGGAATACACCAAGGATGTTAACTTGAGCGAAGATGCCGGCAAGCCTAATCACCCCTCAGACTCGGAGGCGATTTCCATGCGTCTTCTCGACATTCTCGACAAGCCCGACACTCCAATAGACACTAATCTGCAACTGTTGCGCGACTGGCTTAATGGTGCATTAAACCACCTTGAAAGCATCTATTAACTCGTATCCTTTAAGCTACGCAAAAAAAGAAAAAGACATGTTTGACAAACAGACTTACATCCGCCGCCGCGCGGAACTCAAGCGGCTCGTGGGCTCAGGCATCATCCTGCTGCCGGGCAATAACGAGAGTCCGGCCAACTATCCGGCCAACTCCTATGCTCCCATGCGTCAGGACTCCACTTTCCTCTACTATTACGGACAGCACCGTGAGGGACTTTTCGGTCTCATTGATGTTGACAATGATGAAGAATGGCTCTTCGGCGACGACATCGACGTGGAAGACATCGTCTGGATGGGCTACACGCCATCCGTAGCCGACCTTGCCGCCGAGGTAGGCATCACGAAGACAGCCCCGATGAATCAGCTGATACCTTTCATGGAGAATGTTCATAGAAACAATCGCCGGGTGCACTGGCTTCCGCCTTATCGCCATGACATTATGATACAGATGAAAGACCTGACCGCAGGTATTCATCCATACCTGCAGAGAGAGGAAGCATCGGTAGAGCTGATCAAGGCTGTAGTAAAGATGCGCTCGACAAAAGAGCCGCAGGAGATTGAGGCCATCGAGCGTGCCTGCGACGTGGGCTACGTCATGCACACCACGGCACAGAAACTCATCAGGCCAGGAGTCACCGAGCGCTACATCGGCGGACAAGTGGACGGCATCGCCCGCTCGCTGGCTCAAGGTGTGAGCTTCGCCACTATCTTCTCACAGCACGGCGAGATCATGCACGGCAATCCGAGCGATGCGCTGCTGGAAGATGGACGCATCGTCATCTGCGACGCAGGCTGCGAGCTCGACGACTACTGCTCAGACAACACCCGTACCATGCCTGTCAACGGCAAGTTCACCCAGCGGCAGTTGGACATCTACAGCATCGTGGAGGAGTGCCACGACTACGTGTTGCAGGTGGCCAAACCTGGCGTGAAATATATGGACGTACACTTTGCCGTCTGCCGTCTGATGAGCGAGCGCTTGAAGGAGCTGGGCCTGATGAAGGGCGACGTAGACGAGGCCGTGGCCGCCGGCGCCCACGCCATGTTCCTGCCTCACGGACTGGGACACATGATGGGCATGGACGTGCACGACATGGAAGGACTGGGGCAGATTTACGTCGGCTTCGATGATGAGACACGCCCCAACCTCGAACAGTTTGGCACCAACTGTCTGCGCATGGGCCGCCGCCTGCAGGAGGGCTTCGTCGTCACCGACGAGCCGGGCATCTACTTCATCCCCCACCTCATCGACCTGTGGCGCAAAGAAGGCCACTGCAAGGATTTCCTCAACTTCGACCTGCTGGACACCTACAAGGACTTCGGAGGCATACGCATAGAGGACGACCTGCTCATCACCGCCGACGGCTGCCGATTCCTTGGCACCAAGCGCATACCCTATCATCCCGAAGAGCTTGAAGCCTTCATGGAGAATCATTGAAGAATAATCAGATTGAAAAATAAATCGTAAATAGTAAATCGTCAAATCGTAAATGAAAAAGTTTTTCCCCCTCGCCCTTTTGGCCATCATGGCCATAGGCGCACAGGCTCAGGAGGCTGAGCAGAAAGAAAAGGCTGACAACAAGCCAGTGTTCACTACCATCAAGGAGAATCCCATCACGTCGATGAAGGATCAGAACCGTTCAGGCACCTGCTGGGACTATAGCACTATCTCGTTCTTCGAGGCAGAGATTCTGAAGGCCACCGGCAAGACCTATGACCTCGACGAGTCGTTTGTGGCCAACAAGACCTACATGGAACGCGCCATCCAGGTGGTGCGCTACCACGGCGACTGCCAGTTTGCACAGGGCGGCTCGGCAGAGGATGTGCTCGCCACGATGAAGACCCACGGCATCGTCCCGCAGGGCATCATGCCCTTCCCCGGCTCGCTCTACGGCGACTCGCTCAACAACTTCAATGAGTTCTTCTCGCTCTTAGAGCCTTACGTCGCCGCCATCGCCAAGAGCGAAGCCAAGAAGATCAGCAGCCAGTGGAAGGTGGGCCTGCAGGGCATCCTCGACGCCTATCTCGGCCAGTGCCCCGAGAAGTTCACCTACGAGGGCAAGGAGTACACCCCGAAGACCTTCATGCAGTCGTTAGGCATCAACCTCGACGACTACGTCAGCATCACCAGCTACACCCACCATCCCTTCTACACGGGCTTCGCCGTGGAGGTGCAGGACAACTGGCGCTTCCCACTGTCGTACAACCTGCCGATGGACGAGATGATGCAAGTCATCGACAACGCCGTGGCTAACGGCTACACCGTGGCCTGGGGCGGCGATGTCTCCGAAGAGGGCTTCACCCGTCAGGGCCTGGCATACGCCATCGACGGTGAGGCAGCCAAGAGCCTGGCAGGCAGCGACATGGCACGATGGCTGAAGCTCACAGCAGACAAGCGCAAGAATGTCATCGACTCGCTGGGCTGCAAGGTGCCCGAGGTCATACCCACACAGGAGATGCGCCAAGAGCGCTTCGACAACTGGGAGCTGACCGACGACCACGGCATGCTCATCTACGGCACGGCCAAGGACCAGTACGGCAAGGAATACTACATGGTGAAGAACTCCTGGGGGGAGACCGGCGACTACAAAGGCGTGTGGTACATGACCAAGAACTTCATCGCCCTCAACACGATGGATTTCCTCGTGAACAAGAACGCCATTCCCAAAGCCATCCGCAAGAAGCTGGGACTGTAGCAGGAACTACTTTGATTCTTTGCATCCAAAGACATGCCGAGGGCTTCGGATTTTAGTCCGAAGCCCTCGGCATGTTTCCGAAGCTACAGGTGCTTGATGACTTTTGCCGGAACGCCAGCAACAAGTGTATGCTCCGGCACGTCCTTCGTCACCACAGCACCAGCTGCCACAACGCTGTGGCTGCCGACGGTGACGCCTGGAAGAATAACCGCATTAGCTCCCACCCACACATCGTCGCCAATCGTGACAGGCTGAGTACTGACGCCCTGTTGATCTATCCTCAGTGTTGCATCAGAGAAATTATGATTAAGGGCCGTCACGGTGATGCCTTGCGCCAGATTGACATGACTGCCTATGGTGACCGGGCCGATGATGGTGTTATGAAGGCCTATGCGGGTGTAATCGCCGACAAGCACATCGCCTACGGCATTGTTGATGCAAGAAAAAGACTCCACCACACTTTCCCTGCCCAGTGAGAAGCGGCGGAAGGGCGGCGTGTCCATACGGACACTGGCATAGACCTTCGACCCACGTCCACGATGCTGATAAAGCGGTGCCAACAACCGTATGTACCACCGCGGACGTGCATCGCGCTGATTCATTATCAACAGATGAAGCAGCCGCTTCAGCTGTGGACTCCCGTTCAATCTTTCATTCATCGGCTGCAAAAATACGGAAAAAATTTGGAACACTGAAATCTTTTCCGTAATTTTGCAGAAATTCTCACACAGAAAGTACGGTAATCACAGAAAAGAAGCATGAAGATACTTTTCCTTACCTATCACGGCTTCGATCCCGCCAGCGGCATCAGCAAGAAGATGCTGGCACAAATCAAAGGACTCAGGCAGAACGGCCATGAGGTGCACGTCAGCTCCTACGACCGTGATGAGCGTGGCCATCTATGCCGATTTATCGACGGTAAGCCTATCCGCGACTACGGACGGGGCAAGTGGGCCGCCATTGTGCAGCGCATCGACTATCGCTGCTTATATAATTATTGTGTCAGAGAAGGTATCGAACTCATTTATGCCCGCAGCTATATGAACGCCACGCCGCCCTTGGTCCGTCTATTCAAACGTCTGCGCAAAGCAGGAATCAAGAGCATCATGGAAGTGCCCACATATCCTTACGACGAGGAATTCAAGGGCTACGACATGAACCAGCGCATGCGTCTTCGGGTAGATCAGCTGTACAGGAAGAAGCTGTCGGCAGAGATGGAGGCCATTGTCACCTTCTCGGATGAGAAAACAATTTTCGGACAGCGCACCATACGAATCAGCAACGGCGTGGATCTCGACACCATCCCCCTGCACACGACAAAGCCCGACACAACCCATGAGGTGCACCTCATCGCCGTAGCCGAGGTGCACTCATGGCATGGCTTTGACCGGCTGATACACGGACTGGGCGAATACTACAAAAAAAACGATGGCAAGCCTGAGCGCAAAGTCGTATTCCACATCGTTGGCGACGTGTGGCCCAGCGAGATGAACGGCACACAGCAGGCACCGGGCTTTGCACCCTACATCCGTGAGTATGGCATCGAGCAGTACGTGAAGTTTCATGGCAAGCTCTTCGGCGAAGCACTTAACGCCGTCTTCGACCAGTGTTCCTTTGCCATTGGCAGTCTCGGGCGCCACCGCAGCGGCATCACCGTCATCAAGACACTGAAGAACCGTGAGTATGCCTGCCGAGGCCTCCCTTTCATCTACTCCGAGCAAGACAGCGACTTCGACCATCAGCCCTATGTGCTGAAGGTACCAGCCGACGAAACACCCATTGACATAGACCAAGTGCTGACGTTCCTTGACCATCTGCAGATGACACCGCTGCAAATACGTCAGACGGTGGAGCACTTGTCGTGGAAACAGCAGATGCAGATAGTGCTTGAGGAATTAGGAATTAAGAGGTAAGAGGCATCGCTTCGCGAGTAAGAATGAAGAAGAAAGAATGAAGGGTTGAAGATGAAAAAGATAGTATATATAGTGGGCGACCTGTCGTACCCCAACGGTATGAGCCGCGTGCTGAGCCAGAAGGTGAACTATCTGGCCCGCCACACCGACTATGACCTGTATGTCGTGCTGACGGAACAGGCCTCAAAGCCTTGGTACTACCAACTGGAGCCTAGAGTAAAACACGTGAACTTCGACCTCAATTTCGATGATCTCTACCAGCTGCCCCTGCTTCGCCGCCTGCTGGCCTATCGCAAGAAGCAGAAGCAATACCGCCGTCTGCTGACCGACTACCTGATGAAGGTGCGGCCTGACATCACCGTATCTGTGATGCGGCGCGAAATCAATTTCATCAACGACATCCAAGACGGCAGTCGCAAGGTGGGGGAGATACACTTCAACAAACAGACTTACCGCGTGTTTGAGAAGCGATGGCTGCCAGGCTTCATCAACCGTTGCATCACCCGCAAGTGGCAACAGAGCTTAGAGCATGAAATACGCCGACTGGACAAGTTCGTTGTACTCACCCATGAAGATTTTAGCTTCTGGAAGGGTTTTACCAACATCACCGTCATTCCCAACCCCATTGCCACATTTCCGGGAACACTTTCTGACGGACTGTCTAAAGCGGTGATAGCAGCAGGACGGTATACATGGCAGAAAGGCTTCGACATGCTGATTCAGGCATGGCAAATAGTGCAGGAACTGCATCCCGACTGGACACTCAACATCTATGGCGCCGGTGATAAAGAATCCTATAAAAGACTGGCTGTCGAGCTGCATGTGTCAAAGACAGTGCACTGCCATGCCGCCGTATCCGATATCTTTGCACAATATGCCAAGCACAGTCTTTTCGTACTCAGCTCCCGATACGAAGGTTTTGGCCTAGTCATCATTGAGGCAATGGCAACAGGCCTGCCCGTAGTGTCATTCCGCTGTCCTTGTGGACCAGCCGACATCATTACCGACCATGAGGATGGTCTGCTGGTGGAAAACGGAAACGTAAAAGAATTGGCAGAAGCCATCTGTTATGCTATTGAGCACCCTGAGGAGCGAAATCGCATGGCAGAAAAAGCCTTACATTCGGTAAAACGCTATAGCGAAGACGCTATTATGCAACAATGGATACAGCTGTTTGAAGCGTTATGAGAGAACAACTGTATAAAAAAACAATTATATGAGAAAATTATGAAAGTTGTTTACGTCATTGATTCATTGGCCAGCAAAGGCGGAGCTGAGCGCATCATTTCTGAAAAGATGAACTATATGGCTGAGCGTTTTGGCTACGACGTGACAGTCATTACTTGCTATCAGTCTTTTGCAAATCATCCCAACACCTATCATCTGTCACCCGAAGTGAGACAGGTGAATTTGGACATTCCTTATTACTCGCAATATAGTGTAAAGTACCCAAAACGATTGTTCGTAAAATGGTCTTTATACAAACGTCTTAGAAAAGAACTCACTCAGGCTATTGAGACAATCGACCCCGACATACTGGTAAGTGTGAGCTATTTCAATGCCGACATGCTAAGCGGCATCAGATGTAGGGCTGCCAAAGTTGTTGAAGCTCACGAATCACGTTTGTTCACACTGCAGTTAGATGGCGAAAGCAAATCAACAGTGAAAAGACTCTTCACCCGTCTATACGAATGGTGGTACTTTAGAAGAGTGGAGCACCGGGCAAACACTGTGGTATGCCTTACAAAAGGTGATGCGAAACTTTGGCACAAAGCCCGACGGGTGGAAGTGATTCCCAATTTCTCAATCATGCCAGTCAATCAGCTCAGCAGCTGCGACTCAAAGCGAGTAATTGCTGTAGGACGGTTAGAGTGGCAAAAAGGATATGATATGCTTCTCGAAGCCTGGGCAGAAGTGGAAAAACGCCATCCTGACTGGGAATTGAACATATATGGTTCTGGAAGGGCAGAACAGCAGTTGAGAAACCAATTAGCGGATTTGGGACTCTGCTCCGTAAAACTGATTCCCTTTACGCCCAACATTAGCGAGGAATATTCCAAGAGTTCCATTCTTGTGCTTTCTTCACGTTTCGAGGGTTTATCATTGGTACTGATTGAAGCCTTACGCCATGCATTGCCGGAGGTAGCATTCAATTGTCCATTCGGCCCTAATGAAGTGATAGAAGATGGCAAGAACGGATACCTTGTAACAGTTGGCGACATCAAGGCTCTTACTGATAAATTATGTGTACTGATTGAGAACCCATTAATAAGGAAACAGTTTTCAGCCGCTGCAATTGAAAGGGCGAAACTGTTTGATGTTGACACTATCATGTCACGTTGGAAAAAGCTCTTTGAAGAACTGTAATAAAAAATCATCATGGACAAGAAACTTACCATTTTCACTCCCACCTATAACAGGGCGCACACGCTCCCAGCTTTATATCAGAGCCTTAGCGCGCAGGATTCCCACGACTTCCACTGGTTAGTGATTGACGACGGTTCCTCCGATAACACCGACGAACTGATACGGCAATGGAAGGAAGAGAAAAAAATAGAAATCACCTACATCTATCAGGAGAACAGCGGGAAGACCAGGGCCCACAACCGAGCAGTACAGCTTTGCCAGACTCCACTATTTGTCTGCGTTGACTCCGATGATATCTTGGCATCGCCAACTGCGGTTAGTGATAGTCTGAACTTTTGGAACGACCACGCAGCATTGGCTGAACGTTCAGATGTGAGCGGCATGGTGTCCTACAAAAAAATGGTGAATGGCACTAATGCGGAATTCCCCGACGGAATGGAATTGTCAACATTGGCTGGGCTTTATGCTGCAGGATTTAAAGGGGAGGCGAATCTGCTGTTTAAGACCGAAGTGTTGCGCCATTATCTTTTCCCCGAAATTGAAGGTGAGAAATTCGTAACCGAAGACTATGTACACAACCAGTTGGATCAGACATACCAGTTACTACTGTTTCCTTACACTTTCCAGCTGTGTGAATACAGAAGCGACGGTTTCACTTGGAACGCTTGGGATGTCCTTTTCAAGAACCCCAAAGGCTACCGCATGTACTACAACCAGCTGGTAGAGCTGGGCAAGGGGGCTCGCAGATACAACATGCAAATGTATATCGCCTGCTCATTACTGGCTGGCGACGGCAAGACCTTTTCCGAGTGCAGTTCAAAGGGGTTATTGCTACTTCTGTTTCCGTTGGGCATTTGGCAATACTTCAAGCTACGCCGTCGGAAATGGTAAGCCACCCTCATCAAAGCGACTTCAGCTTAATGTAGGTATTGGGCATCAGCCTGTAGAGGAGGCTTACGACACGTTGCTTCACCCCGTGAGTGAACTTCAAGGCTGGGACTCTCTTCTTGAGGTCTTTTACATATTCGTTTCTCCTCTTCAACAGAGCCTTGTCGTGCGTCAGATACCAGACAGCAACAGAGAACGTGGCGAACATGGTGTCAGACATTCTCATCGAAACATCTTCAGGGAGCGGCAATTCTTGCTTCATGGCCTGCAAGCGTTCCAGCACAATATTGAAATCGGTCACTTTCTTCATGTTGACAGAGGAAACAATAGAGTTAGCCCGCTGACGATAGACATAGAATAAGACGGGAATGCGCACGCATTTTTCTGCCCTCAGATAACATTCGGTGGTAAATGGCACGTCTTCAAAATAGATACCGGGGATGAACCTCAGGTTATGGACTTCGAGAAAGGCCCGTCGATAGAGAGTGCGCCACACATAGCACTCTTTGGGATTAAAATCGTTAATGAAGAAAGCCTTGCCTGTTTTTTCAAATATGGCCGTTTGAAGACGGGGTTCGGGACGATAAGTGGGAATTTGCTCATCGGTCAGTTTCACGAAGTCCGCTATAGCCATATCGGCTTGCCATTCCTGCGCTTTATGCAGCAGCAGTGAAAGGGTGTTTTCAACAAGCAAATCATCAGAATCCAGGAACAGCACATAGTCGCCTGAGGCTTTTGACAATCCAGTATTTCTTGCTGCTGACAATCCCTGATTCTTCTGCTCAAGAATAATGATGTTACCGTGAGCCTTTATCAATTTTTCTAACACGCCAAAGCTATTGTCCTGCGTGCCGTCGTTGACAAGAATCACCTCAAAACAATCCTCTGCCAATTGTTGGCAGAAAATACTCTCCAAACATTGAAGAATATACCTTTCAACATTATATACAGGAACAATAATACTCAGCTGTTTCATAAGGCATTTGCATGGTTGCTGCAAAGGTAGACATTATTTTTGAAAAAGCTTGGCTGTTTCACAAAATTAATCTAATTTTGCAGACAAATTCTCATTCACGCCCCTTTACAAGAAGAAAATGTACAACCCCTTCAAAATACTTTGGCTGGTGGTCAGGTTCCGCCGTCCCAGCCGTGTTGTGGAGATGAAGGCGGTGGCCGACAGTTTCTGGCTGGGTAAGAATTACTCAGCACTGACGTTCTTCGGCTACATCGTGGTGCACAGCCAAGAGGAGGCCGACAAGCTCAACGCCACCACGGCGCAGAAGGACAGCCTGAAGCGGCACGAGATGATTCACCTCAAACAGGCGCAGGCCACCCACAACTCATGGCTGTGCTTCTACGCGCGATATCTATGGTATTGCCTGCGGGCGATACCGCAGAACAGGTACCGGCGCAACGCGGCCTACTATCTGAACCCCTTCGAGATGGAGGCCTACGAGCACATGTATGAGCACGACTACTTAGACAAGTGCAAGGACGGTGCCAACGGATGGCGCAAGTATGCGAAGATGAAGCCCGGCGAAAGGGCTGCACTGTCAAGATAAGGACAAAGCACGAAAGGACAGTCCTGATTTGAGCAAATAGCGGTTCCCCGCAGAGCGGCTCTTGAAAACGGGAAGCCTACTTTTGGTTGAATACGCATGAGATTTGACCAAAAGTAGGCTACTTTATTTTTCGATTTGCGGTTGAATGATTCAAGACATGCCATTTTCCAGATTTTCAGCCTGCATGTATTTGTAACCGAAATTCCCGTAATGTTATAACCATGTTCTATTCTTGAGGAGGTTCTGACTGTACTTGACCGATGCCTTCGTCCTTTTCATTGGCTAATTGCTGTTTGGCGTTGACTTTGTTTCCTTTGTGGA
>JAEEPZ010000105.1 GCA_016285055.1 Prevotella sp.
TGCTCACCATCGTCTTCCGTAGTCCCTTCGGGACTGTAATAGGTTGGGACATCTTTGACAAACCACCCCTGGCCCCTCCTTTGGAAAAGGAGGGGAAGGGCTGCGCCGTCATGTGGCCGCTACAGTTGTATCGGATTCCCCCCATTGCAAAGGGGGGACAGGGGGGAAACGCCGGGCGAACTAATAAAGGGGTGCCTGCGCAATGCAGACACCCCTTTACTTTATTGTTGAGACAAATACTAATACTTACTTCCACCAGAAATCATTCACGAATGAACCCTGTACGTAGTCGGTGAACTTGTCGTTCTCGTCAGCAATATTCCTTCTCTCTTCAACGGGAACGAATGTATCGTCAACCAAGATCTTACATGCTGCCTCACCACGAGTGGCTTTGAGCTCCATCCAAACATTGTTCTTCTGAACCTCAATCAAAATTTTATTAATCTTTTCAGGAGTGGTGTATTCGCCATCAATTTCAAAAGTAACAGGATCCAACTTAGGACCAGCGCCTGTGTTAATCATAGGATACTCGCCATTTGTTTTGACAGTTTCCCCGAACAGGCCGTGAACCTCCTGGCCTTGGACTCTCAGCGGCAGGACACCACCTGCGCAGATGAGCTTCAGTGTGGTCTTGCCACCTTCTGCCTTCACCACGTCGAAGACAACGTCGTTGAAGTCGAAGTCGCTGGATTCCGAAGCAGACAAGTCCTCAGCAATCACGCGGTAGAGTGCATCATTGAAACCTGGGTTACACGGTGTTGCCGAAATCTTGATATTGGGTTTGCCGGGCTTGAAGCCTGCGGCATAGATGTTGTCAGAAATGCTGAAGCCGTCTTGCTCGAAAATATACTTGTGATCAACCATACCGTCGTTTCCCTGTGCAAAATGCGTCTCTGCAGAAACGTATAAGTTTCCTCGATAGGTAACCGCACCCCAAGTATTTGCAATCGTCTCTTCTCTTACAATATTCTTGGCCTGGAACACGGCATATTCTGTTCCTGTAGAGGAGGGGCCAAAGATACCATAGGCATAATTATCATTATTTATCACGCTACGCCCTGACTCAAACTGAGCAGTTTCAGCAACTACAAATACGGCATTCGCGCCCATCTCGATTTTAAACGGACCAGAAATTGCACCTGTACTTGAATCCCTACCTCCATAGAAATTCTTGGTCAGGACACCGCCGCCTGCATCAATCTTGAATGACCCTACTTTTGATGAAATGTTCATTTCGAAATCATTTTCCACCTCAAGGAAACAGTTGTTGATCACGTTCTGGCTTCCACCAATATAAGCATAATCATAAGTCGTCCAATGTCCGTTGTTGACCCAGCCTGAGTTATTGGATTCAATTCTGGTAGTACCAGTAACGTTCCACTCGGCATTGTTCTGCACAGCACCGGCTTTCACTGTGACCGATGCACAATTAATGGTGCCATCGTTGACGATTCTGGTAGGATTGCTTTCGGCAGTCACACTTTCTGCTGTCAACGTACCTACATTATAGAGGAAACTGGATGTGTTAGGCTCAAAAGTGCCAACTGTAATGGTTCCATGATTGTAAATCTTCGTGCTATTGTTGGCCTTGAGGACACCTGCAGTCTCGAGTGAAGCGCCTGCTGCGATATAAATGGCAGCAACATTGAAATTGATGGCACTAACCTCGCCTAATATCAGCTTGGAACCTTTGAGCAGATAGATTTCAGAGCGATAGTCTGGCGCAAATCTGGGTGCCTCAGCATTGGTGTCGTTAGCGGATAGATCAACAGTACCTTTTACATAAATCTTGCTAGCGCCTGAGTTTGTAGAAACTACTTCGTAGGCTCCCTCAACGAGATAAGAATTTGGTCCACCTCCCCATGTAGGCAGTGAGACAACACCTTCGGGTGCAGCACTCAGGAAATTGCTGGCGTCGCAATCTGATGAGGGGAAAGGAGGATCAAGAGTCGGCTGAATGTTGCCTTTGTAGGCAACATAGTCACTCTTTGCGCGGGTGAAGGCACGTGCACTGGCGCCCTTGCTGCTGAAGCCCCAGTCTACATTTGGGCCGACCTTGCCAAAGGCTTTCTCAAAAGAGGCGGCATAATTGTCGTTTACAGCCTTCTCTACTTTCTCCGGGCTGTAATAATAGTCATCATGGCTGCATGATGACAACGTCATTGCAACCGTCATGACGGCCGCAACGGCAATAAAACAAAAAAACTTCTTCATATTCATTGTAGTTCGTTAATACTTGAGTTAATAAAGACACGAGCGAATTAGATTGGCTGCAAAGATACGAAAAAAGCAGCAAAATAAGAAAAAAAACTAGTTAACTTGTGTTAAATAGTTCCATTTTCTTATTTTGCTGCTGCACGTGCGCCCTAAAACGGAGGAAAACAGCATCCCGCTTTTGGTAAACGGGATGTTTCTGCTATGCTTTGATGAAGTTGGTTCTCACCGGGCTCTCCAGCTCGGGATGCCCGTCGCCGCTGACATTCAGCTTGCGTATCATCCATGCCATGTTGTGGCCCAGTGTCCGCATGGTCTGCATACCTTCACCGTCGAGCGCTGCCTGTCCCGGCGTCTGGCCATAAACCATGTTCCAATACTGCGAGCTGACGACGGGCATGTTCAAAATGGTAAAATATTTGTTCAGGCGGTCGAAGGCTGCTGAGGCGCCGCCACGGCGACAGACCACGACGCTGGCGCCGGGCTTGAAGCTCAAATAGCCTCCAAGCGAGTAGAACACGCGGTCGAGCAAGGCACAGAGTGAGCCATTCGGCCCGCCATAATAGACCGGCGAACCAATGATCAGGCCGTCGATGCCATCCTTCACTGCCCGCATCACCCTAAAGTAGAGGTCGTCGCGGAACGTACACTTCCCCTCTCTTCCACACATGCCACAGGCGATACACCCCTGCACGGCCTTCTTGCCGATGCTGATGATTTCGGTATCAATGCCTTCTGCGTTCAGGGTTTTCGCCACTTCGCTCAACGCCAAGAAGGTATTGCCGTTCTCCCGTGGACTTCCGTTAATCAAAAGTACCTTTGCCATATCTTTTCATTTTTATAAGACCATTGTGTTTACTCTGCCTTCGCCCTTTTTATTCTGACGATATTCAGCGAGTAAGGGGGCACGTCGAGCAGCACGCTGTCTTTCTCCGGCGAGAGCAGCTGCTCCACGGGATGGATGGTGGTGGGTGCGCTGAGTGTGTTCTCTTCCATGCCGTCGTTGGCAGCCAGGCGTACCACCCGGGCGCAGCCAGGTGCGAAGTTCTTCAGGTTCAGGCTGGCGGTGGTCGCCTCGTCGCCGGTGTTGACGACCTTCACGATGAGCTCGCCGGTAGCGTCGTCGATGGTGGCCGACGAGAAGATGCCCTTTGTGACATCGCGCTTCAGCACCGTGTCGAATACCAGTTCATTGTCGAGCCACGCCTTCACGCTGTCGCCTGCCACCTGCAGTGTGACGTCATACCAGCGGCCCTGCTCTACCCTACCGCGTTTCTCCACCGTCTGCAGCTTCCCGCCGTTG
This sequence comes from Prevotella sp., assembly GCA_016285055.1. GTDB lineage: Bacteria > Bacteroidota > Bacteroidia > Bacteroidales > Bacteroidaceae > Prevotella. The sequence continues at coordinate 3,518 of JAEEPZ010000105.1, forward strand.
CTGATCTGCTCGATGGCGTGCCGTGTGTTGCCCCATCCGCCAAAGTTCAACCAACAGTAGTTCTTGTCGTCGACATAGTTGAAGATAAGGAGGAAGCCCTCGGCGCCCTCATCCTTGCGCGCGCGATACTTATATATATAGTGGTCGCTGCTGATGATGTCTTTCCCTATGCACAGCGTCGCTTCCTTCCTTCCGGTCTGCCTCACGGTATTGCCTTCCTTCCTCCAGTCGCCATAGACGAAGTCCACCTCCTTGTCGGTGTCGAACGATGCGCGTGTGTTCCATGTCCCGTATCCCACGCGGCTCTGCTTCGGCGTGAGTGACTTGCGAGCCTTGTCTTTGTAGGGGTCGGTCTGGCTGACCTTCACCACCTGCGTGCCGATGTGCTGTGGCATGAGCTGCTGCACATAGTAACTGGGAGTGCCCATGACGCGGCTGCTGCTGAAGCGTATCATGTCTGGACGCCAGCGGGCATCGTTCTCGTTGACGAAGATGGGGGCATACGATGCCAGTGCCACCACGTCGGAGTTGTTCTCTATGCCCATCATATAGACGGCCTCGCCCAGGGCGGCGTTCATGTTGCCCAGAAGGCCAAAGCCATTGGTCACGGCATATTCGCCCACGTAAACCTTCGGGCCACGGCGGTCGTAGCTGTCGTATTTGTGGAAGGCAGCGGCAAACCAGTCGGGCGAGCGGTAGTAGTGCTCGTCCAGCAGGTCCACGGGCAACTTGCTGGTCCACTTCGGGTTGTCGTCGCCCCACGCCACGACGTTGCCTATGATTTTCATCTCGGGATACTTGGCACGTATGGCTTTGTAGAACTGCTCATAGCGCTCGTAGTAGTGGTCGCTCTGCTGGCGCGGGTCGGGCTGGTTGTTCTCATTGCCCACCTCCAGGTATTCCAGGCCGAAAGGCTCCGGGTGCCCGTTCTTGGCACGCAAGGCGCCATATTTCGATGTGACGGGGCCGTTGGCATACTCGATGGCATTCATGCACTCGTCAATCCAGGGCTGAATGCTGTCGTAGGGCGTCATGCCGCCGTGCCATAGTCCCACGTTGACCACATAGAGCGGCTTGGCGCCTAAGTCCTCTGCCAGCTGCAGATACTCGTGATAGCCCAGTCCGTCGGTGGTGCGGTAGCCCCAGTTCACGTTCCAGTGGCCCTCACGCTCTTCTATCGGCCCGATGGTCCGCTCCCAACGGAAGGCGTTGTCGGGGCTCTCCTGCCCTTCCACGAAGCAGCCGCCGGGGAAGCGCATGAACTTCGGGTGCATCTGCCACAGCATGTTGGCCAGGTCGGGGCGCATGCCGTTCTCACGGTTCTTGAACGTGGGCGGGAAGAGGCTCACCACGTCGAGCTGCACCTGTCCCACGCCGTCGAAGACGAAGGCAAACTGCGCCTGCGGGTCGTTGCCGTCGGCGGTGAGTGTTGCCTCATACTTCGTCCATCCCTTTGCTTTGACGGCAGGGAAAGCGCTGACCGTGGTCTCGGCATAGAGCTGTGCACCGTCCTTCGAGCAGAGGGTAGCCTTTACGGTGCCTTGATACTTCAGGGTCTTGGCCCAGAATGTCAGGCGGTAGGTGCGTCCCTGCACGGCGTTGATGCCCCAGTAGCCCTCGTTCACCAAGCAGACGGGCATGGCGGCCGTTGCCTTGATGTCGAGTTCCAAGGCGTTGTGCTGCACGCTGTTGAGCAGCGGTGTCTTTTTCGTTGGCTGTATGAGGCGCATCGTGAGCTGCGACGGTGCGGCAGCATAGGTCGACCAGCCCTGGAGGTCGGCTGGCGCACCATAGCGTGGGCCGTCCTCAAACGAGCGGTTGCGTATCAGCTCAGCATAGATACCGCCGTCGGCAGCGTGATTGATGTCTTCGTAGAAGATGCCATAGAGCATGGGGCTCACCTTCGGCCCACGCTGCTGGGCGTCGATGTCGATGGTCACCTGTGCCTGGGCTGCAGCTGCAATGACAGCGCAACCGGCCATGATTAGAATGTTTTTGTATGCCATAATGAGGAGTTTTGGGATTTTTGGAGTTAAAGAAATTGTGGGATTTTTGGAGTTAAAGGAGTTGTAGGATTTTTGGAGTTAAAGGAGTTAAAGGAGTTAAAGGAGTTAAAGACAATACCATTTTCGCAAGTTTTGGAGTTAAAGGAGTAGAGGGCTTTTTGGAGTTAAGGGAGTTAAAGGAGTTAAAGACAATTGCTTTACTATAGATTTTAACCCGGAGACAAGGCTTTTTTCATGGAGAGTCATTTGTCTTTAACTCCCTTAACTCCTTTAACTCCTTTACCCTCAATTAGCCAGCTGTGGCCATCCATCGTCCGTCCAGCTGATGGTGCGCTGGATGAGCATGGCGGCCCCGTTCTGCGTGGCACTGTATCCGTGACAGATGAAGACGTCTTCACCGTCGAAGGTATAGGCAGCGCAATGACCTGCAGCCTCCCATTCCTTCTTGTCACCCTCTAAGAAGAGTGTGCCGCCTCCCTTGGCCATGTCCTTGCCTGTGCGGTCGAGGTAGGGTCCTTCCACGGTCTTGCTGCGCCCCACTGCCACGCGATAGTTGCTCTTCGCTCCCCGGCAGCAGTAGTCCCACGACACAAAGAGATAATAGAATCCTCCGTGTTTGAAGATGAAGGGCGCCTCGATGGCGTTGGTGCCGGCATATTTCGACGTGGGGTTGGGCTCCGACGGCTTGTAGTCGGGGTCATAGCGCCGTGCTATGGTGCGCGGTTTCTCGCCTTTGGCCATGTGCATGGTGGTGTCGAGGCGAGCCAGCTGTATGCCGTCCCAGAACGAGCCCCACACGAGCCACGGCGTGTCGGCGTCGTCGATGACGAAGTTCGGGTCGATGGCGTTCCAGTTGTCGCCCGTCATTCGTCCGTCGGCACCGCTCTTCCTCTCGTGAGAGGTGACGATGCATCCCTCGTCCTTCCACAGGTTAGCGTGCAGCGAGCGGCTGCTGAGCAGGCCTATGGCCGAGCCGTTCTTTCCAAACGTCGAGCAGCTGTAGGCCAGCCACCAATGCCCGTGCCACTGGATGACGTCGGGCGCCCAGACGTGCTGGCCAAAGCCCGGCACAGAGTCGGCCGTCCAGCCGGGAATGACAGTCATCACGGGCTGCGGCAGCACCGTCCAGCTCTTGCGGTCCTTCGAGGTCATCTGCTGGATGCCCATGCCTGTGGCAAAGACGAAATAGGTGTCGCCGTCCTTGGCCATCACGGGGTCGTGCGCCATAGGTGTCTCGGTGGTAAAGGCTTCACGATGGAAGCCGCGGCGCGACCCCTGGGCGGCCACTGTCTGGCAGAGGGCAGCGAGGGCCAGAGTGAGAAGTAATTTGTGTGTCATGTCTTTGTGCTTAGAAGTCAAGTTGCAAAAATACGGCAAATATTTGAAATACGCAAAAAAACAGCAAAAAAAAACATGAAATGATTTGTTCTGCAGTAAAAAAATTTGCATATTTCAACCATTAGTGTTACCTTTGCTGCATAATGTGTGCCACACGACATGTTGCGGCAACGAACAAGTTAAACGCAAAAACATCAAGAGGTATGAAGACGAACATCTGTTTCCCCAGACTATTGCAGCTGGTGAGTGTAGTATTTGCCATGACGGCCTTTATGGGCTGCAACAAAGAAAAGGCTGAGCCAGAAGCTTTCGAACATGACACGCCTATAGACATGACAGACATCCTTCAGGCATACAACTGGCTTACAGCACCGAGTAACTATGACCGCGGTTCCTACATCGCCGTGCTTCAGAGTGACATGCCTGACTACGATTTCTACCTGTTCTGCGACACGTCCTTCGTCCTGCGCCTGCCCGAATACTCTGGGTCCACCCAACCTTTTCTGGCACAGGCAGAAGACTTCTTCAACAGCTGCGCCCTGGCATGGAACATCTATAGCAATTATGAGGTGTATTACCGTGGACGGACAACTGGCGGATTAGGCTGCGAGGAAGACGCAAGCCATTGCACCGAGTCCGTCAGCGTCGACATCATCAACAATAAGGAACTGCGTAAGGCTGCTCAGACCTACAAGGACTCTATCCTGACGCTGATGAATCTCTCTTTAGAGGAGATGAGCGACGACGATGTCAACAGAGTCATGGGCTATGTGACCGACTTCAGTTCAGCCATAGAGCAGCACTCCTACCACTTCTTTGAAGAAACTGATGCCTTTTTCGAATCCCTTGTCGACCTGAGAAAAACGGCAGAAGAAATGGTTGAGGACAAATTTCAGCGTTACCTCGATGCCGACGAAAAACAGCAGCTGGGAGTCATCCTTGACGAGATGAGCGAGTGCGCCAATTTCGACGAGCAGTGCGCGCTGTGGCTGCGCTGGGCCAACTGCAAAAAGTCGGTGTCAGATGAAAGCTGGCTCATAGCCACCGCCATCCGGCTCATGAAGAGCGGCCACTACAACCCACTTCTTCAGAACATCTGGATGAGCTGGAGGGCAATGTGTCAGACCTCGGAATATGGAAGCTCCAGAGACTCCAACATCCCCAACGACTTCTACAACAGCTACCGTCAGCTGTGCTACCAGACTTGCCTGAAACGCATTGAGCGCCAGCCCGACGACATCTTCGCCATGAACTGTGCTGCAGCCATTGGCGGGCGCACCAACATCAACCGCTTTGGCCAGAACTACTTTGGCAACGAAGCGATGATAGAGGAGATGATGTTGCTCCCCAACCGCTTTGAGGACGATGACGAATAAGAAGACGAGACCGTGCCAACCAGGGCTACACATTATTATATAGTCACCTCAAAGATGCGCTTGCCATGGTGTTCTATCCACTGCGGCTCGGTGTCGCGGCGGTTCTTTGAGAAGTCGAAGGTGACGAGGTAGCCCTCGGCCATGCCGCGTGATGGTGAAGTACTTCCCCTTTTCTATCAAGGCTTCAATGGCGGCAAACCGCTTCTCCGTGTTCACCATATAGTGCCGCTCCGGGTTGCAGCTGCCAGTGGTGTTGAACTCTTTAATCATATTCACGTCATGAAGAATTTTGATGGCCTCATCGCAATGATTTTGCAAAAATACGAAAAAAAACGCAGAGGCTTTCCTTTTTGTGGAAAAAAGTAAGAAAAGAACACAAATTTGTTGCATCTTTCCAAGTTTTTATTCGTACCTTTGTTGCCGCAAAACTAAATGTGGGTATGAAAGGTTTCTATCAGGCAATCTTTGCCATTGGCATCATCAGTGCCCTTCTGTCCTGCACCAGCGAGAAGGCCTACAGGATTGGCGTGGCGCAGTGCGGCGGCGGACAGTGGCGCGAGAAGGTAAACCAGGAGATGCTGGCCGCCCAGCACCTGTATGACGAGGACGTGGAGGTGAGCATTGCCTGCGCCTACGACGACACCGAGCACCAGATACGGCAGATAGACTCGCTGGCCGACAGCGGCATCGACCTCCTCGTGGTGGCGCCCACCGAAGCTGCCCCCATAGCCGATGCCATCCGCAGGGTGCGTCAGCGCGGCATACCCGTCATCTATTTCGACCGCAAGGCAGCCACCGACGACTACACCGCCTTCATCGGCGGCAGCAACGTGGAGGCAGGAAAGGTGATGGGCGGCTTTGCCCTTCAGGAGGCGGCACGCCTGGCCACGTCAGGCCACAGGCCGACAGTGATGGAAATCACCGGTGCCATGAGCACCTCGCCCGCACAGGAGCGACACGAGGGTTTCGCCTCGGTGATAGCCGCTGACGGCACCCTCGACTACGTCTGCAAGGAAGCCGACTGGACATCGGACATGGCGTGCAGCATCGTAGAGGAGCAGGTGAAGGGCGGCACAGTGCCCGACATCATCTTCTGCCACAACGACGGCATGGCCACAGGCGTCTACAAAGCTGTGGTGGAGCTGGGACTGGAGGGACAGCTCGAGACCATCGGCATCGACGGCCTGCCCGGCGAGGGCATCGAGTACGTGCAGCTAGGCCATCAGGTGGCCACCTACGTCTATCCCACCCACGGCGAGGAGATAGTGCGGCTGGCCCTTGACATCCTCACCGGCCGGCCCCACGAGCGTGAGAACACCCTGCAGGGCATGCTGGTGACGCCCGAGAACGTGGACATCGTAGACCTGAACAGCCGCGAGCTGATGAACCAGAACCACAACCTCATCACCATACAGGACAAGCTGGAAGACTCGCTGGTGCACTACGACACGCAGCACAAGCTCTTCATAGGCAGCCTCGTGGCCATCGCCATGCTCATCATAGCCGTCGTGCTGGCCATCCGTGCCTGGCTGCAGACGAAGAAGACCATCCGCCAGCGCCAAGTGATGAACGAAGAGCAGACGCTCTTCTACACCGACCCCAGCACACGCCGCCTGCACGACATCTTCGACAAGCCCGAAGACACCCTGCCGCCGCCCCGCTCGCAGGACGTGATCTTTGCCGAGCAGCTGAACGAGGCCATCCGCAAGCATATCTCCAACCCCAACCTGAAGATGGAGGAGCTGGGCGAAGAGCTGGGCCTCGGTCGCGTACAATTATATAGAAAGGTAAAGGCCATCACCGGCCAGACACCCGTGGAGCTGCTGCGCCAGATGCGCCTGCAGCGCGCCTATGCCCTGCTGGGCAGCACCACAAAGACCGTGGCCGAAATAGCCTTCGAGGTGGGCTTCAACACGCCCGGATACTTCTCCAAATGTTTCAAGGAACAATACGGCAAGCTGCCCATGGAACTGAGGGAATCTTAAAGGAGTTAAAGGACCCTTCATTATCATTTTTCGTTCATTCCGTCGCAAAAATGTTTCATTGCAACATATTTTGCACGGGATGAACGATATTTTTACATTTGATGCAGCGTTTGTCTCGTACTTTTGCAACAAATTTTTAAACTGTCAATTAGTACTAACAAAAAACGCAAAGCAAATGAAACAAACGAAAAGATTCATTCTGAGTTTCCTCTCGCTGCTGCTGTGTACTGTCATGTACGCGCAGACGGAGGTAACAGGAACTGTGGTCGATGAAACCGGCGAGGGCGTCATCGGTGCCACGGTGATGGAGCAAGGCACGTCGAACGGCACCGTGACCGACTTCGACGGCAATTTCAAGCTGAAGGTGAAGGCCGGCACGACGCTTGTCTTCAGCTACATCGGTTACGAGAAGCAGGAGCTGCCAGCCCAAACCGGCATGAGAGTAGTGATGAAAGACAACGCCTCTCAGCTGGCCGAGGTGGTGGTGACCGGCTATCAGGTGCAGCGCAAGGCCGACCTGACGGGCGCCGTGGCCGTGATGGACATGAAGAGCGCCAAGAGCGAGGGCGACCCCAACATGCTCAACTCCATGCAGGGCAAGCTGCCCGGCGTGAACATCGTCACCGATGCCGCTCCCGGCGGCGGCGGTGCCTCGATTCGCGTGCGTGGTATGAGTACGGTCAACGGTGCTGCGCCCCTCTATGTCATCGACGGCGTGGCCACCACCGAGAACCTCAACTCGCTGAACGCAGCCGACATCGAGAGCATACAGGTGCTGAAGGATGCCTCCTCGGCCTCTATCTACGGCAGCCGCGCCGCCAATGGCGTGATCATCATCACCACGAAGAAGGGCAAGGGCGACAAGGTGACGGTGAACGTGAACTACACCGCCACGCTGAACACCATCGCCAAGCAGTATGACGTGATGAACGCCGAGCAGTGGGGACAGGCCTACTGGACAGCCAACAACAACGCCGGCCTCGTGGCCTCGCATCCCTTCTACGGCAACGGCGACACACCTCAGCTCAAGACCACCCTCGACGCCGACGGTAAGGTGCGCGCCGCCAACACCGACTGGCAGGACGAGGTCTTCTCATCGGCCTGGACCAACAACCTCTCGGCCAGCGTGAGCAACAGCAGCGAGAAGGGCTCGTTCATGCTCTCGGGCAACTATATCAACCAGAACGGTCTGATGAACAACACCTTCTACCGCCGCTACACCGCCCGTCTGAACTCCACCTATAATATAAGTAAAGTGTTCAGCGTGGGCGAGAACCTGATGATTGCCCAGTGGAACGACCGCGGCTACGGCACCGGCGATGACCGCGGCATCCCCTACACCGCCATGCGTCAGCATCCCGCCATCCCCGTCACCGACAGCGAGGGCAACTACACCAACCCCATGCAGCTCTCGGGCAGCGACATTGCCAACCCCGTGCACGAGCTGTACAACGGACGCGACAACAGCAACGAGTCGTGGCGCATCTTCGGCAACGCCTATATCGACATCAAGCCCATCGACGGCCTCACCCTGAAGAGCAACCTCGGCATCGAGCACACGCAGTTCTTCAACAAGAACCTGGGCCGCCGCATACAGCCCAGCGACATGAACAGCGTCTCGCGTGCCTACGGACAGGGCGACACCTACACCTGGACCAACACGGCCAACTATCTGAAGACCTTCAAGGGCGTGCATCACCTGAACGTCCTGCTCGGCTCAGAGTATATCAAGTACCGCTCTGAAGACCTGAACGGCGCCAACCGCGACTATGCCTTCGAAGACGTGGACTACATGCAGATAGGTGCCGGCGGCGGCGAGCAGACCGTGGGCGGCGGCAAGGCCGAGTGGGCATTGTTCTCGCTCTTCGGCAAGCTCGACTACAACTATGCCGACCGTTACCTCGTCAGCGCCACCCTGCGCCGCGACCAGACCTCACGCCTGCACAAGGACAACAACAGCGGTGTCTTCCCGGCTTTCTCAGCTGCATGGCGCCTCAGCCAGGAGAAGTTCTTCCCTGAGAACCGGGTGGTGACCGACCTCAAGCTGCGTGCCGCATGGGGACAGAACGGCAACTCAGCCATCAGCGACAACTACGCCTACTACACCCGCTACGCCTACAACCTGCGCCACGGCTCCTATGACCTCAACGGCACGAACAACTCCGTCGTACCAGGCATCGTCGCTGCATCAAGCGGCAACCGCGACCTGAAGTGGGAGACGACCACGCAGACCAACATCGGCTTCGACGCACAGCTCTTCCAGGGCGCACTGAGCCTGTCGTTCGACTATTTCTGGAAGAACACCAAGGACATGCTCACCATCCCGCCGACGCTCTCCGTGGAGGGCGAGGGTGCCGCCATGTGGATGAACACCGGCGAGATGAAGAACAACGGTTGGGAGCTGACCATGACCTACCGCTCGCCTAACTATGGCGACTTCTCGTGGAACGGCACGCTCAACCTCTCACAGTACAAGAACGAGCTGGTGAAGTTCAACGATGTGGTCACGAGCCAAGGCGGCGACTACCGTCTGATGGTCGGCGAGCCTATGGGCGTGTACTACGGCTACGTCTGCGACGGCATCTTCCAGAACGAGGACCAGGTGTCCAACCATGCCATCCAGCAGGGCAAGGGCGTAGGCCGCCTCATCTTCCGCGACCTCGACGGCAATGGCACGGTGGACGACAACGACCGCTGCATCATCGGCGACCCGAATCCCGACTTTGCCATGGGCTTGAACCTCGACCTCAACTACAAAGACTTCACGCTGTCGGCTTTCTTCAGCGGTGAGTTCGGCTTCGACATCTACAACACCACGCGCCGGCAGCTGGAGTTCATGCACTATGGCGGCGGCTCGTCGACCAACCACGGCGTGGACATCCTCAACGCCTGGAGCCCCACAAACACCGGCGCCACCATCCCGGCCCTCACCATGGTGGACAACAACAACGAGACGCGCATGTCCAACTACTTCATCGAGGACGGCTCCTACCTGAAGCTGAAGTACCTGAAGCTGGGCTACCAGCTGCCAAAGGACATCGCCCAGAAGGTCTATGCCTCTGCCATCGGCGTCTTCGCACAGGTGGAGAACATCTTTACCATCACTGACTACAAGGGCCTTGACCCCGAGGTCATCCTCGGCGGCTACGGTGCCCGCGTCGACAGCGGCCTCTATCCACGTGCCAGAACATTTACCCTGGGACTCAACGTCACTTTCTAATCGAAAAAACCGAAAAACAAAACAAAGATTATGATGATTACCAAGATATATAAGACTATTGCCTGCGGTTTCCTTTGCTGCAACATCGTTGCAGCCCTCACCTCCTGCTCCGACCAGCTGGAGCTGGCCCCGCAGGGCGAGTTCACCGCCGAGCAGCTCACCGACGAGAGCATCGAGGGCCTGATGTCCTCAGCCTACCAGGGCTTGGAGGCCCACTTCTTCGACGACAACAACGCTGCCTTCGCCGGCCCCATCACCAACTGGGTGTTCGACGTGCGCTCTGACGATGCCTACAAAGGCGGCGAGGGTGTGTCGATGGAGGCCAACATCCACCAGTTGGAGATACAGAACATCAGCAGCGACAACCCCACCTGCCTGAACAAGTGGGAGAACAACTACTTAGGCATTGCCCGTGTGCACAAAGCCATGCAGGCCATCAACGACGCCTCCAACGTGAACGACAAGGAGGCCCTGCTCGGCGAGCTGAAGACGCTCCGTGCCTGGTACTACTTCGACCTGAACCGCATCTTCCGCAGCATCCCCTACTTCACCGAGAACGACGACCCGAAGACCGTCACCAACGGCAACAAGAGCCGTGAGGAGATCTACGCCGCCATCAAGGCCGACCTTGAGAGTGCCTTCGCCGTGATGCACGAGACGCAGGACCAGCCCGGACGCTTCACCAAGTATGTGGCCGCCGCCCTGCTGGCCAAAGTCAACGCCCAGACCAGCACATGGAGCGAGGTGGAGAAGTGGGCCGACGTGGTCATCAACAGCGGCAAGTATCAGCTCTACGACAACTTCGCCGACATGTCGAAGCTGGAGTTCAACAACAAGAAGGAGAGCATCATGGCTGTGCAGTTCTCAACGGCCAACGACAACATCCACATCAACTTCTGCAACCTGCTGAACACCACGCGCTCTGAGGGCAACGTCTTCGGCTCGGGCGACGACTTCTTCCTCGGCTCGCAGAACCTGGTCAACGCCTTTGCCACCGACGCCAACGGACTGCCTTTCCTCGACGGCTCCTTCAACACGAAGAACGTCAGCAGCAACTATGCCGGCACCGTCGACCCGCGCCTCGACCTCACCGTGGGCCGCATCGGCCTGCCCTTCCGCGGACATCTCTACACCCAAGGCTGGTGCCGCGACTACAACACCTACGGCGAATACTCTGGCAAGAAGGGACTCATCGACCCCTCCAGCCCAGACATGGTGCAGGGCTTCCCCTGGGGTGCCTCGGGCCTGAACTTCATCCTCATCCGCTATGCCGACATCCTGCTGCTGAAGGCTGAGGCGCTGGTCGAGACCGCTGCCGGCACTAACGCCGCCACCGACGAGAAACTCGTGCAGGCCCGCGACATCGTGAACCAGATCCGCACCAAGGCTGCCCGCAGCATCGACGGCAACTACACACCCGTCGACCTCGACCCCTTCACCGCCGACTACAACGTGGGACTCTATCCCACCGACTACGACGGCAACCTCACCTGGACCCGTGAGCGTGCCCGCATGGCCGTCCGCATGGAGCGCCGCTTAGAGCTGGCCATGGAAGGTCAGCGATGGTTCGACCTCCTGCGCTGGGGCACCGCCGTGCAGACCATCAACAAGTATATGCAGGAGGAAGCCGCTCTGCGTCCCTACTATGCCGGCGCCAGCCTCACCGAGGACGAGCTCTACCTCCCCATCCCCATCTCGCAGATTGAGAACTCAAACGGATTATATAAGCAATAGATGCCATCTCCCTAACCCCGTTTCCCGAGCGAGGCTTGTCCAGCCTTTCACCGAGAGGGGAGGGAACAGACAGACAAAGCAATAAATATTATAAAAACAGAAGGTTATGAAAAAGAATATATTGAAATATGTAGTGTATTTGGCAACTGCTCTCCCCCTCGGGGGAGTAGGAGG
>JAEEPZ010000106.1 GCA_016285055.1 Prevotella sp.
GCTCTACGCGCAGCTTCGTCCGTGAAGGACTGTGGGAGAAAGTCTACAACTCGCTGCAGCCCGGCGACTATGTCACCATCCAGTTCGGCCACAACGACATCTGCCCCATCACCGACCAGAAGGCGCGTGGCGTCATTCCCGGCACAGCCGACACACTGCATGTCTATCACTTGGACGATGGCAGCTACGAGGTGGTCTACAGCTTCGGCTGGTACCTGAAGAAGATGATTGACGACTGCCGCGAGAAGGGTGCCACGCCCATCCTCGTCAGCCTGACGCCGCGCAACGAGTGGCCTGGCGGCAAGGTGGAGCGCCGCGACGATACCTACGGCAAGTGGTACCGTGAGGTGGTGGAGCAGACGGGCGTCGCCTTCATCGACATGCACAACATCAGCGCTGACTTCCTCGACAAGAAGTTCGCCAAGCGCCTCTCCGACGATAAGGAGAAAGCCAAGACCCAGACTGCTGACATCAAGAAAAAGGCCGGCATCTACTTCAACACCGACCACACACACGCCTCCAAGCTTGGGGCGCAGATGAATGCACAGAGCTTTGCCAAGGGCCTGAAAGCCGTGGGGCATCCCCTGGCCAAATACCTTAAATGATTTCGCCACGGCGTTATAACATTATAGCGTAATGACGTTATAACGTTATAACGTAATAACGACAATAACAAAGATGATTGACAGGGCGACAGTAGACCGGATTTTGGACGCGGCGCGCATTGTGGACGTCGTGGGCGACTTCGTGACGCTGCGCAAGAGCGGTGTCAACTACAAGGGGTTGTGCCCGTTCCACGACGACCGCAACCCGTCGTTCATGGTGTCGCCGTCGAAGAACATCTGTCACTGCTTTGTCTGCGGCAAGGGCGGCACACCGGCCGGATTCCTCATGGAGCACGAGCAGATGACCTATCCTGAGGCGCTACGCTGGCTGGCCAAAAAATACAACATCGAGATTGTTGAGAAAGAACTGACCGACGAGGAGCGCGCCCAGCAGAGCGAACGCGAATCGATGTTCATTGTCAACGAGTGGGCCAAGGACTGGTTTCACAACACACTGAAGAACACTCCCGACGGCATCGCCATTGGCATACAGTATTTCCGCAGCCGCGGCATCCGCGACGACATCATCGAGAAGTTTCAGCTGGGCTATGCGCCACAAAAACGCGACGCGCTGAGCCAAGCCGCTATTGCCAAGGGCTATCGGAAAGAGTTTCTTGTCAAGACCGGCCTCTGCATTGAGAATGAGCGGGGACTGTACGACCGCTACTCCGGGCGTGCCATCTTCCCCTGGCTGAACGTCTCAGGCAAGGTCGTGGCCTTCGGAGGTCGTGTGCTCGACAGCCGCACGAAAGGTGTGGCGCAGAAGTACGTCAACTCGCCCGACTCTGACATTTACCATAAGGAGCGCGAACTCTACGGCATCTTCCAGGCGAAGAAGACCATCGTGAAGGAAGACCGCGTGTTCATGGTGGAAGGCTATACCGACGTCATCGCCATGCACCAGGCCGGCATCGAGAACGTGGTGGCCAACAGCGGCACGGCGCTCTCCGTCTTCCAGATACACTTGCTGCGCCGCTTCACCCAGAACATCACGCTGCTGTACGACGGTGACGAGGCCGGCATTCACGCTGCCATGCGCGGCACCGACATGCTCTTAGCCGAGGGCATGAACATCAAGGTGCTGCTGCTGCCCGACGGCGACGACCCCGACTCTTTCGCACGCAAGCACTCGACCGAGGAGCTGAAGAAATACATCGACGAGAACCAGACCGACTTCATCACCTTCAAGACGCGGCTCACGGTGCAGCATGTTGAAGACCCCGTGAAGCGCTCGGAAGGCATCGGAGGCATTGTGCAGAGCATCAGCGTCATTCCCGACCAGATACTGCGCTCCACCTATATCAGCGACCTGTCGCGCCGCATCGGCATCAAGGAGCAGACGCTCATTGCCGAGCTGAACAAAAAGGTGCTGAAGAACCAGGAGGAGAAACAAAAGGAACGTGAGCGTGAGGCCCAGCGCCAGCAAACGGGCGGCATACCTCAGCCCACGACCGTGGCTTCGTCGGCGCCTACTCCTGACGAGCCGCCCGTCTACATTCCCGGTGAGGGCTTCGCCGAGCCCGTAGCGCCCACGCCGAGCGTTGCGCCAGTGGTCACTCCCGCCACGCAAGCCACCAACCAGATAGAGCTGTTGCTGCTCCGCGAGGTGGTGCGCAACGGCGAGGAGATCATCTTCGACGACGTGGAGACCGACGACGGCGGGAAAGTCAGCATCAACGTGGCGCAATACATCGACCTCGACCTCTCGCAGGACGAGCTACAGCTCTCGCAGCCGCTTTACCAGCAGATGCTCAGCGAGGCCGTGGCCCATTGCGGCGAGCCGGGCTTCAAGGCGACCGATTATTTCTGTGCCCATCGTGACCCACAGGTCAGTCAGTTGGCCATCCGCCTGGCTATGGACCGCCACCAGCTGGCCGGGCGGTTCAAGATGGAAGAGGACGAAGAAGGCAAGAAAGAGGATGAGAAAGAGAAACTGCGCCAGGACCGTATTGCCCGTCTGCGTCTGCGTGTGCAACACCTTGTCATGGATTTCCGCTTGCACATCGTTGACCAGCAGCTGAAACGCATCCAGCAGCAGCTGCGCCAGGCCGGTGCCGACCTGCAACAAACCATGCAACTATTGAAAGAACATAAGGAGACCAAAGAGCTTCGCGACATGCTGGCCAAACGGCTTGGCAGCGATCTCATTGTTTAAAACGGAAATATGTACTACATTCAAAAGAAATTGGAAATCTCAGCCAGCCATCAGCTGACTGTCAATTACGAGAGCAAATGCTCGCATGTGCATGGCCACAACTGGGTCATCACACTTTACTGTAAGTCGAAGGAACTGGACGAAAACGGCATGGTGGTGGACTTCACCCATGTGAAGCGCCTCATCAAGAAACGCCTCGACCACCAGCACCTCAATGACGTGTTGCCCTTCAACCCCACGGCGGAGAACATTGCCCGCTGGTGCACAGAGCAGATACCGCAGTGCTACAAATGCACCGTGCAAGAGAGCGAGGGCAACGTGGCGGCCTACGTCGTTGACGAAGGAGCGTTATAACGTTTTGCGTCATATCGTTATAACGTGATAACGTGATAACGAAATGTCGTGATAACGTTATAACGTGATAACGTAATAACGAAAAAACGAAATGTCGTGATAACGTAATAACGTTATAACGTGATAACGAAAGAACTAAAGATGAAAAGCTTCAGGGTGAACAGCATCTTCTACACGCTGCAGGGCGAAGGACACAATACTGGCCGTGCGGCGGTGTTTGTGCGCTTTGCCGGCTGCAACCTGCGCTGTCCTTTCTGCGACACTGAGTTTGACTCCTTCACAGAAATGACTGCGGAAGAGATTCTTGCCAAGGTGGTTTCCCTCCACTCGTCGTCCGTCCCACATCTGCCTCTTGTCGTCCTGACCGGCGGCGAACCGACCCTGCAAGTTGACGAGGCTTTCGTCGGCCAGCTGCACAGCGCAGGCTACCGAGTGGCCATGGAGAGTAACGGCACCCGTCCTGCCCCTGCCAACCTCGACTGGCTGACCGTGTCGCCCAAAAGCCTGCCCCTCACGGAGGGGAAAGAACCCATAGGAAAGGAGCCCGACGAGATTAAGATTGTCTATACAGGAAAAGAAATAGAAACTGCGCTCATGTCTTATGAGTCCTATGGGTCCTATGAGTCCTATGGGGCCCATAAGTCCCATGAGACCCATAAGTCCCATGAGACCCATAAGTCCCATGAGACCCATCATCCTCTCCTCTATCTTCAGCCCTGCGACACGGGCGACCCTGTGCGCAATGCCGCTATCGTGCAGCTTTGCGTAGACTACATCAAGCAGCACCCGCAGTGGCGTCTCTCCCTCCAAACACATAAACTCATCGGCATAGAATAACACCAAACAAAAGTCACTCAACACTCAACAATAAACACTCAACACCTTGAGCGTCCTTGGCATACTCTACTGGCTGTCGCGAATCATCGCCATCGGAGCCATCATCCACGTCGTCCTGGACAACCGTCAGCCGGCGAAGACGATGGCGTGGGCGCTCGTCATCTATTTCCTCCCCATCTTCGGCGTCATTGCCTATATCTTCTTCGGCGTCAACCGTCGCAGGGAGCGCTTCATCAGCCGCCGCACGATGGACATGCTGACGAAACGCTCGATGCTGGAGTTCGTGGAGCAGCGCCACACCGACTTGCCCCAGGCCTACGAGAGCACCATCAACCTCTTTTCGCGGCAGAGCTACTCCATGCCGTTCATCAACCAGCATACCGACATCCTGACCAGTGGCTATGATTTCTTCCCATCGTTGCTCCGTGACATCGCCGCTGCCAAGAACCACATCCACATCGACATGTACATCTTTGAGGACGATGCCCTCGGCCTGCTCATCAGCGATGCCCTCATAGCCAAGGCTCGCGAGGGCGTGGAGGTGCGCATCATCTACGATGACGTGGGCAGCTGGAAGGTGAAGAAACACTTCTGGGAGCGGATGCGCGATGAAGGCATCGACCTGGAGCCTTTCCTTCGCGTCAGGTTTCCGCGCTTTACCAGCCGTGTGAACTATCGCAACCACCGCAAGATCATCGTCATCGATGGCTGCGTGGGCTATATCGGCGGCATGAACATCGCCCTGCGTTATGTCAAAGGCCGGGGAGCGTTTGACGGCTGGCGCGACACGATGTTGCGTATTGAAGGCGGTGCCGTGAACGGCTTGCAGCAGACGTTCCTTCTGGACTGGTATTTCGTAGACCGCACGTTGCTCTCCGACCGAAAATACTACACGAAGCCCGAGCACGAAGGTGGACTGATGCAGACGGTGACCAGCGGTCCTGTGGGCGCTTACCCCGAGATCATGCAGGGCTATCTGAGTATCATCATGTCGGCACGCCGCTACATCTATTTCGAGACGCCTTATTTCCTGCCGCCCGATTCTGTGCTGATAGCCATGAAGACGGCCGCCGCCTCGGGTGTCGATGTGCGCCTTTTGGTGCCGCGCTGCAACGATGCCTTCCTGGTGGACTGGGCCAGCCGCAGCTACCTGCGCGAGGCCAGTGAGGCGGGCATCACCGTGAGTCTCTACGAGGGGGCTTTCCTGCACTCGAAGCTGATGGTCTGCGATGATGCTGTCTGCACCTGCGGCTCCACCAACCTGGACTTCCGCTCTTTTGAAAACAATTTCGAGGCCAACACTTTCATCTACGACGAGAGTGTGGCCTGCCGTATGCGTGACGTCTATTTAGAAGACGAGAAGCGGTCGGTGCCGCTCACATCGCTGCCCGACCGCATCTCGCCTTCTTTCTTGCAACGTATCTGGGATTCCCTGACACGTCTCTTCTCTCCGTTACTGTAGTTTCCGGCTCTTCCGCTTTTTTTAGTTGGCCGCCTCATGCAAATCTGCTCTGTTGGGACGGTTACAAAGGAGTTAAAGGAGTTAAAGGAGTTAAGGGAGTTAAAGAAGTTAAGGGAGTTAAAGGAGTTAAAGGAGTTAAAGACAAATGATTCTCCATGAAAAGCCTTTGTCTCTGGGTTGAAATCCATAGCAAAGCTATTGTCTTTAACTCCTTTAACTCCCTTAACTCCTTTAACTCCAAAACTTGCGAAAGTTGAATTCTTTATTCTGCCAGCGGGTCGAAGGTGCCTGGTGCGCCGCCGTTGTTGTAGTCCTGCCAGCCGATGGTCTGCGGCAGTCCCTTGTTCGAGTTCTGCACGCCGTTAGCGAGGCCGAGGAAGTAGTACTTCGGGCGGAAGTTGATGTAGAGGTCGTTGTGCTGTGAGTCACGGCCGTCGCCCTTGCCTTCCTTCACCACGAGGTTGTCCTGGTACCAAGCCTTCAGGCTGTCAAGCTGCTCGTTCATGTCGCCGACGCTGAAGTTGACGCCCTCGGGGCGTACTGTTCCTGCCTTCAGCAGCGGGTCGCCGTCCCACTGCGTGGTGCCCACGCCGTATTTGTCGGCCACGCGGAACTCGATTCTCTCGCGGCGCTGGCCGTTGAAGGGCTTGAAGCCCAGCCATGTGCAGGTGTTGCCGCCCCATCCTGAGAGTGTCCAGGAACTGGGTGCACCGTCCACCTTGGCTGCACCGCCGTCGTAGAGCATCCAGCGGCGCATGTCGTCGAAGCGCTTGCCCTCGTAGGCCAGCTCTATCTGACGCTCATAGAGGATGGCGCTCATACAGGCAGCCTGGTCGCTCACGAGATTGGCCTGCAGGCCATAGTTGCCGTCGGCTGTATAGCCGGCACGGGCGCGGATCATCTTCAGCTGCTCTACGGCAAAGGCCATGTCGCCGGCACCGCAGGCCACCTCGGCCAGGTTCAGCAACACTTCGGCATAGCGCAGTTCTATGAGCTGTGCAGCAGAGTAGAACGGGCCGGCGCCGCTCTTCCAGCCATTGGCGTTGTAGACGTATGACGGGCTGGGATGGCAGTCGAGATCGTCGCTCTTCTTGCGGACGTAGATGGCCTGCTTCGACCCTAAGAGATTGTCGGCGCCGTAGGAGTTGCCGCTCTCGGGGTTGCCCTGATCGTTGACGTCGGTGTACCACACATAGTTCCATAGCGTATAGTTCTTGCCGTCGCTGGGGTTGTGGGCGTCGTGTTCAGCAGCATTGCCGTTGTAGGCCCAGCGGAAGCCGGGGAAGGCAAAGGTGCGATAGAAGCGCGGGTCGCGGTGCATGAAGGGATAATCGGCCTCATAAGCATAGCTGGACGTCTCAAGCTTGGTGTAGGTGCTGAGTCCTGCGGGCAGCTTGCCGTCGGCCATGGGGAACATCTGCACGAGCATCAGGCCGGCGGCATAGCCGTTGCCGCCCGTGTTGTCAGGACGTATGAAACGCTCCCAGGTGTTGTTCTTCGCAGCATCGTCGATACCGGTGAGGATGGCGGTGGTGTTGTAGTTCACCACAAACACGGCCTCCGGATTCTTTGTGGTCTGCACAAACTGGTTGGCAAAGTCGCTGCCATTGATGTTGCTGCTCGTCTGATAGAGTCCGTAGCCACAGCTGTTGATGGTGGCGAGGTCGGTCTTCATGGCGTCGTAGGCGTTCTTCCAGCGGTTCTGGTCGTTGCTGCGATTGAAGAGTGGGCTGGCCCAGAGCAGCATCAGACGGCCTTTCAGGGCGAGGGCCGTGCCGGTGGTCACGCGTCCCCAGTCCTTGGAGTTGGTCCAGCCGCCATGAGTGGTGAAGGGCTCCAGCATCTTGGCGGCGGTGTTCAGGTCGTTGAGGATGAACTCGTAGGTCTCCTTCGACGAGGCACGCGGGGTGAAAGCGTCGGCCGTGGGGTCGAGCACTTCCTTCACGAGGGGCACGCCGCCGTAGAACTTGAAGAGGTTGTAGTAGATCCATGCACGGAAGAAGTACACCTGTCCGAGCACCTCGTTCTTCTGGCTTTCCGGCAGGGTGCTGCCCGTCACGCCGCGAATCACGTCGTTGCAGTCGCGGATGTGTCCCCATACGTTCTCTTGGATGTTGTTCTGCGTGCCGAGGAAATAGTCTGGCACGCTGACGCCGCCGCTCATGGAGGTCAGCTCGTCGACAGGATTGACAAAGGCGCTGAAGCCCGTGTATTCCTCAGTGGATTTGGCGGCATCGTCGTTCATGCCCATGGAGGGGTAGCGCCACGAGATGCCAGAGACATTGGGCAGGCACATGGAGTAGATGTCATACAGACGGCCCAGTGCTCCCTCGTAATAATTGTAGATGCTTGCGTCTACCTGGCCGTAGTTCTTCTTGTCCTCCAGGAACTGGTCGCTGCAGGCGGTGAGAGCCATGGCCAGTGTCAGCGCACAACCGATATATTTCATTGACGTTTTCATATCTTTCTTCTTTTTAAGTTGATGTTAGAATGACAAGTTGACACCGACCGTCCATTTGCGCAGGTTCGGATAGGCTCCGTATGAACCGGCCATCGGGTTTGTGAAGTTGTCGGGATACGGATTGTAGAAGTTGATGAGGTTCTGACCTGTGACGTTCAAGCGGCAGCTCTTGATGCCAATGCTCTTGAAGAGCTTCGAAGGAATGGCGTATGCCAGGGTGAGGCGGTTGAGCGTCACGCGAGTGTTGCTGACGCGCCAGAAGCTGGAGGCCACGCTGTTGATGCCCCAGTTGAGGTTGGGATAGTAGGCATCGCGGTTCTGCGGCACCACCACATTGCCACCGCCGTCAATGACGTCCTGATAGACAAACACGTTGTCAGGATTCCAGAAGGAGGGCATGTTGTAGAACTCGATGTTGGAGCCGGAAGCCACGCCGATGGCCTGCGAGGGAACGGTGGTGTAGCCGCCCCATGAAGCGCTGAACTGAGCGGTCAGCGAGACGCCCTTCCACTCTGCACTCAGGTTGGTGGTGAAGCCGTAGATGTTGTTGCGCTTGCCCAGCTGCACCTGGTCGTTGGCCTGGTCTACGATGCCGTCGGGACCGGCATACGTGCCGTCGGCCTGCTGTGCGCCGCGTACATCTTTATATATCAGCATACCCGGGCGCACCTGGTCCTTGGTCATGCCCATGTAAGAGGTGATGTTATACTGTGCGAAGTATTCCTCGATGTCCTGGAACGAGCGGAACATGCCGAGGCACTGCAAACCCCATGTGCCGATGTCGGTGCGGCCGTTGCGCACTATCTGGCGGTAGATGTACTCATCCTCGAAGTCCATCATCAGCACTTTGTTGTCGCTGTAGCCGGTGTTGATGCCCACCTTGTACTTGAAGTCCTTGCCAATCTTGTCGCGCCAGGTGATGCCCAGCTCCCAGCCCCAGTTGTTCATCTCGCCGAGGTTGACGGAAGCCGACTGTGTGCCGACGGTGGAAGGCACGTCCTGCGCAATGTTCATCAGCATCTCGCGGTTCTTCTCATAGTAATAGTCGAAGTTGACGGCCAGGCGCCTGTTGAGCAGCTGGAAGTCGAGACCCACGTTGGTCTTGTACGACTTGTCCCAGTGCACGTCGCGGTTCACGGCCGAGGTGTTCTTGTTGATAGAGTTGCGCACCACTTCTGAGGGGTCGTTGGTGGGGCCTTCGCCGAAGATGGGGTTCTTGTTCTTGTCGAGGGTATAGACCTGCAGCCACTGCCATGCGGCGAGGTTGTCACGGCCGGTGAGACCCCAGCTGGCGCGCAGCTTCAGGAAGTCTATCCAGCTGGCGAGCTTGCTGTTCTGGAACCAAGACTCTTCGCTGATGACCCAGCCGGCGGAGATGGCGGGGAAGGTGCCCCAATAGTTCTCGGGTGCGAACTTCGTCGAGGCGTCCGAGCGGAGCAGGAACTCGAAGAGATAGCGGTCCTGGTAGGCATAGTTGATGCGTCCGATGTACGACAGCGTGCCGCTTTCTGCACGGTTGAACTCAGTGGTCTGTGCACCCTGTGCCGAGTTCGACTGGTGGTTGGTGTAGGGTAGGGGCTCGTTGGCCTGGCCTGTCACAAACTCGCTCTCAGCTTCTGAGCGCTCGACAGAGAAGAGGGCCGACACGTGGTGCTTGCCAAAGTCGCGCGAATACTGGGCGGTGAAGTTCAGCTGATAGTTGTCCGTGCGTATCATGTTGCGGCTGAGGTAATAGCCGTTGGCATATTTCAGGCCGTTGAAGTTGCTCTCTGCCATGTAGTCGAAGCTGCTGTCGTCGCCAGTGGTCGGCGTGTACATGTGCTGGCCGGAGCCATAGCGGCGCGTCATTTGGTAGATGGTGAACTGCGAGCCGTATTCGTTGGTCTTGTCAGAGTTGATGCTCTTCGAATAGGAGAGGCGGAGGTTGAGGCCCTTCAGTATCTTGCTCCAGCCGAAGTCGTAGTCGATGCTGGCGTTCATGCTCGTGTTCGATGTCATGTTGCGGCTGAAGTCGCCGTTGTTCTGCAGCAAGTCGTAGGAGTAGCGCTGGTTCTGCACGCGCTCGCCGTTGGTGGGGCCTAAGGAGAGGATGTGGTAGTCGCCCACAGTCTCAGGCATATAGCGCGGACGGGTGAGCATCAGGTTGTAGTCCTTCTCGGCATTGGTGCCGCCCACTTTCAGCAGGGGCTTGTTCTTCTTGCCGTAGTCGCCGCTGACGGTCAGGTTGGCCTTCAGCCACTTGCTGATCTTCACGTCCACGCCGGCACGATAGTTCCAGCGGTCGTAGTCGAGCTTACCCAGATTGCCGTCCTGCGTGAAGTAGCTCACACCGGCGAAGTAGTTCACGTTGTCGGCGCCGCCGCTCACATTCACCGAGTGGCGCATGGTGGTGCCTGTCTCCCAGTATTTGTCGAGCAGGTCGTAGTCCAGTGACTTCATGGCCTCCAGCTCATCCTTCTGGAAGAGGGCTGTCGTCCGGTTCAGCGATGTGTTGGTGGGGTCGGCGTCAGCGATGGCGTTGTAGAGCTTGCCATACTGGTAGGCGCTCAGCATCTTCGGCCGCGAGATCTCGTCGGTGAAGCCAAACTGTCCGCTATAAGAGATGGACGGTGCGCCCGTCTTGCCTTTCTTCGTGGTGACGAGGATGACACCGTTGGCAGCGCGGGCACCATAGACGGCAGCCGAAGCGTCCTTCAGCACTGAGATGCTCTCCACCTCTGACGGGTCGAGGTTGTTGAAAGCCTCGGCGCCGAGGTTCTGGGTGATATTGCCCACCTTCACATCGTTGGGATAGATATATCCGTCGATGACGAAGAGCGGCTGCTGTGCGGTGGAGCCTATTTCACCTAATGAGTTGACATCGCGGATGGTGATGCGGGCATTCTCGCCGGGGCGTGCATCGCCGCCGCTGACCGACATGCCGTTGACCAGTCCGCTCAGCGTAGAGGCGAGGCCTCCGCTGGCCAGGTCCTGAATCTCGTCCACTGGGACGGTGGACACCGAGCCCGTGAGGTGGGCTTTCTTCTGCGAGCCGTAACCCACGACGACCACCTCTTCCAGACTCTGATTGTCTTCCATCAGTTTCACCGTGCCGCCGGGCTTGACGGTCTGTGGCAGATAGCCGATGTAGGTGATGGTCACTTTGCCGTTGGTGGGTACAGCCAGCTGGTAGTTGCCGTCGAAGTCGGTGATGGTGCCTTTCGACTTGTCATCGGCCAGCGTCACCGAGGCGCCTATGATGGGTTCGCCTTTCTCGTCGACCACTTTTCCCTTGACGGTGTTGCCCTGTGCCGACGCGCTGATGCTGATAAATAATGAGCAAACAAATAACAGTAAATATCGCATAATTTTTTTATTCTTAATTCATACTCGCATAGCGATAACTCTAAACGCTAATCTCTAATCTCTAAACTCTAATCTCTCAACTCTAAACTCTAAACTCTCAACTCTTACCTCTCACGGCAGCCAGCGCGGGTCGCCAGTTCTGCGGGCTATTTGCGTGGGTCCGCCAACGGTGAAGTCGCCCTCTGCGGGATTGGCCAGCATGGGGTCTTCGTCAATGGCGGTTCCAGAGAGGTCGTAGTCGTGTGTGCCCTCAGAGGTGATGTCCTGGAAGGTGCCGTCGCCTTTCATATAGGTGTTGTTGCGGAAGGTGACGTCCTGCCCTCTCTTGCCGTGCAGGAATCGGCGTGCCACACCGCCGCCGTTGCTGCAGTCGACGAAGATGCAGTCGGTCATCACCCAGTGTGAGCAGGCACGGCCGCCCATGCGGTTGTAGTTGCCCCACTGTCCGTTGTCCCAAGCTACGTGGTAGAACGTAGAGTTCTGATAGTTGACCGAGTTGCTGGCTGTCTCCTTGACGGCATAAATCTCCTCGCCGCTCACCATGCCGGCCTGATAGAAGTATTTGTAGTCGCCGGCGCAATCGGGCAGCTCATAGAATGTGGAGTTGTTGATAAACAGGTCGTTGATATGTCCGCCCTTGTTGGTCCAGAAGACGCCTCCGGCGAAAGCTTTCTGCGGTGCGAGGTGCACGATGCAGTTGTCCACAAGCATCGTCATGGCGCAGACGGCCTTTTGGTTGTCCCAGAAGAAATAGCCCCTGACGTTCTTGAAGTTGCAGTTGACGAAGGTGACGGGGTCAACAATCAATGGGTTGGCCCATTTGTAGAGCACGTCGTCGATGTCGGTGCCGGTGGCCGATGTCGGCTCCTTGCTGAAGGCAAAGATGCCGTAGTTGGTGCTGCCTATCTCCTGTGCGGTGCAGTCCACGTCAACATATTTCAGGTTGAAGGGTGCTGCGAAGGTGATGACGGCCTCGTTGGTGTATTTGATGGTGGCGTGGTTGTCCTTGCTGGTCGAGCGCAGCGTCACCGCATTGGCATTGAAGTCGAGCGTGCCGCTGAGGACATATTCTGCTCCTGCCTCAAGGTCGTAGTTCAGGTTCACGCCGATGCTGTCGGCGGGGACAGGGTTGGCGGCAAACCATTCGTTGAGGTTGCTACCTGCTGGAATGACGCTGAAGGTGGGGGTGAATGTCGAGAACAGCTTCTCGGTGGCCGCCGTGGCCTCCTGGTTGTTGTTCTTCGTGCTGCCAAGTGCCAGGATGGTCACTTTGTAGTTGACGTCTTCCTCGCGTTTCCCTGTGACTGAGCATCCGTCGATGATGCTGTCGTTGATGATGGGCTCGTCGGGGTTGCCCAGGTCGATGAGGCTGACGCGATAGCCGCCGGCTCCCTTCACCACTGGCCACGTGATGGTTTGCGTCTTGCCGTCGGCACTGGCCGTGACGGTGATGGCATCGACGTTGGGCGATGTGAGGGTGGCACCCTTGACAGCACTCTCAAAGCGCTCGTCATCGTCATAGCCGTCCTGGGCGCATGACATCATCAGCCCCGCAGCTGCCACTACCGCTGCAAAGCTGTAGAAAGCTTTGCTACTGAGAAATAGTGATTTGTTCATAAGTTAGTTATTAAGTGATAGTAATGAAATGCTCATACGTTAGAATGTGTGCAAAGGTAAGCCTTTTTCTCATACTTTGCAAATTTTTAACGCATTATTTCTGCAAGGACAACCATTTTCCTTATTCACCTTTAGGGAAAACATGCTTGAGCCAAATCATTTTTTCTCCCCTAAACGATGGTTTTTCGATAATTTGTTGTACCTTTGTAGCCGTTAGAACAATAAAAACTGATTATTATGGAACAAATGAGGACTCCGTTGAATGCTGCTCAGATGGAATTCTTACAGCTTTTGGGACGCATCAAGACTGAGGAGGAACTAAGCGAACTCCGAAAGGTAGTGTGCGACTACTATGCCCGCAAGATAGACGAGGAGATGGACCAACTCTGGGCAGAAGGGAAGTGGGACAACGAGAAGAATGAGGCCGTATTGAAAGAACATCTTCGCACCCCATATAAGTATGCCAAATAGAAGAATCGTACTCGATACTAATTGTCTACTTGCCTCCTTGTCAAGGCAAGGAAGCACTTATCCTGTATGGAAAGGCTTTCAGGATGGACGTTATATTCTTTGCGTGAGTTCTCCCCTCCCGCTATAGAGGAATCCCTCTAAAGAATAGGGATTTCCATGCTTGTGTTTAGGAATAATCCTTTGCGTATCTCCCCTTTTCTTCCGAACTTTGCAGCGTGAAAAGAAAGAAAAGTCACACAATGTTTAACCCTTTAAAGAATAGGAGATACAATTATGAAGAAGATGTTTACCCTGGCTCTGCTGATGGTCATGACCATCACGGCCAATGCAATGAGTTATACGACGGCCAAGAGCGAGGCCTTGTTCCTGAGCGACAAGATGGCCTACGAGCTGAACCTCACTCCGGCACAGTATGAGGCAGTGTATGAGATCAACCTCGACTACCTGCTCTGCATCGACAACCGCGCCGACGTGTTCGGTCCCTGGTGGAACCGTCGTAATGCCGACCTGCGCTACGTGCTCAGCGCCTGGCAGTATGACAAGTATGTGAGCCTGGCTCATTTCTATCGCCCCGTGTCATGGCACCGCAGCGGATGGCGTTTCGACATCTATGCCCGCTACGACCGCGCACGTTTCTTCAACCATCATCCCGGTGGGTTTGCTACCTACAGGGGAGGCAACAACCGCATGGCTGACCGCTTCTATGCCAATCGCATCGTGAACAAGCCGCCTCATCACAATGGTGGTCCTGGCGCTCATCACCCTGCTGGCAGCACATGGCGCCATCCTGCTGGCACAACGCCTCACCCCGCCGGTGCAACGCCTCACCCCGCTGGTGCAAGTCATCATCATGGCAGCGCAACGCCTCCGCCAGCTCCTGGTCACAGAAGCTCCGGCAGCTTTGCAGGCCACAGATAAGATAACTCCTCTTTCGCAAGTTTAGGAGTTAAAGGAGTTAGCCTAACTCCTTTAACTCCTTTAGCTCCTGAATTTTGAGCGAACCCTTTCCTGCAAAGGAGGGGGGACGGCTTTTTTGTTATTTTTAACGTCCGTCTGGCCTGCTATTTGGGAATAATTGCGTAATTTTGCTGCTCATTCAAACCATCAAGAAGGAGAATGCTCAACGCTGACCCGCCTTTCGACTCGTTCAGCGAACAAGCAGTCATAGCGAAAAGACCTTGGCAACAATGAGAACGATGAAACTGTGGAGAAACATCCTTGTGGTGACGGCTGCCATGCTCTCCCTTGCCTCTTGCAGCAGCGATCCTGAATATGTTGACCCAGAGGCACACGAGAAGACACTGCAGCTGAGAGAGCGTTACACCCCGCTCATCGCCGGCACCTGGCACACAGAGCATAACACGGAAAAGGTTCACTACTTCGAGCGGATCACCTTCCAGACCGACGGCACACTGACCGGCATGAGGAAATGGCAGAAACGCCAGCTGGTCACCATCGACGGCCAAGAGCGCTACACCGACTGGGAAGACGTGCAACTGCCCAACGGCTCGTTTACCGGCACCTGGCAACTGAAATGGGAAAGAGACGACAGTGGGGTAGGGCACGACAGAATCATACTCTTAGCCAACTTCGATGATGCAAGCTACGGCTATGTGGCCTATAGCAGTAACGTGCTCTTCAACCTTGTCGGCGATGACATCCTGCGCTTCAGCGGCCTTCCCTTCAGCAACAGCGACGGCTGGACTGAATACCAAAGGGGAGACAAGTAGCCAGCTGGCGCCAGCACATCATCAGTCGCACCTTCGTCACTGCTATTACCAACGTTGTTTCCGGGCAGTGAACATCTTTTCGAATGACAAAAACGTAAATATTTTGGCAATGATATAGCAGTTGACCCTTTGCAGAAAGGATTTATGCGCAGCCATCCCCTCCCTTCAAGGGGAGGGGCAGGGGTGGGGTCTGTAATGTCAGTAATGTTCTTTGCTGCCACTCCTTTGCTGCCACTCCTTTGCTGCCACTCCTTTGCTGCCACTCCTTCGCTGCCACTTCTTTGCA
>JAEEPZ010000107.1 GCA_016285055.1 Prevotella sp.
GTGGTTTGTCAATACTGTCATTACCGCTAGAGGAAAAAATAGGTTGGGACATCTTTGACAAACCACCCCTGACCCCTCCTTTGGAAAAGGAGGGGAAGGGCTGCGCCATCACTTAGCCGCCGCAGAGGTAACTTATTCCCCCCCTTGCAAAGGGGGGGGGCAGGGGGGGATTGTTTCTACGCAGATGAATCCCCCTCTAACTCCCCCTTTGCAAGGGGGAGAATAGGGCTACCTCAAGCGCAGCATAAAGTCCCGAAGGGACGACGGAATACAGGCAGGGGCATCGCCCCTGTGTCATGGCCCCACCAAACAAAAGTCCCGAAGGGACGACGGATTACAGGCAGGGGCATCGCCCCTGTGTCATGGCACACAATGTTTGTCCGAAGCCTTCGGACAAACAGTCCGAAGCCTTCGGACAAACAGTCCGAAGCCTTCGGACGACGAGTCCGAAGCCTTCGGACTTTTTGAGGGGGCTTCCGCTCTTTCATTTGGTTGGTGTGCACGAATACGTGCACCACGCACCGGTGGGCGTGACAAGCTGAGATAGTTTGGTGGGAAGAGGCATTGTGAGAAGGACTGACGTTTACATCATTTTACGGTTTTGTCCGAAGAAAATCCGAAGGCCTCGGACTTTCTTCGGACAAACCGAAAAGAGAAATGCGGTTGAACGGTCCCGAAAGGACGGCAGAGCAGATGTATGCCTGCCGCCCCCTCGGGGCTGCCTCATTACTTCACGACCACCTTGCGGCCATCGATGATGTAAAGACCCTTCTGAGCCTTCTGCACCCGCACGCCCTGCATGTTGTAGACGGTGCCGTCGGCAGGAGCGCTGTCAGCAGCCATCTCGCTGATGCCGGTCACGACGGTGGCCACAGCCGACATCTCGCTCAGGCCGCCCATCTCGTTGGCAGCACGAACAGTCCACTCTGCAGTAGCGGAAGCAGGAATCTCGTAGCTGTTCTCCACGGTGAAGTCAACGACCTGCCCGTCCTTGCACACAGCCCAGCAGCGGGAATAGTCGCTGCCGTTCCACGAGAGCTTGTTGCCCTCCAGCACCACGTTGGTGGGCACAGGAGCCTGCTCGGTAGCGAGCGTGGGATCCCACTCACCAAACATGTTGTGCAGGTTGCCGGCCTCGTAGGCCTCGTCGGCGGTGAGCACCGGGTTGTTCTCATGGCCTTCGCCGAACACCTTCTTACGTCCGCTGAGGTCGATGACACTGCCGGAAGCAGTCATGGAGTTGTACTCGGCAAAGCGCTTGGGCCATCCGCCGCTCATCTCGTTCCATCCGATGGCTGAGGGCACGACGTTCATGCGCGTATCGATGAAAAGTGCCACCGGTGTGCCGCTGCCCCACGGACGTCCGAGGGTGTAGTTGCCGTCGGCCTGTGCTGCGGTGCTCGTCTGACCTGTAGCGTTGTTCACCACAGCAGGTTCGCCGTTGATGACACAGTCCTTATAGGTGAAGCCATACTTGATGCTCCTTGAGGGCACTGCAGCATAGCCGCCTGCTATCTGTCGCAGCTCCACGCCGTTGAAGAAGGCGTCGCCCTTGCCGCACATGTAGTCGGTGCGTCCACGCACATAGCCACCTTCGAAGTAGAAGAGTCCGTTGTCGTTGTTCGACGTCCAGGTGTCCTGGTATCCGCGCAGACCGGTGTTCTTGTAGATGGTGCGCGTAGCCCTGTCGTGGACGGCGAGGTCGCGTCCCGTGGCATCGTCCATGCCGCTCTCGACGGTCAGATCCTGGAAGTAGTAGTCGCTGCCACTGAGCTGGAAGACATCGCTGTTGCCAATGCCGTCGTACTTGCTGGTCTTGCCATACTGTCCGTTGAAGAGGTCGGTGGGGTCGATGCCGTTGGTGATGATGACACCGTCGCGGCTCTCACCGATGAGCGAGAGGTTCTGGGTGTTGATGTAGGTGATGCACTCAGGCACCTCGTAGCCTTCAGCCTTGGCCACCATGTTGTTTTTGTTGACAGGAATGACATACTTGCCGTTCTTGACGAAGATGCGGAAGCGTACGTTCTTGTCGGCGCGCTTCTGTGCTGCATCGATGGCAGCCAGCAGCTGGTCCACATTCTCAACCACGGCGTCGTACAAGCCCTTCTGCACGGAAGGACGAGCCATGGTGGTGAAGGTCAGGGTGATGTCGTCTGTCATGAAGTTGTCGGTGAGGTCGCCCACAGCTTTGGCAGCGAGTGAGAACTGATAGGACGTGGCGTACTCCAGCCCCTTGTACTCGAAGGAGATGGTCTTGCCCGACACGGTGGGCTCGACGAGCCAGGTGCCGCTCATGCCGTTCTTGACGGACATCATGCCCTTGGCGTTCTCGGCCATCTTCACACGCTCGTCGAAGGTGAGCACTATCCTGCCGCTGGCCGACACGCCAGTGGTGCCGTCGGCAGGAACAGTGGCGACGAGCACTGGAGCCTTGCCGTCGTCAACGAGCTTCGGTGAGCCGGTGATGAAGAACATGGCCAGGGTGTTGCCGTCGTTGGCCGAAGCGGAGCCGTCGACCTGGGAGGTCTTGTCGGCCAGCATACGGATGTAGAGCTCCTTCTGGTTGTTGGCCTCGGCAGGCACCTGCTCGCTGAACGATGCCTCTGCCTTGGCTCCCTGCATGGTGATGCTGCCAAACTTGGTCCAGCTTTCGCCGTTGAGCGAATACTCCACATTGTAGGTCTGGTAGGCATTGTAGTTATAGAGCATCTGGAACTGCACGTTGATGTTCTCGAAGGCCTCGGCATTGACCTTGGTCTGCCAGTGCCAGTGGCCCACGTCGCCATTGCCGGTGCCTGTGCGCCAGTTGACGGCAGCGCCGGCAAAGCTCTCATAGCCTCCTGCAGCCTCTGCGCTCTTGTCGAGCCATCCGCTGGTCTCGCCCGTCTCGGTGTTCACCAGGGTCAGGGCGTCGGCATCGTTGTCCTGTGCATAGAAGTCAGCCTTGCGGCCGTCGCTGCCCTTCTTGTAGAAGTCCCATCCGGCAATGATGTCTGCCTGGGAGTAGAGGGCTGTCAGCTGGATGTCCTCGTTGATCTGTATGAGCTTGCCGCTGTTGGTGTCGCCATCGCTCCAGTTGTTGAAGGTCACCAGACCCTCGTACTGGTTGGCGTTGAGCTGCACGGTCTGCCCGGCCTCGTACATCCACTTGCCATCGACGACTGTGGGAGCGGGGTCGACGGTCACCATGTAGTCGTTGGTGCCATCGACGGTGAGTGCCAGCTCGTAGGTCTCGACGGCCACGAAGTTGGCGGTGAGGGTCTCATCGCTGTTCACGGTGTACTTGAACTTAGCCTCGGTCGACACCTCCTCGCCGGCGGCGTTGGTCCAGTTCACGAAGTCGTAGCCGAAGTTCTCGTTGGCCGTGAGTGTCACCTCGCTGCCCTCTTCATACTGGTCGCTGACGGGATAGACGCTGACGCTGCCAGCCTCCTCGGGAGCGACGGCGGTGGCAAGATTGTACATATTGACGTTGACAACCTGTCCGTTGACGATGCCGCTGATGGTGACATTGCCGATGCAGATGTTCTTGTTGTTGGCACAAGCGGAGATGTAGAATCGGAAGGAGAACTCGCCGCACTCGCCCACATTGTCGAAGGTCTCGGTGTGCATGAGCTTGGCTGTGCCGCCGTTCTCAACGCTGTTGGTCCCGTTGTTGCGCAGCAGGTCGGGCTTCGGGTCAATCTGCTTGATGGTGCTCTCCTCGCCGTCCACGGTGTAGCTCCATGAGTAGGTGGCATTGTCGGTGCCCACCTTCACGGCAGCATAGTCAACCTGAGTGGGCTGGAAGGTGAGGCCTGCGGCAGGCTTCACGCGATACTCAATCATCACACCCTCTACGTTGCCGGCATTGCTGGTCTTCGGGGTGTAGTGCACCATCTCGGTGTCGAAATACTTGGCTGTTGAGATGGTCAGGTCGTTGCCTGTGCTCACCGATGCGCTGCTGATGGCTCCTGCCAGCTCGGCACTGATGACGGGCTGCTGCTCGTTGCCCACGGGCCAGTGGATGGTGCCGGCCACATGGTCGAAGCTCTCGCCGCCCTGGCTCTGCACCACGGGCAGCACGACCTGGATGTAACGATAGTAGGAGCCGTCGCCAATGACGACGTCGACGGTCTCGGCGCTGCCGGCGATGGTGTAGCTGATGGTCTTGCCAACGGTATAGTCGTTCTGGCCGTCGATGGTGGTGGTGGTGATTTCACTGTAGGCCTCCATCGAGACGGTAGCGCCCTTGCAGGAAGGCACGGTCCACTTGGTGCCGCCGTTGAGCTGCGCCCAGTCGTTCCAGTTGCCGTTGGCAAACTTGCCGCCGTTGTTGGTGTCGAAGGTAGCCTTCACGTCGATGGGCTTGCCATTGACAACGGCCTGAGCCACCCAGATGCCTGTCTGGTTCTGATAGGCCACGGTGGGTGCTCCCTGGTCGCGGCGGAAGTTGTACCTGAGCGTCACAGGCTCGGTGCGGTCGGCCAGCGTTGCCTCGTTCTTGGTGAACACGGCGACGAAGGTCACGCTCTCTGCCTCGGGAGCGGTGATGGTCTCACCGGGAGCGTAGGTCACGCCGTCGGCCGTCCAGCCCGTCAGGGTGTAGCCCTCCTTGTAGAGGGTGTAGTTCCTGGGCAGGGTGTACTGCTTGCCGATGCCTACGGTCTCGTTGGCCGGAGCCACGCCCTCAGCACCGCTGCCGGCCACGTCGAAGATGAACTTCACGTCGCTGGGCAGATCCTTCGGGTCTACCTTCTCCACGGCGAAGTAGGGCACGTAGGCGCCGCCACTGATGGTGAGCGTGGTGGCCACATCCTGCTTGTAGTAGCAGAAGACGATGTTGTTTGCCTTGTCGTTGTGGTAGCAGGCTCCGGTATTGGTGTTCATCGAGGCTACGACGGCCCCCTCGGCGTTCTTCACGGTGACGTCGCCGCCCCATGCGCAGGTGCCGAAGCTGATCTTTACGGTTCCCTCAACGGCCACGGTGGCTGAGAAGTTGGAGATGCCATGCTCGTTGCTGTGGTACTTGCCGCTGATGACGGCATTGGCCGTAGCGTCGTCGGCAGCCACGCGTGTGAACGTGCCGTCGGCGTTCATCTTCAGACCGGCCGTAGCACCGTTGGCGTCACTCTCGGTGAAGAAGCTCTGGTTGGTGAAGTCGGCCTTGATGTCGACGAAACCGGTGGCAGCCTCAGCCACGTCGGCGGGCGTGCGGGGACAGATCTCGATGAGGTCGTTGAACATCACCACCACACCGGTGACGTTGTACACCTTGCCCTCTTCGATGTCGGCCTTCACCTTGAACTTGTCATAGTACCTGATGGAGGCACCCGTTGCGTCGGTAAACTGCTCTGTCTCCTGAGAGTAGGTGACATTCTTCAGCATCACGAGCGTGCTCTGGCTGGCAGAGGTGATGTCGCTCACGGCCTTCTCCACAGGCACCACATCGGCGGTACCGATGGTCAGACCCTCGGTGGAGAAATTGATGATCTCGGCATTGCCCTGATAGAGCTTGACGATGACATCGGTGGTGCCGGTCAGCGTCTGTCCCACCTCCAGGCCATGATTGCCCTGATAGATCAATGCGCCATAGCCCTTGGCATCTGCCAGGAACACATTGGAGCCATTGACGAAGACCACCTGCTCGCCGTTGAAGGTGATGGTGGCAGGCGTATCGGCCGAGGTGCACTTGGCCTGCAGCTCCTGGAACGAGGCGATGGCCACCTTGGCGTTCTCTACTGTCAGCTGGAAGCTGGCCGAGGAAGGCTGGTTGCTGTTGTCGCCGGCAAAGGAGGCCTTGATGGTGGTGGTGCCGGCAGCGAGGCAGTGTATGACGTTAGCGCTCAGGTCGATGGAAGCAACATCGGCGTTGGTGCTCTCCCATGTCACTGCCACGTTGAGCGGAGCGCCCGTGGCGGTGGTAACGGTGGCTGAGGGCAGACTCAGAGACTTGCCCACCTCACCTTTCGTCGAGTGCTCGCCCAGGGTGATGGCCGTGGCCGCACGGGTGTCGCTCTCGTCCTTCACCTTCTTGTAAAAAGCGGTGACGGTGGCCTTGATGTTGTTGTTGATGCTGGTGTAGCAGCGCCAGTCCTGACTGTTGTACACACCGACATAACGGTTGGTGGCCACATTGACGAGATAGGGCTCGGTGGAGTTGGCGTTTTCTGCGTCAGCCACCCACTTAAACACGTTGTTCTCGTTGGTTCCCACACGCACACCGTTGTTGGTGTTTGTGCAATAGAGGTAGCTGTCGGTGCCAGCGACGCCAAACTGATAGCCGGCATCGCTCACGGTGACCTCCCACTGCAGGTTGTCGGCAACATCGTCAAGGATGGCCGACATGTCGCCGTTCAGCGTCACGGGTTCGGCGTTGGGAGCACTGGATGTGCCTTTGTCATTAGGCAAGGCCGTAGCCGTAGTCTGGTCGACTATCACTACCACATCGCCCGACTTCAACTCAGAGGCATCGACTTTGGCCCACTTGTCGGCGGCCCAAGCACTGTTGCCCCAAAGTCCTCCAAGCATCGCGAAGATGCTCATCAGGGAGAATCTTAGTAATCTGTACTTCATACTGTTTTGGTTTTTTGGTTAATAATAAAAGGTTATAAGTGATTATTCAAGAATCAAAGGAGTTAAAGGAGTTAAAGGAGTTAAAGGAGGTTGTTTTGGAGTTAAAGGAGTTAAAGGAGTTAAAGGAGTTAAAGACAAATGACTCTCCATGAAAAGCTGGTGCCATCATGTGAGAGATAACAGGCTAAAAAGACTTGTTGACATACTTGCGGCCATTGCTGATTACAAGGCCACGGAAGCCCGGGCGCACCCGCTGTCCCTGTATATTATAAAATAATGTACGCGCGGGAACGGTAGCCACAGCCTCGCTGATGGCCGAGGTAGCGTGCTTGCCGGCGAGCGTGATGCTGAGCACCAGCTGCTTGCCCTGCGGCGTGAAGGTGAGCTTATTGGAGACGGCGGGCGTGATGTCGACTGTGTGCGTCACCGTCTCCTTCGACTTAGGGAAAACGAACTGCGTCGACTCGTAGGTGACGCCTGCCACCTCGCCCAGCCAAGCATCGAGGTCGGTATAATTGTCGTAGCCGGTAAAGACGGCCTTGTTGATGCTGACATCCGAGGGAATGTTGATGGTGTACTGCACGCCGGCTGAATACTTGATGCCGCTGTTCTGCCCCGTGGCGTAGCTCTTGCTGCGTGTATTGGTGACGGTGTAGCCATCCTCGAAATTCCACAAGCTGGAGGTGTTAGCCCCCGTGTTGGTGTCGGCAGAGAGAATGACGCTGACTCCCTGACCTTCGTCCTCCTGCGGGTTGCCGCCCTGGTTTTCCGGCTCGTTGATGGAAGCCACCAGCGTGTTGTCCTCACTGTGATAGGCGGGGAAATAGTCGTTGACAGCCTGGTCCTGCAGGGCCTCACCGTTCTCCTTGAGCATGATGTCCTGCACCAGACTGTTGCAGTAGACCTCGATGTTGGTGTACACCTGATGAGTGTCGACGGTGAAGAGGGCGGCATCGTTCTTCGCAGGGTCGAGACCGTTGGCCGTCTCCCATGCGTCGGGCATACCGTCGTTGTCGGTGTCGAAGCCGGCCGGACGGCTGCCCGTTCCGAAGTTGGCCTCGGTGTAGCCGTTGACATCGCTCACCCTGTCGATGCGTCCCCACTTATTCGAGATGCTGCCCTTGTAGGTGCAGGTGCCGTTCAGGGTCTCTGAGGCATAGCGCTCGTCTACGTCGTCGCGGCAGAGGGAGGCGCCGGCATAGGCGGTCACCTGCTGGAAAGCCTTGGCAGCGCTGTGCGTGGTGACGTCGCCGGTAGGGCCGGCCTCGTCGAGCTTCATGCAGATATAGTCTGTGCCGCCGACGGTGATATACTCCTCATTGGCACCGTTGTAGTGGTTGGGGTCTTTCGAGTAACGCTTGCCGTTGCGCTCAATGGTGCCGTCGTCGTAGCGGAAGGTCTCCCAGCCAGCATTTTTGTTGTCAATCATGTTGCCCTCAACGTAATAGCGGCTGGTCATGTCCCAGTATTTGGGGTAGCCCTTGGAGTTGCCTTTGGCTCCCACCGTGACGGTGGTCAGACGGTCGACAGTGGCGCCGGGACCGCTCTTGTAGTAGTTGCCCACCATGTTCACCTTGCCACCGCCAGGGCCGCCATAGCAACCGTTGGCATTGTAGATGACACAGTTGCGGAAGTCCACGTTCTCGGCCTGCACGGCGTTCTCCCAGTTGTACTGGCTGTAGAGCTGGTTGCTGGTGTAGCCTGTCCAGTCGTAGCGGGCCCCGTTGAATCGGGGTGAGCGGTTGGCCACATGCAGGATGAGGTTGTGGTGGAAGGATGCCAGCTTGCCGCCCCAGATGCCACCATAGCCATGAGCGCCCTTGCCGTGGCCGGCATCGCAGAGGCTCTCGCCGATGGTGCACCACTGCATGGTGAAGTTGTTGTTGTCGTAGAACGAAGCCACCTCGTCGATGCTCCACGAGAGGGAGCAGTGGTCGAGTATCATGCCGGTGTAATGGCGTGCAGTGCTGGCGTCGGCGCCGTCGTTGACGTCCTTCTCCTGTCCTCGGCGTATGCGGATGAACCGCATCACGATGTTGTTGCCGTTGGGATTGACGGTGAAGTAACGCAGGGTGATGCCTGGCGCCGGTGCCGTCTGTCCCATGATGGTGGTGTTGGCACCTATGTTCACGTTGCTCTTCAGGGCGATGACGCCGCCCACGTCGAAGACGACAATCTTCTTCGACGAGCCGCTGACCGCTGAGCGGAACGAGCCGGTACCGCTGTCGTTGAGGTTGGTGACATGCACCACCTTGCCGCCACGTCCGCCGGTGACATAGCGGCCGTGGCCCTCAGCACCGGGGAAGGCAGGGGTCTGCGCCTCTGCGGGGCTCCATGATAAAAGACAGGCGAAAAATGATAAAAAAGTTAGGATGTGTTTCATTGTTTTTTGTTTTTTTTGATTCGCTTTTAGTTTTGCTGTTGGGGCTGCGACGATGCCGCAGCATAGGGGTAACTAAGGGATGATTATTGCATACGTTGCAGGCCTTCCCAGCGGACGTTCCAGGTGCCGTCCTGCGGGAAGCCGGGGTTATAGGCGTTGGTGCAGCCGTCCCAGCCGGCACACATCATGGCCACAGCGGTGAGCAGGGCGCCATTGCCCGGCAGGTAGAGGCGCAGGCGGTCGGCGGTCTGGAAGTTGTGGCCGTTCTTCAGGTAGGTGTTCTTCTGCGTGTCGATGAGCAGGGCCTTGAGGGCTGTCTGCGGCTGGTTGAGGCGGGCGGCGGCCATGGCGGTCATGCCGTAGTCCCAGCCCCAGGTGGTCTGCCAGTTCCAGTTCTGCATCACCCAGTCGAGGGTCTTTTTGGCTGCGACACTGTCGCAGCATAGGCGACTGGAGGGAAGAAGGCCTATGGCGCCGAGGACGGCGGGGTGATCGTTGCGAGTCTTGGCGGCGAAGGACTCCTGAGCGGGAGTGGCGGTGCCCCTGCTTGCGCCGGTGCTTTGAGGGCTGGCGGCGGGGCCGGTAACACCACCTACGGTGTCGAAGGGGTCGAAGGCTTCAAGGGCGTCGGTGCGGCCTTTGGGCAGGCCGGCGGTATAGATGCCGTCCTTGGTCATGGGCAGCGGGGCCAGGTGGGCGACGATGTCGTCCCACGCAGCGTTGCGGGGCTTGCCCAAGCGCTCACGCCACAGGTTGGCCACGCTGAGACCGTAGCGCCAATAGGCCAGCTCGAAGGGTTGGTTGTAGCTGATGTCCTTCGTCATGCACTCTTGCATGGCAGTGGCGCCGATGAGGTCATAACGAGGGGCGGAGGCGGTGCCTCTGCGAACACAGTAGTCGGCCATGAAAGCAGCGGTCTGTTCCACCTGCTCGGCATATTTGGCCAAAGTGGCGGCGGTGGGATTGGCGCGGTACAGCTCCTCAGCCATATATATATAATGTGGCTGCTGCCAGATGAGGAACGAGCCGGTGTTCGACGGTGCCTCACCTGCCTGCGGGTCAGTCATCTTCATCCAGCGCACGCCCTTGAAGCCCTGGCGCTGGGCTATCTCCTTTGCCACGGGATAAGCCGTCTTATTGTACCAGTCCATGACGGTGGCGACGGTCTTCGGACGGCTCCACAGGGCGAAGTCCACCATGTGCCACCACGTCATCTCGAGATGCGGACGGCCGAACCACGAGTTGTAGGTCAGGCCGGTCTCTTGTGGCGGAAGGCTGTTGGCGCAGTTCACCTGAGTGAGATACTGCGAGAGGACGACGCGGCGCTCCAGCTCCTTGGCGCGCGGGTCAGTGCATTGGCTAAAGTCCACGATGGCGCCTTCGTTCCACCAGCGGTTGCAAGCCTTGATGACGGCCTTGAGCTGCTGGTCGAAGACGAAGCCTTCAGCGGAGGCGGTGCCTCCGCCTACGAAAGAACTTAAATACTCTGCCTGGAAGGCGAGGACATCGGCATCGGTGGAAAGCACGAAATGATGGGGAGCAGCCTCCGTGAGGGTGGCTTCGCCCTGCCAGCTGAGAGACAGATAGTAGCGGGTGGAGCCGATGACATGCTCAATGACGGCGGCATGGGCACCTTCCGCACTGGAGACGGCCGCAGTAGCGGCGGGAAAGACGATGCGGGAGGTGTGACGCTCAGGCTTCGTCCAGTCGGCAGCATCGTCGGCGTGCTTACCCGTGGGGTAAGGAAAACGGATGCTGACGCTGGCACGGCCGTCCTTCAACAGCGGAGACTTGATGCGATAGACAACGGCATCCTTGTCCTGCAGAGCGGCAGTGATGACATCGACCTTTTCGCCATCGGCCTTAAAAGAAGACTCGATGATGCCGTCGTAGAGCTTCAGCTCCTGGCGGATGTCGGTGAGCGCAGAAAGAGGGAGGGGATGATGGGGCTCATGGGTCTCATAGGACTCATGGGTCTCATGGGACTTATGGGTCTCATGGAGGCTCAGCCCGATGACGCCCATGTTCAGGCGGTGGGGGTTGACGCGGAAGTATTCCGTGGCGGCTACGTTGCGGGCGGGGTCGTTCTTTGACGCTTTATACTCTACGGCATAAACCTCGGGATGGCCGTGCCCCAGGTCTACGGTCTTGTAGGAATCCGCAGGCGTCAGGCCATCGGTGTTTTCGAACTTATGCCACGCCCAGTCAGACATGGCCGTCAGGGGAACACCACCCCTGTACTCAAAAGGGAACGACTGCAGGCCTGTGACATCGACCGTCGTGGCGAAATGGCCGTTGCCCACGGTCAGCGATGCCAGCGGGTCGGCCTCGGTGATGACGGGGTTATTGCGGTTGACCACGGCCTTACGGTCGATGGGCTGCATGACATTGTCGGTGTCGAAGCCCATCATCTCCATCTCCAACGAAGCCCAGATGAACGGGCCGAGGCCCTTGGCATCGTTGTCGCGGATAGGCTCGCTGAGATAATAAGCGTAGCCTCCGTCGCGCCTGCGGTTCTCCTTCACGCTGCCCTTCGGGTTCACCTGCTTCATGGCTGCTATGACCTCGTCGGTAGCGGCAGGGCCAAGGCCGGCCACGCTGCAGCAATTGGTGAGCGAGATGGTCTTGTCGTCGTTCACACGGATGAAGTTGTTGATGATGCCGCGGTAGGCCTTGATGCCTGCGTCACGGTACTTCGTGCCGACATAGCCCTTGCGATAGGCCTTCAGCAGGACGTAGGTGAACATGGCTGAGCAGGTGCTCTCCAAATAGTTGCCCTCGCGTCCCGGCGAGTCCATCACCTGATACCACACGCCGCTCTTCTTGTCCTGCCACTTGATGACAGCGTCGAGGTCTTTCTGCAACAGGTCGATGACCTCGCTGCGACGGGCGTAGTCCTCGGGCAGCGCGTCGAGCACCTCGATGAGCGCCATGGTGTACCACCCCTGTGCCCTACCCCAGCAGTGCTGGCTGAGTCCGGTGATGCTGTCGCTCCAGAAGGCCTTGCGCGTCTCGTCGTAGGCATGGCGGTTGAGTCCGGTCTTCGGGTCGAAGGTACGCTCGTAGGTGATCTTCAGCTGGTCGACGGCGTCGTCGTAGATAGAGGTGATAGGTGAGGGTTTAGAAGCGAGCGCTTTCCTCTTTCCCTTGGCAGGCTGCTCGGTGATGGGGGCGGTGAGGCATCGGTAGGGCAAGCCCATGAAGATGCCGTCGAGCCACACCTGGTAGGCGTAGATGGCCTTGTGCCAGAACACCTTGTCGGCCTTGGTGCGCGGCTGGTCCTGCAGCTGCTTCATCATGGTCTTCATGGCCAGCAGATTCTTCTCCTCGGGCCACTGCTGGTACATGCGGGTGACGAAGTGGCCGGTGCGGATGTTGTCAAGGTTGTAGTCGAGGATGTTGTATCCGCGGATGTCGCCTTTCTCGTTGATCATCGTGTCAGTATAGAGCTGGCAGTATTTGCGTATGTCCTCGCCGCCATAGCGCAGGTAGGTGTCGAGCATGCCTTCCAGCTCGATGCCCATGACGTAGCTCCACTTCGGCTTCGTCGAGAAGTCGAGCATGTAGCTTTGTGGCACGCGCTTCATCTCTGAGTAGGTCATCCATTCGGAGTAGTGTTTGTAGGGTTTCTCGTTCAGGACGAGGCTGCCGTTGACATAGAGCTTGTCGAAGCGCACGTCGCGCACCTTGCCGCTCTGGAAGTTGCCTTGCTGCACGCCATTGAAGCGGCAGTTGCGCACGTCGATGTCGTAGACGAATATGTCGTCGTCGAGGCCGATGATCTGCACGCCGTACTTCGACTTCTCGCAGGTGACGTTCTCCATCAGCACGTTGCGCACGGTGGGGAAGTTGCCGCGACAGCAAACCTCGTTGTGGTCGTAGTCGAGATTGATTTTCAGCACGCTCTCGCCACACTGGCCCACCTTGATGTCCTTCACGAAGATGTTCTCGACGATGCCTCCACGGCACGAGTTGGTTTTGATGCGGAGCACGCGGTCGAGGTTGGGCGAGTCCATCACGCAGTCGTGGGCAAAGATATTCTTCGCTCCGCCGCTGATTTCCGAGCCGATGACCACGCCGCCGTGTCCATTCTTCATCTCGCAGTGGCGTATGATGATGTTCTGCGATGGCATGGCGTGCTCGCGTCCGTCGCGGTTGCGTCCGCTCTTGATGGCGATGCAGTCGTCGCCCGTGTTGAAGAAACAGTCCTCGATGAGCACGCGGTCGCAGGCCTCGGGGTCGCAGCCGTCGCCGTTGGGGCCAGCATTATTAATATGTACGCGACGCACGGTCACATCGGTAGAGCGCAGCGGATGGATGACCCAGAACGGAGAGTCGAGCAGCGTCACGTCTTCGATGAGCACACGCTGGCACTCCAGGAAGTTGACCAACTGCGGGCGCAGACCGTCAGTGGGCCCGAAGGAGCGCTTCTTGTTGGGCTGTCCTTGCTCATCGCGCATGGGCACACCGTCTTCTCCGCATTGCAGCAGACGCGGACGTGCCTCTTTCTTCTGCGCGATGCCGCCCTCCTTCCAGCCGTAGTGCGCTGCTCCGCACCATGGCCACCATGTGTCGTTGCTGCCACCGCCGTCGATGACGCCCTTGCCGGTGATGGCCATGTCGGTCTGCCCCTTGGCGTAGATGCAGGGCGAGAGGTTGAAGCAGTCGAGGCCTTCCCACGCGGTTTCCACGATGGGATAGAGCTCCGGCTCGAAGGCGAAGAGCAGCGTGGCGCCCTCTTCGATGTGCAGATCGACATGGCTCTTCAGATGGATGGCTCCCGTGAGGAAACGGCCGGCAGGAACGATGACACGTCCGCCGCCTTTCTTCGAGCACTTGTCGATGGCATTCTGAATGGCTTTCTGATTGTCGGCTGCCGATGCATCGGGCTTCGCGCCAAACTTGGTGATCACGTAGTCCTTGCCGCTGATGTGCGGAGACTGGATGCTTTGTTCAATACGCTGGTAAGCGGCTGCGTCCCATTCGTTAGCCTGTGCCACGAAGGACACCAACAGGGTTAGCAGCAACACGGATAGAAATTTTTTCATTTAGCTATTTTTCGATTAGTTAATAGGTTGCAAAGATACGAAAAACAAACTTAACTGCAAAATAATCAAGAAGAAAAAAAGAGCCACTACGCGAAAACGTTTACGTGAGGGGAAAGGAGTCTTTTCTCAGCAATAATTTCAGAGATTCCTTGGCGCATTGGGGATTATTGATTACCTTTGCAGCCAAATTTACAACTATTATTATGGGTTTTTGGAATTCATTGTTCGGGGGCGAGACAAACCCGGAGGAAGAGAAGCGTGTGGCCGATGAACGAAACTTCGACCTGCTGAAATACGACGGTGTGAAAGCTATGCGCATCGGAAAGTTTGATTATGCCGTGAAGTGCTTCGAGAAAGCATTGGAGACAAAGGATGACCCCGAGGTGCACGACTACCTGTCGCGGGCATTCATCCGCTTGGGGCGCCTCGACGATGCGCTGGCCGAGCTGAAGATGCTGGCCATGCAGGAGCCCGACAATATCGGCCTGAAGATGCAGGCCGCCAGCATCGCCTTCATGAAGGAGGACTACGACGAGATGAAAGCCCTGTGCGAGCAGGCCCTGGCCGTGGATGCCAACAACGCCATGGCGCACCTCTTCTATGCCAAGGCCGAGCTGGGACAGGAGCATCTCATAGAAGGTGTTGCCCGCCTGACAAAGGTCATCGCCCTTGAGGAACGGCTGGTGGAGCCACGCCAGCTGCGTGGGCAGACCCTGCTGAAGATGGGCGACCTGAAAGGAGCGCTGGAAGACGCACAGTGGCTGCTGCGCTATACACGTGACAATGAAGATGCCATGCTGCTCATAGCCCGCATACTGGCTAAGGCCGGACAGGCCGACAAAGCCATCATAGCCTACGGCAAAGTCATCGAGATGAACCCCTTCAGCGTTGACGCCTTCCGCGAGCGAGGCAAGCTGCGCCTTGACAGCGGCGACAAGCAAGGGGCCGAGGAAGACATGAAGATGGTGCTGGAACTGAATCCCGAAGAGGTGGCCGACGTCAGCGGAGAGTATTCGGCAGAGGGCATCGAGCACAAGACACGCCAGGCTTACTCCAACCTCAATCCCTTCGGCATCTAACAGTTTTTCTTATCATTAATTCAACTTTCGCAAGTTTTGGAGTTAAAGGAGTTAAGGGAGTTAAAGGAGTTAAAGACAATAGCTTTGCTATGGATTTCAACCCCAGAGACAAAGGCTTTTCATGGAGAGTCATTTGTCTTTAAC
>JAEEPZ010000239.1 GCA_016285055.1 Prevotella sp.
TACGAACATCGTGAAGGGCTACACCGAGGTGAAGGACGACACGCTGACAAAGTTGCAGACCGCCTGCGGGTGCATCTTCAACCTGCAGTGGCTGCGGGGCGAGAGCGACGTGATGCTGGCGGCGGACGTGCAGGGACAAAAGGCCGTCGGCGATGCGGAGAAAGACAGGCGGATTGCGGCGCTGGAACATGAACTGGAGGACAAGAAGGAAATCATCGCGGCACAGAAGGTGACAATCGCCAGTCTGCAGCAGCAGGTGGAGGACTTGCGGCTGGTACTCCATCAGCACGTGGCGAAGGAAGTGCTTGAAAAGTTTCCTTTTCCATCGGCAGCGCCTGACGGTGAGAACGGTGTGACGGTGGCAAAAAATCCGTGATATTTCCGTCAAACGATAAAGAGAAAAAGCATGGATAGTTAGTGTATAAACAGGGTCTGAGCGTTTCGCTGGCAGAGATTGTGGTTCTGAATGTCGACGGTTCGAGTCCGTCCGGGCACCCCACGGCAAAATCCCTGCAAATCAGCGTTTGCAGGGGTTTTTCGTCAAGAGGCGGGCAGTCCACTTTTGGGCAGAATTTCCACTTTTGAGCCGAAAAATTTCCGTCAGATTTCCGTCAGAACGGCAGGCCCTATATAATATAAAAAGGTATGGCAACAATAACGATTGAGATAGGAAAAAAGAACAAGAAACGGCTGCACCCGGTGTCGTTCCTGATTTGTGAAGGCAAGACAAAGAAGCGCATCCCGACGGGTATTACCGTTGGCGACTCGGAGCTGACGACTAACGGAAAGCGGGTGAAAGAGCCGGAGAAGGCGAAGATGATTGAGCAGAAACGGCGCGAGTTGCAGGAACGGCTGGACGCGCTGCAACTGGACGCACTGGGCGGGCAGACGATGGACGCGACGGAGATAGCGGAGCGCATCGTGACAAAAGAGGAGGTG
This sequence comes from Prevotella sp., assembly GCA_016285055.1. Lineage (GTDB taxonomy): Bacteria > Bacteroidota > Bacteroidia > Bacteroidales > Bacteroidaceae > Prevotella. Next base: position 940 of record JAEEPZ010000239.1, read on the forward strand.
ACGGACTTCTTCACCTTTGCCGAGGACTGGCTGCGGCGCAACGACGTGAAGGGGGCCAAGAACTATGTGACGATGCTGAACTCACTGGAGAGTTACCTGGGCAAGCGTCGGCTGCCGTTCAAGATGATAACCTATAAGCTGCTGGAGGACTACGAGCAGCACCTGAAAGACAAGCCCCGTGCGCAGTCGCTCTACCTCGGTCTGATGCGCCACCTGTTCCACGAGGCGATGCGGCGGTACAACACGGACTACGAGTCGGTCATCACCAACGACCCCTTCCAGCGGTACCGCGTGCCGAAGCAGCAGATGAAGAAGGGCGGGCGGGCGCTCTCGCTGGAGCAGTTGATGAAGGTCGTGGCGTATGAGGGTGCGCCGCACAGCCGCGCCGCCCTGGCCCGCGACTGTTTCATGCTCTCGTTCTGCCTGATGGGTATGAACAGCGTCGATATGTACTATGCCAGGACGCTTACTCGCGGCATCTTGAAGTACAACCGGACAAAGACGAAGGACCGCCGCTCGGACGATGCCTACATCGAGGTGAAGATCCATAAGGTGATAAAGCCGCTCATAGCGAAGTACCGGGGCCGCGACCGCGTGTTCTCGTTCTGTCAGCGGTACACCCGCCCCGAGGACTTCAACCGCGCCATCAATGTCGGACTAAAAACCGTCGGAGAGGCGGTGGGCATCGACGGCCTGCAGTTCTACCAGGCACGCCACACCTTCGCCACGCTATCGCGCAACCTGATGCACTTCAGCAAGGGCGATGTGGACGAAGCGCTGAACCACGTCGGCTCCTACAACATCGCCGACATCTACACCCAGAAGGACTTCTCGGTCATCAACGACAACAACTTCAAGCTGCTCGACCGCGTGTTCTCGTCTTAATTCGTGTTCCCGTCCTGACGCTCCCAGAGGCAGGCTTTCGTTCTGCACTGCTGCATGGTGATCGATTCAAGACCCTTGGCGTTGCAGGGATAGAACGAGCCGATATAGAGTGATGCACCGTAAAGGAAGACAATAGGCGTTCGGTCGGTGAGGCGGCCCACAGGCAGTTCGGCTTCGAGGATGCGGTACAGCTGCTGCACGGTCATCACCGGCAATCTGAGCCTTTTTTGCTCGGCAGCGATGGCCTGCCGCAGCTTGCGCCCAGCCTGAATCGGTCGCCCCTGACTGTCCTTCTGGTCGCCGACGGGACGGAACGACAGTCTCACCAGGTAGAGTTTCTTGTCGGGTGCTTCATAGATTTTGTCGCGCAGATACATCATGTCCCACGAGTCCTTTAGTGCATAGTCACGGTGCGGTATCTCCACCTTATCTGGCACTGCCTCGCAAGCCGGCAGGTAATACTGATCTTCGCCAACGCGGACGTATGGCCGCCACAGCTTCGGATCGGGTTTCTGGTCAAACGCCACACAGGCCACGCCGCCCGCAAAGTACTTCGGGTTGTCGCAGTAATACTTTGCACCGAACTTCTTACACCATTCGTCGGCGGCCTTTTCGCAGTTCTGGCAGGCATGGAGGAACTTGAGCAACAGTTTTCCCGTGCGGGAGTCAGCCACTGCCTTGTAATAATGATAATCTGCGGGCAACTCAATCTGCCCTTTTTCGTTGGTCTGTTTCATAAGTTGTATTTTGTTAGGTTTGTAAATCAGGGATCATAGAGAAAGACTCTTTTTTGGCCGTACTCGTCCGGGAGTGTGATATAGATATCGCACTGTAACCGCTCCTGAATAGCAGCCAACTCCTCGTAGGTTTCAATAATAGTTTCGCCCTCGTTGAGCCGTTGGAACGCCCGAGTCGGTGTCATCGCAATCTGGAATGCCATAAAATTTTTTGTTTAACACGAATTTCCATGAATAGTCACGAATGGTCATAAATATTTTTTCGACAACGAATTACACGAATAATATTATATGGT
>JAEEPZ010000108.1 GCA_016285055.1 Prevotella sp.
GCAATGCGCAGCCATCCCATCCCTTCAAGGGGAGGGGTTAGGGGTGGGGTCTGTAATGTCTGTAATATTTTATCAGCGAAGAAGTTTCAGCGAAAAAGGGACAGCGAATATGAGGCAGTGGATATGAGGCAGCGAAAAAGTTACAGACCCCACCCCTGCCCCTCCCCTTGAAGGGAGGGGATGGCTGCGCATTGAGCTATGCGGTGGGCAAGGCGATAGCTATTGTACCAAATGAGACAATTTACCAATTTGTTTTTCTTGTTTTTATTTGTTTTTATTGGTTTTTTCTCAGGCCGCGTAGCGGTATCAACTCACCTAATTAGCGACGTAACTATGTCTTTTCCATCCTCACAGCACGGATTATTTCGGACAATTCGGCCAAGAAGCAAATGTTCACTGACGAATATGCGATGCGCAAAGCACGACAACCCAAAAAGCGGAGGAGCCGGCTCTACAGATGGTAAAATCGCCTGTTTTGGTGCAACAAATGACAGAAATGTAGAAAAAAAGTGTTATTTCTGCATCTATTCCAACAATAATTTGTAATTTTGCCATTGATTTATAAACGCAACGCTTTTTTTTATAAGAACAAACACCAACTCACAATGAAAGACTTTTTCAAATACATGCTTGCCACGATGTGCGGCATCCTCGTGATGACCATCATCGGCGGCCTGTTGCTGGCCCTCACCATCACGGGACTCATGGCCGGCAGTGACTCGAAAGTGAAGGCGAAGGAGAACTCCGTCTTTGTGTTGAAACTCAACGGCATGGTGAGCGAGCGCTCCGAGGATGCCGGCCCGTTAAGCCTGCTGCTCGGCGCCGCCGAAGCCGACGACATGGGCCTCGACGACATCCTGAAGGCCATCCGCCAGGCCCGCGATGAGGAGAACATCAAGGGCATCTACCTCGAGGGCGGTGCCACCGTGTTCGACTCGCCAGCCACGGCCCAGCAGGTGCGCGACGCACTAGCCGACTTCCGCAAGAGCGGCAAGTGGGTGTATGCCTACGGCGACCAGATGATGCAGGCCTCCTACTATGTCTGCTCCGTGGCCGACTCGGTGTTCCTCAACGCCACGGGCATGATTGACTTCAAGGGTCTGGGCGGCAAGTCGATGTATATGACGGGCCTCTACGAGAAGCTGGGCGTGAAGTATCAGGCGGCTCGCGTGGGCAAGTACAAGAGCTACGTGGAGAGCGTCACGCGCAAGGACATGAGCGCTGAGGACCGCGAGCAGCGCGAGGCCTACCTCAACGGCATCTGGAGCCAGTGGACGGAGCAGATAGCGCAGAGCCGCCAGACCACCGCCGAAGCGCTCAACCAGTTGGCCAACGACAGCATCATGATTTTCGCCACCACGACCGACTACCAGAAGGCGCACCTCATCGACCGTGCCTTCTATCCCGAGGAGATGCAGCAGGTGGTGCGCCGCCAGTTGGGCATCGGCAAGGACGATGACCTCCACCTACTGACGCTGAAGGACATGAAGAACCTCAAGCCCGCGAAGAAAGTGAAGGAGAAGGGCGACGAGATAGCCGTCTACTACGCCTACGGCGAAATCATTGACGAGCTGGTGAGCGGCTTTATGAGCGAGCACAGCATTGTGGGCCGCACCGTGTCCGACGATCTCCGCCGCCTGGCCGACGACGAGAAGGTGAAGGCCGTCGTGATGCGCGTCAACTCGGGCGGCGGCAGCGCCATCGCCTCCGAGCAGATATGGCATGCCATCAAGCAGCTGAAGACAAAGAAGCCCATCGTCGTGTCGATGGGCGGAATGGCTGCCTCGGGCGGATACATGATCAGCTGCGGTGCCAACTACATCTTCGCCGAGCCCTCCACCATCACGGGCAGCATCGGCATCTTCGGACTGGTGCCCAACTTCAGCGGACTGATCAGCGACAAGCTGGGCATCACCATGGACGGCGTCACCACCAACCGCTACTCCGACTTTGAGAACGACCTCATCTTCGGCAGCGAGAACAGCGACGCGATGCGCAACCTGCAGGGCTATACCGACCGCGGCTATGTGAACTTCCTCGACATCGTGGCCGACGGGCGCCAGATGACGCGCGACAACGTGGACAGCATCGCTCAGGGACGTGTGTGGCTGGCCACCGACGCTCTGGGCATCGGCCTCGTCGACAAGCTCGGCTCACTGGACGACGCCATCAAGAAAGCGGCTGAGCTGGCCAACATGCAGGAGTACCACACCTGCGCCTATCCTGCCAAGAAGAGCTGGTCGGAGGGTCTCTTCAGCGATGACGACGAGCAGACTGGCTCTTACCTCGACAAGCTCACGCAGGCCCGTCTGCAGTCGCAACTCCGCATGGTGCTGGGCGACCTCTACGAGCCGTACCTGCAGCTCCGCCTCGACCAGCTGCGCAACCGCCTGCAAGCACGCCTGCCTTTCAGCGTCAGCGTGGAGTAAGGATTCCCGTATTTTTGGAGTTAAAGGAGTTAAAGAAGTTAAAGACAATAGCTTTACTATGGATTTCAACCCAGAGACAAAGGCTTCTCATGGAGAGCCATTTATCTTTAACTCCCTCAACTCCTTTAACTCCTTTAACTCCCTTAACCCCTTTAACTCCCTTAACCCCTTTAACTCCCTTAACCCCTTTAACTCCCTTAATTCCCTTAACTCCCTTAACTCCTTTAACTCCTTTAACTCCTTTAACTCCCTTAACTCCTTTAACTCCTAAAAGATCATCGCAGAGCAAAGCGGTAAGGCCGAGCGGCGCGAATGCGAAACTTGAATAAAAAAAGAAAAAATGGAGGGCGACTACATCAAGATAAAGGAAAGCTTACTGCCGCTCAGCTGGCTTTACGGCGGAGCGGTGCGGCTGAGGAACTTCTGCTTCGACATCGGTCTGCTGAAGAGCCACGACTTCCACGTGCCCGTCATCGCGGTGGGCAACATCACCGTGGGCGGCACGGGCAAGACGCCCCACGTGGAATACCTCATCCGCCTGCTGCGCGAAAGATTCAGTGTGGCCGTGCTCAGCCGCGGCTACAAGCGCAAGACCAGCGGCTTCCTCCTGGCCCATGCCGACACCACGGCACGCGACATCGGCGATGAGCCCTTCCAGATGAAGACCAAGTTCCCCGATGCCACTGTCGCCGTCGACGCCAAGCGTGTCAGAGGCATACAGCGACTCACCGACGATGACGAGAACCTTGACGTCATCATCCTCGACGACGCCTTCCAGCACCGCTATGTCAAGCCCGGCGTCAACATTCTGCTGGTCGACTACCACCGCCTCATCATCTACGACAAGCTGCTGCCTGCCGGACGACTGCGCGAGCCACTGAGCGGCAAGAACCGCGCCGACATCGTCATCATCACGAAGTGCCCCAAAGACCTGAAGCCCATGGAGTTTCGCGTCATCACGAAAGCCATGAGCCTCTATCCCTACCAGCACCTCTACTTCACCACCCTCGACTACGGCGACTTGCAGCCCGTCTTCCCTGCCACCGGCGCGGCCTGCAGTTTAAGTGCTGACACCCATGTGCTCCTGCTCACTGGCATTGCCTCGCCCAAGCAACTGGAGGAAGACCTTGCCCCACTCGCCGCTCGCCTCACGCCGCTCTCATTCCCCGACCATCACCACTTCAGCCGCAAGGACGTGCGCCGCATCAACGAGACATTCGCCCAGATGCCCTCGCCGAAACTTATCGTCACAACCGAGAAAGACGCCGCACGCCTGACCGCCGTCGACGGCCTCAGCGACGAGGTGCGCAGCCATCTCTACGCCCTGCCCGTGCGCATCAGCTTCATGCAGAAGGAGCAGGAGCAGCAGTTCTGCGACTTCATTGTTGGCTATGTGCTCAAGAACTCGCGCAACAGCATCCTTGTGAAAGGCAAGGACAGCCGCCAGGCGAAGCTACAGGAGGGCAAGCCGCAAGACAAGCAGGAAAACAAATCACAAACCATCAGCTTCAAGTAATCCACCATCTCAATCCTCAAATACTGAATGGAAATCGCATCCCTTGGCGAGTTCGGACTCATCGACCGCCTTACCCAAGACATCACACCTAAGAACGCCTCGACAGTGAAGGGCGTTGGCGACGACTGCGCCGTACTGCACTATCCCGACAAGGAAGTGCTCGTCACCACCGACATGCTCATGGAGGGCGTACACTTCGACCTCACCTACATCGACCTGCAGCACCTGGGCTACAAGTCGGCCATGGTGAACATCAGCGACATCTTCGCCATGAACGGCACGCCGCGACAGATGACCGTCTCGCTGGCACTGAGCAAGCGCTTCAGCGTGGAAGACCTCGAACAGTTCTACAGCGGCCTGCGCCGCGCCTGCGAGAAGTGGGGCGTAGACATCGTGGGCGGCGACACCACCTCTTCCTACACCGGCCTGGCCATCAGCATCACCTGCATCGGCGAAGCCAGCAAAGACGACATCGTCTACCGCAGCGGCGCCCGCAACACCGACCTCATCTGCGTCAGCGGCGACCTCGGCGCTGCCTACATGGGACTGCAGCTCTTAGAACGCGAGAAATCCATCTACTACAGCCAAATCGATGACATCCGGCGCAAGATAAAGGAGGCACAGACTGTTGGCGATGAGGACGGTCTAAAGTCACTCAACGCCCAACTCTCAACACTCAACACCATCCAGCCCGACTTCAGCGGCAAGGAATACCTCCTGCAGCGCCAGCTGCAGACCGAGGCCCGCGGTGACATCGTCCAGCGACTGCGCGAGGCCGGCATACGCCCCACGGCCATGATGGACATCAGCGACGGACTCTCCTCCGAGCTCATGCACATCTGCAAGCAGAGCGGCACCGGCTGCCGCATCTTCGAGAAGGAGCTTCCCATCGACTACCAGACCGCCGTCATGGCTGAGGAGATGGAGATGAACGTCACCACCTGCGCCCTCAACGGCGGCGAGGACTACGAGCTGCTGTTCACCGTGCCCATCGGCGACCTCGACAAAGTGCGCGACCTGGAAGACGTACACCTCATCGGCCACATCACCGAACAGAAATACGGCCATGTCCTCGTCACCCGCGACAACCAGGAGTTTGAGCTCAAGGCCCAGGGCTGGAACCCGCTCCGTGAGGAATAAACCGCTTGTACCGTCGAAACGGAAGAATGCAAAGGCCATGAGCCAAGAAAGAGGGAAAAACCGGGCACTGGCTGCCCACCTGTCAATGTTTGCGGCCTGTGCCATCTGGGGTCTGATGGCTCCGGTGGGCAAGGATGCCATGCTGCACGGCATCGACGGTCTGACGATGGTGATGCTGCGCGTCAGCGGCGGCGCCCTGCTCTTCTGGACAGCCTCACTCTTCGCCCGCCGCGAGCATGTGCCACTGAGAGACGTCATCACCTTTGCCGGTGCTGCCGTCCTGGGCATTGTCACCAACCAGTGCGGCTATACGCTGGGGCTGTCGCTTACATCGCCCATCAACGCCAGCATCGTCACCACGTCGATGCCCATCTTTGCCATGATTCTGGCGGCCATCATCCTGAAAGAGCCACTGACCAGCAAGAAGGTGATGGGAGTGTTCTTAGGCTGCAGCGGCGCATTGATGCTGATACTCACATCGGCAACCCACCACGACGGCAAGGTGGGCGACATCCGCGGCGACCTGCTGTGCCTCATGGCGCAGTTCTCTTACGCGCTCTACCTGTCGCTGTTCAATCGCTTCGTCAAGCGTTACTCAGTGTTCACGGTCAACAAATGGATGTTTCTCTGGGCCACTATCATCCTGGCCCCGTTCATCGGCCCTCATGCCGTCGACACGCTCAGCCAGCCCATCGCCACGAAAAGCCTGATAGAGACAGCCTACGTAGTGGTGTTCGGCACCTTCATAGGTTATATCCTCATCATCAATGCCCAACAGGTGCTGCGGCCAACGGTGGTGTCGGTCTACAACTACGTGCAGCCCATCGTGGCCGTCACGGTGAGCGTGGCCGCCGGCATCGGTGTGCTGAAGTGGATGCACGCCCTTGCCGTGGTACTGGTATTCACAGGCGTAGGCCTTGTCATCAAGTCGCGAAGCAGGAGGGACGAGATAAATGCCCAAAAGTAGCAACCAGCGTGTGCGTTGGCTGAGTCTTATGAAAAGAGGGTGTGCCCATTCTGACACGCCCTCTTTAATTTTGAGTAAATAATCGTTTAGAAGTTTTCGCCGTAACGTTCCTTGGTGATGCTGTCGAGGGAGCGGCCACGGGTGTTGGGTGCTCCGATGATGCCGACGAGGAGCGACACTGTCAGCAGCGCAATCATGCACCAGGCAGCGATGGTGAAGCCCTCGCCGTTCTCGCCGTAGATATAGGTGAAGACGAGTCCCCACACAGCCGACAGGCCACGCACGATGAAGAACATCAGGCCCTGCGCACCGGCACGGAACTTGGCGGGGAACAATTCGCTGCCCCACAGAGCATAGAATATCTGTGGCGACGAGCCGCCCTGAACACCCCACAGGATGGCGAAGAGCCAAAGGCCAGCCATGCCGCCGGCTCCCATGGTGATGATAACCACCCAGGCCGAGATGGCCACGAGGAGGCCAAAGGTGTAGATGGCCTTGTGCGACGTCTTGTCAATCAGCTTTGACACGATGAACGTCACGCCCACGATGATGGCCCACTGTATGCAGTTCATCCAGTTGGCCTGCTCGTTGCTGACGCCGCCCGCCGTCTCATAGATATGCGGCTGGAAGAAGCCCATGACAGAGGCCACGAGGTTCCACGTCAGGTAGATGGTGGCAAGGAAGATGACGGTCTTCACGGCGGTCATGTTCTGGAACAGCACCTTGATGTTGTCCATCAGGCCCGTCTTGGCTTCCTTCTCCTTGTTGCTGACGAACTCAGCACTCTCCTGCAGCTTGCGCTGAAGGTTCCATGCGATGAAGGCCACGATGAACAGCGTCAGGAAGACGATGCGCGAAGAGAACACATTGACCTCGTTGACGGCGGCATCGGCCCCCAGGAAGGCGTGAGCCACGCCCTCCACCGCACTGAAGAGATAGCCGCCAGGGGCGAAGAGCATACCGAAGAGCAGAATGCACATCGGTCCCAAGCCCCACGACATCTGCGAGATGCAGATGTTGCGGCCGCGCTTGTTCACCTCCGAGCTCTCGCTGATATACGTCCACGAAGCCGGCACGCCCACGCCCACGCTGATGCCTGTGACGAGGAATCCGGCCAGCAGCATCGGGTAGTTGAACGAGCACATCACTAATATCACACCCAGCATATAGACCAGCAGGTTGTAGGTGAAGATAAACTTACGCCCGTACTTGTCGGCCAGGAATCCGCCGATGATGGCGCCGATGGCGGCACCGAGGCAGTTGGCGCTGATGAAGTTGAGCCAGCCCAGATGCACCTCCGACAGGCCGAGGTAGTTCTGCCAGAGCGTCAAGCCGCTGGCGCCGGCCACGATGGCGCCAGCGTCGAGATAATTTGTAAGAGACACCGCGATGGTGCTCTTCAGGCTTCCGTTGTTTGCCATTTTTCGTTATTGCGTTATCTCGTTATTACGTTATTACGTTATCACGTTATTACGACTATCGTTATCACGTTATTACGTTATCACGTTATTACGACTATTGTTATCACGTTATAACGATGATTATCTCTTCGAGGTGACGTCCTTCTCGTACTGCTGGATGCAGGCAATGTACTCCTCGCCCACGGGCACGTTGTTCTTCAGGTTGAAGTAGTCGAACACGGCGCCGAAGGGCATTGACTTGGCCTCCTCCATGAGTGCGAGGCGCTCGAAATACTGGCCGTTGTCCTCATACTCGCGCAGCTTCTGCTTCGGCTCGAGCAGGGCCTGCAGTATGCACTTCTGCGTGGCGCGCGTGCCGACGATGTAGGCACCGATGCGGTTGATGCTGGCATCGAAGTAGTCGAGGCCGACGTGTGCACGGTCGAGGGCGTCGCAGCGCACCAGCTCCTTGAAGAGGTCGAGTGTCTGGTCGTTCATAATGGTCACGTGGTCGCTGTCCCAACGCACCGGGCGGCTGACGTGCAGCATCAGCTCGGGCACATACATCAGCAGTGTCGAAACGAAGTCGCTGACGTTCTCCGTCGGCTCGTAGTGGCCGGTGTCGAGGGTGTACATCTGCTTGCGGGTGGCGCAGTAGGCGGTATAGAAGTCGTGCGAGCCCACGGTGTAGCTCTCCAAGCCGATGCCGAAGAGCTTGGCCTCGAAGCAGTTCTTCACGCCGTCGAGCTTCTCCTCCATGATCTCGTCGAGCGAGGCAGCCAGTATCTCGCGGTACTTCTTACGCTGCACGGGCATGTCCTTCGAGCCGTCATGCACCCAGATGTTCATAATGCAGGGGTCGTTCTGAGCCTTGCCCATGGCGTCGGCGATGCGACGGCAGCGCTTGGTGTGCTCAATCCAGAAGTCGCGGATGCTCTTGTCGGGGTTCGAGAGTGTCAGGTCGCCGCTCTTCGGATGCGAGAACGACGTGCTGTTGAAGTCGAGCTTCATGTTGTTCTCCTTGGCCCAGTCCATCCAGCTCTGGAAGTGCTTCACCTCCACCTGGTCGCGGTCAACGAACTGCGGGCCGAAATCGCCGTAGATTTCATGCAGGTTCAGGCGGTGGTTGCCGGCGATGAGTGTCTTGACGAACTCAATGTCCTTGCGCACCTCGTCGATGTTGCGTGCGCGGCCGGGGTAGTTGCCTGTGGTCTGGATGCCGCCGCTGAGGGCGTCGTTGCGCTCGAAGCCCACCACGTCGTCGGTCTGCCAGCAGTGCAGCGAGATCTGCTGTTTCTGCAACTGGTCAATTACTGCGTCGGTGTCGACGCCAATAGCGGCGTAGCGCTCTTTCGCTACGGCATAAGCTTGTTCAATCAAATTTGCTTTCATTTTCTTGATATTGTTTTAAGTGTGAATATTTTCGCTTGCAAAGATACGCTGTTTTTCCGACTTCCATCTTTAATAATTGTCTTTTCCCCTATGTTTTTTAATTCAAGAGCCCTTTGAGCCATGCCCTGCACTTTTCCCAACTGGCAGGGAAGCGCCAATGACCGCTCGAAGGAGTGATGTCTTTCTGCTTGGGCGCAGTGATTTCGTTCCATGCGGCCCAGACAGAGGAGGGCGAGCAGGTGTCGTCGCTGTAGCCCCACGACATAAACGTCGGCACCCGCAGGATGCGCGCAAAGTTCACGACATCGTAGTATTGCAAGGTTTCCACGGCTTGCTCGGCCGGTATGTCCACCAGCCCATCTTTATAGAAGCCGCTGAAAAACTTGGGCCATCCTCCTGCACGCCGGTGTAGGAAGGCGGTGAGGTCGCAGAGGGCAGGATAGAACGGTGCACAGAGCGTGACCTTCTCGTTGAGGGCTGCAGTGACGATGGTCAGCGCCCCACCCTGCGAGCCGCCCGTGACGATGACGTTCTTGCCATCCCACTCCGGCAGCGAGCACAGGAAGTCGACAGCTCGGGCACAGCCCACATACACATCTTTATAATAATAGGTATCGCGCGAGGCCATGCCACGCAGCGTATAGCCGTCGCATTTCTCATGGCGCATGGCATCGTAAGCGTCGTCGGCCAGACGCTGGTCGTTGTCGTGAATCTCTATCTTCATATAGACGCATCCTTCCTTGGGGAAATAGTCGGAGGGATAGATTTTCTGGCTACCGGCACCGGGAGGACAGAGCACGACGGGATATTTGGGAGCCTGGCCGGCAGTGAGGGCAGAGTGTTTGGGACGAGTGAGGTAGCCCTGCATCCACTTGCTGCGGCCTACGCGCAGGCGGACAAGCTGGGTCTCAAACTGTTCGTTGGTTGCATCTTTCACATCATGATATTCTGCTTCGAAGGGCACCTTGCGGGCTTCTTTCAACGCCTCCTGCCAGAACTGCGCAAAGTCGCGGGGCATGGGCGTGAAAGTCTTGATTTGTTCCGGGTCGAAGGCCAGCTTCACCAGGTCCTTACTGGTCTTGCCGTCGGCAGTGCGGAACTCGTACTGGCAGGCCAGGAAGCCCGGCTCGGTCATCGTGCCCATAGGGATGAGGGCCTCGCCTGCGTGAAAGACCACCGAGTCGCAATCGTCAGGGAGGAACATCTCCGGCCCCACCTTGTAGCGCACTACCGTGCCATCGACAGGCACGCCGCCCTCGCGGGCTATGATGCGCAACACGGCCTGCTGCCCCAAGGCGTAATGGCTGTCGGCATGGCTGGGCATGGCCACGACTTCTACAAAAGGCTTACGTGGGTTGCCGAACTCCTGCTGAAACTGCTGGGCATGAACGGCGGCAATGTTGCAGCAGGTGAAACAGAGAAGGCCAAGGAGTTTGCCTGCGGGTTTCATCATTTCAATATCGTTTTTGGGTTTTTTGGTTATATCCATGAATGACACGCGAATACACGTAAATATTTATAATTCACGAAACATTTGCGTATCATTTGCGTATATTTACGTTGCGCCGCAGGCAAAGAAAAAGGAAGTGGTTTCAACATAATACCCGTGAATAATGTAGGTTAGTTTTCCCCTACGGGAATGACATAGAACTCACGGTCGGGGCAGAAGTCTATCATCCACTGGTCGGCGATGATGTGTTCGTCGAGCGCTTTGATCATGAGCTTGTGCGACGCCTTCGTCAGATGGACGCGCGTCTTGTTGAGCGACTGGCTGCGCAACACGCTTTGTTTCCATCGCTCCGAGCGGTAGGGCGTCTTCATCGAGACGGTGTCAGGCTGCTGGTCGTCGATGCACACCACATAGCGCAGGTCGCCGCGGTCGAAGGGCTGCGTAGGAATCATGGCGGTGTAGAGCACGGCATCGCCCTCCTGCGGGCTGTCGAACTCAAAGGTCAGCGTGCTGCCCTTGGGCAATGCCACTGCCTGCATGGAGTGGCCCAGCATGTCAACCACCGTGCAAGGACGGCCATCGGCCGAAGTGCAGTGGTCATACTGGCAGGCATTCCTTGCGATGAGCCGGCCGACGGAGGGATGCTGAGGGAACGAGGTGCGCACGTTGCCAAAGACGGGCAGGTCGCGCGGTGCGGCCGACATGAGGTTGTGCCACTTGCCGTTGTTCATGGTGTTGTAACGCTCCGTCAGCTGCTGTATCTCTGCGTAGGCATCCTTGCTCTGCTGCTCGTAGGAGAGCATCTTGCGCGTCATGGCAGCAGAGGCATGGACGGGATAGAGCACATGGGCGAAGTAAGCATCCTGCCGGCCTTCCATCACCAAGGGGCGCCAGGTGTCGACGGTGGCTTCCATCTTAGCGAATGTCTCCATGCGCTGGTAGCCTTCGGTCAGTGAGAACTCGGTGCGGCCAGGCACCGACTTGCCGCCGGGGTATTTCTTCTTGTCGAGTTCCACCTGCGTCCAGCCCATGAATTCGGGCTTGCGGATGGCATTGAGCCGTATCAGCTCGCGCATGGCTGGGGCGACGGCGCGTCCCACCTGCCCGCCAAACTGGCGCATGAGCCATTGCTCCAAGTGTTTCTCAAGCGTCAGTGCTCCGCTTTTTTGGGGCGAAGGGTCGGAGGTGATGCTTTCTATGTCCCACGCCATGTCCATGAACAGCTCCAACTGGTAGGCTGCCACCTTCGGGTCGTGAACATTGGCTATCCACAGGCGACGGCAGTTATGGTCGTAGGCGGCACGCATCTCGTGGTAGATGAGTCCCGGCTGGGTGGTGGTGAGCCACAGGTAGTCGTGCGGGCGGCCCCAGTAGCTGAGATGGTAATACACTCCGCCGCCCCCGCTGCGCTGCTGCTGCTCGGCATCGGGCAGACGCGTGAGGTAGCCGTAGTTGTCGTCACACCACATCAGCGTCACGTCGTCGGGCACACGCAGGCCGCTCTCCATGATTTCCAGCACCTCTTTGTAGGGGATGAAGACCTGCGGCACCTTCGCCACATCTTTATGATAATACCGACGGATGAGCTGTCGCTGGTCGTCGATGACCTGCTGCAGCCCGTTGAGTTTCTCCTCCTTGGTTTTCACGCCTTCCATCGAACCGTCGTGGATGCCGCGCATGCCAAGCGTAAAGAGTTCCTCGCTGCCTTTCACTTGTTGCAGGCGCTCCTTCCAGTACTGCTGCACGGCGTTGCGGTTGGTGATGTAATTATACGGTCCGCGGACAGCGTGGTCCCACTCGGCCACATTGTTGCGCAGCAAAGGCTCGCAGTGGCTGGTGCCGATGACGATGGCGAAAGAGTCGGCCATCGCCTTGTTGCCTTCAACGGTGAAGAATCCCGGCGTGCCTTCGTGCATGGCCGGCCAGAGGGTGTTGGCGCGCAGGCGCAGCATCAGCTGGAACAGGCGCTTGTAGGTCTGCGGCCCCATGTTGTCCTTCGACCACCGGCGCAGGCTCCAGTCCTCATCATTAATAAATATGCCGCGATAGGCCACGCTGGGTGTGTGCTCCAGGCGGAACGTGTCGGGAAGGACCAATGGATAGGACCGGCTATGCGGCCGCACGTCGCCCCACCACACCCAGGGCGAGACGTCTGCCATGCGGCTCAGCTCCAGCACGCCGTAGGCCGTGCCTCGGGCGTTGTGGCCTTCCACCACCACCTGCCCGTTCTGCACGTAGATGCTGAAGCCGTCGTCGTGGCCTTTGCCTTGCACGATGCGGATGGGAGCACCGTTGGCAGCCACGGCCTGACGGCCCGTCACCATCGCCATATCGTCGGAGAACAGCTGCAAGGCCTGCATCACCACGGGCGACACCTTGCCCTGTACTTGATAGGTCACCGGGCTGTGACCGTCGTACCACACGACATCGGCTGCCAGCGCGAAGAGCACGCCGGCAGCAAGCGTCACTGTGAGCAATAACCGCTTCATCTGCTATGATTTCTTCCCGACAATGGCGAGGTACTTCTCGTATGCCTTGTCCCAAGCGTCCTTGTCCTGCGGCTCATACTTCACCATGTCGGTGGAAGCGGCAATGAGGGCGCGCATCTGCCAGATGTCGGTGACGATGCCGGCGGCTTTTGCCTGCATCATGATATTGCCCAGAGCCGTACACTCCTGCGGGCCAGCCAGGACGGTGGCGCCCGTTGAGTTGGCCGTAAACTGATTGAGATATTTGTTCAGCGAGCCGCCGCCTATGATATGGAGCACGCTCATATCGCCCTGCTGAGCGTCTGTCATCGAGGCAAACTCCTTCAGCCATTCAAACACCTGCTTATAGCGCAGCGCCAGCGAATCGAAGATGCAGCGGCAAATCTCGGCCGGTGTCTCGGGCACGGGCTGCTGGGTGTCGCGGCAATACTGCTGGATGGCGCCTATCATCGACTTGGGAGCGGCGAAGCAGTCGTCGTCGGGATTGATGATGGAGCGGAACGGCTCGACGCTCATGGCCGAGCCTTGCAGCTCGGGATGGCTGAGCCGGCGCACCTCTTCGGGCCACTCCAAGCGGCAGCGCTCGTAGAGCCACATGCCGCAGATGTTCTTCAGGAAGCGTGTAGTGCCCTCGATGCCGCCTTCGTTGGTGAAGTTGCGCTCGTAGCTGAGGTCGCTGATGATGGCATCCTTCGTCTCGATGCCCATCAGGCTCCACGTGCCGCTGCTCAGATAGGCAAAGTGCTTGTCCTTGGCGGGCACGGCGGCAACGGCCGAGCCGGTGTCGTGGCCTGCCACAGCGATGACGGGCACGGGGCCGAGGCCGGTCAGGCGCTGCACCTCCTCCGTCAGTGTGCCGATGACGGTGCCCGGCTGCACCATCGGGCCGAACAGCTCGCGCTTGAGGCCGATGGAGGCGAGCAGGCGCTCGTCGAGCTCCTTTGTGCGAGGGTCTAAGAGCTGGCTCGTCGAGGCAATGGTATATTCGCACACCTCCTGGCCCGTCAGCATCCAGCTCAGGGCATCGGGAACGAAGAGTATCTTGGCGGCGTTCTCCAGCGCGCTGTTCTTCTCGCGCTGCATGGCGTAGAGCTGGAACAGGCTGTTGAAGTGCATGAACTGTATGCCGGTGACATCGTAGACCTCACGCCGCGAAACGACGTGACTGAGGTAGTGGTCCATCGCCTCAAAGGTGATGGGGTCGCGATAGGCACGCGGATTGCGCAAGATGGCACCGTCATGGCCTATGAAGACGAAGTCAACGCCCCAGGTGTCGATGCCTATTGACTTGATGCGCAAGCCACGGCGTGCCACCTCCTTCAAGCCGCGTATCATCTCAAAGTAGAGGGCGTGGATGTCCCAGTAGTAATGACCGCCCTGCTCAATGAGGTTATTGGGGAAGCGGGTCACCTCCTCAAGGGCGATGGTAGAGTGCTGAGTGTTGAGAGTTGCATCGCTGATGCTGCCAATGATGGTACGTCCGCTGGTGGCGCCCAGGTCGACGGCGAAGAAATATTCCTGCTGTTCCATGATGTGTGTGATTGATTTATTTTAGTAGGGCATAAAGCCACAGTTAACAAATTGTTTTGCAAAAGTACGCAATTTATGCGACAGTCACCATGACATTTTGATTATCTTCCTATTGATTTTGAGAATATGATTATCCGCATGTAGCCGATGGATGTCTTTGCTATCATGTTCTGTCACAATCATTATCAGACAAACACGTGCTGCCGCAAAAGTAGCCTGTTCGCCCCCCCCTTGGAAGGGGCTACTCTTTATACACATCTCGGGGGAGTAGCTCCGAAGGGGCGACGGATTACAGACAGGGGCAACGCCCCTGTATAGCGCAGCACAACAACAAACCTCGAAGGGGCGGCAGAATATTCCGACCTATGCGGTTGGGATAGGGCATAGTTACATAGCGGTTGGGATAGGGCATAGTTACATAGCTATTTATGTGAGTTAATAGTTGAATATGTTCGATAGTCAAAGGCTTGAGGTAGCCCTATTCTCCCCCTTGCAAAGGGGGAGTTAGAGGGGGATTCATCTGCGCAGAAATAATCCCCCCCTGCCCCCCCTTTGCAAGGGGGGAAATAAGTTACCTCTGCGGCGGCTAAGTGATGGCGCAGCCCTTCCCCTCCTTTTCCAAAGGAGGGGTCAGGGGTGGTTTGTCAAAGATGTCACAACCTATTTAAAAGGCAATGATATAGCAGTTGACCCTTTGCAGAAAGGATTTATGCGCAGCCATCCCCTCCCTTCAAGGGGAGGGGCAGGGGTGGGGTCTGTAATGTCAGTAATGTTCTTTGCTGCCAC
>JAEEPZ010000013.1 GCA_016285055.1 Prevotella sp.
GCTGGGGCTTCTTCCCCGCTTGGTCGCTGGCATGGAATATCGGCGAGGAGCCTTGGGTGAAGCAGAAGGCACCATGGCT
Source organism: Prevotella sp. (assembly GCA_016285055.1). Taxonomy (GTDB): domain Bacteria; phylum Bacteroidota; class Bacteroidia; order Bacteroidales; family Bacteroidaceae; genus Prevotella. The sequence continues at coordinate 80 of JAEEPZ010000013.1, forward strand.
CGACATGTTCAAAGTGCGCTTCTCGCACGGAAAGGTGGGTAGCGATGCCACCGGCAGCACCCGCTTCCCCTATCTCTACACGCTGGAGCAGAGCGGAGCCGGCTACTCGTGGGGACAGTATTTCAGCAACACCTATTCCAGCATCCGCTACCGTCAGGTGGCCAGCGAAGGCGTCACCTGGGAGGTGGCCACGAAGAACGACCTGGGCATCGACCTGGTGCTGTTCAACAACAAGTTCTCGCTCACCGTCGACTACTTCGACGAGAAGCGTACCGGCATCTATCAGGAGCGCCGCTTCCTGCCCACCACCGTCGGTCTGGAGTATTGGGACGCTGGCGGTTGGAACTATCCGCGTGCCAACGTCGGCTCGGTGAAGTCGCGTGGTGTTGACGGCAACTTCCGCTATGAGCAGCGCATTGGCGACGTGGGCATCACCCTGCGTGGCAACATGACCTACTCGAAGAACGAGATTGGCGAATATGACGAGGAGAACAACGTCTACCCCTACCAGAACCAGCACGGCTACCGTGTCAACCAGGTGCGCGGCCTCATTGCTGAGGGTCTGTTCAAGGACTACGACGACATTCGCAACTCACCCACACAGACCTTCGGCCCGGTGCAGCCCGGTGACATTAAATATAAAGATGTGAACGGCGACGGCATCATCGACGGCGGCGACGAGTGCGCCATCGGTGCCACCAGCCGACCCAACCTCATCTACGGTCTGGGCGTCTCGATTACGTGGAAGCAGTTCGACTTCAACCTCCACTTCCAGGGCGCCGGCAAGAGCACCTTCATGACCTACGGCAAGAATGTCTACGCTTTCAGCGAGGGTCAGTGGGGTAATGTGTTCAAGGGTCTGTTAGAGAACCGCTGGGTGGACACCGAGACGGCACAGCTGCTGGGCCTGCAGCCCAACGAAGACGTGAATGCCGCCTACCCACGCCTGAGCTATGGTGGCAACGCCAACAACTTCCGCAACAGCACTTTCTGGCTGCGCGACGGACGCTACCTGCGACTGAAGAACCTCGACATCGGCTACACCATGCCCAAGACGCTGGTCAACAAGATACATTTCCAAAACGTACGCTTCTATGTCTCAGCCTCCAACCTGTTCTTCCTGCACAAGAAGTTCAGCATCTGGGATCCTGAGTCACTGCAGCCGCGCGGCGAGGACTATCCTATCACCAAGGCCGTCACCCTGGGTATGCAGGTGAACCTGTAAAAGAAAAGTGTATAGAGAGAAAAAACGCAACAATAAATACAGAAGATCATGAAAACTATGATAATCAAAAACTCTTTGTCAGTTCTCATTGTCAGCTTCACCGTAAGCTGCGGCATTGCCGCCGCCTTATCCTCCTGTACCGACTTGGACAGCGACAAATACTTTGAGGACCGCAAGACACTGGAGAGCGTCTTCACCGACAGGATTCAGTGTGACCAATGGCTGGCCCATGCCTATTCGTTCCTCAACAGCAGCAACATTGAGGTCGGCTCGAAAGGCGGCACTGGCGGCACTGGCGGAGCCTGGAACCCCTTCAACTTCGACGATGACATGTACTATGGCGACCGCGACAACAGCTTCGGCGACTCAAAGGATGCCGACTGGGCTTCCTACAATGCCTTCCACGAGGGCAACTACGCCGAAGCACAGGGGCAGGATGCCTGGGTGCGCTGCTATCAGGGCATCTATCAGGCCAGCATCTTCATCCACAACATCGGGCGCAACAAAGCCATGAGCGCCGAAGACGTGGAGGACTACCGTGGTCAGGCACGCTTTGTACGCGCCTATTACTACTGGCTGCTGCTGCGCAAGTTCGGTCCGGTGCCCATCATGGCCGACGAGGGTGCCGACTACACGCAGGCCTACGACGACCTGGCCACGCCGCGCTCCACCTACGAGGAGTGTGCCACCTATATTGCCGACCAGATGCTGCAGGCCGCCAAGGAGCTGAAGAGCCTGCGCCGCGACGAGAACAACGTGATGCGCCCCACCATCGGCGCCGCCTTGGCCACCCGTGCCATCGTGCTCACCTATGCCGCCAGCCCGTTGGCCAACGGACAGCTGCAGAACGGTCATCACCCGGCCAATGTCACCGACGACGTGGCCAAGCAGCTGAAGAACTTCGACGGCACACCGCTGCTCTCGCTCACCTACGACGAGAACCGCTGGGCACGCGCCGCTGCAGCCTGCAAAGACGTCATCGACCTCAATGTCTATCAGCTCTACACCGAGCCGTTCAACGATGTAGCCACCGACGACCGTCCCGTCACGGTGACGCCGCCATTTGACGAGGAGTTCTCCGACAAGAACTGGCCCGACGGATGGAAGAACATCGACCCCTACCTCAGCTACCGCAACCTGTTCAACGGCGTGGCCAGCGCTGCCGGCAACCCCGAGCTCATCTTCACCCGTGGCAACATCGAGCTGGGCGACCACGACAACGGCATCGCATCGCTCGTGGGCCACTCCATGCCTACGTCGCTGAACGGATGGAACACCCACGGTCTGACACAGAAGATGGTGGACACCTATTACATGAAGGACGGCTCCGATGTGGACGGCATGTACCGCGAATGGCGCCAGCCGGGTGCCACCACCGTCGACAATCCCGGCAATGACCGCGAGCGCGCCACAGGTTTCATCACCCGCGCCGAGGCACAGGGCGAGACCTATCCCGAGGTGCTTGCCAACCCCACCAACCGCAGCGTGGGCAACCAGCAGCGTATGCAGGTGTCGCACCAGTATTGTGCTCGTGAGCCGCGCTTCTATGCCTCAGTGGCCTACAACGGCACCATCTGGGAGCAGCTGGGCAAGAGCTCTTCCACCGACCACAACCGCCAGGTGACCTACTACCGCAGCGGTGCCGACGGCTACCGTAACTCGTTTGCCTATCTGCGCACGGGCATCGGCGTGAAGAAATACTACCATCCGCAGGATTACTTCGAAGCACAGCCCAGCGGCGGCGGCTCCTACGGCCACGTCCATGTGAAGTTTGAACCGGCCATCCGCTATGCCGACATCCTGCTGATGTATGCCGAGTGCCTCAACGAGCTGACCGAGGGCAACAGCTATCAGCAGAACGACTGGAAGGGCAACGCCGTGACCATCAAGGGCCGCGACCTGGCAGAGATGAAGCGCGGCATACGCCCGGTGCGCATCCGTGCCGGACTGCCCGACTACACACAGAACGACTACGCCAACAAGGACGAGCTGCGCGCCAAGATCAAGCGCGAACGCATGATTGAGTTCATGGGCGAGGGCAAGCGCTACTTCGACCTGCGCCGATGGATGGATGCCCCCGTGGAGGAGAACAAGCGCATCTACGGCCTGAACGTCTTCCAGACAGCACAGAACAAGGACGAGTTCATGCAGGTCATACCCGTCTACAACCTCTCTGCCACCTTCACCGACAAGATGTACTTCTGGCCCATCTCCTTCACCGACCTGAAGCGCAACAAGAACCTGGTGCAGAACCCCGGATGGAAGTACAACGACTAAGAAAACCCACCCAAACCCTCCCTGTGAGGGAGGGAATGATTACTTTCAAGTAAAAATACTCAAAATAAAAAAGAACATACCATGAATAGTACATTTAAGAATACGTTACAGAAGTATTTACTCCCCTCCCTTGCAAGGAGGGGCTGGGGGATGGGTCTGTTGCTCCTCTTTGTTCCCTTCTTTTTTTCCTGTAACGACGAGTGGCAGGACGAGCAGTACGAGAAGTACATCAGTTTCAAGGCCCCTCTTAACGACAATGGCGTGACGGCAGTCTATGTGCCCTATTCCCGTCACAACGACGACGGCTCGCTGATGTTCGGCAGCGAGGGCAAGTCAAGCTACGACCTGCCCGTCATCGTGGCCGGCACCACCCGCAACGGCAGCGACATCAACGTGCAGGTGGGCCACAGCGACACGCTCGCCATCCTGAACTACGAGCGCTTCGGCAGTCCCACCTACCGTGCCGACATCACCGACCTTTACTACAAGGACATGAGCGACTATGCCGACTATCCCGGCAGCGTGCTGGTGAAGAGCGGCGAAGACATCGGTCTGCTGCGCATCAGCTTCGACTTCAAGGGCATTGACATGGTGGAGAAGTGGGTGCTGCCCATCGAGGTGAAGCAGGCCAGCGGCTACCTGCCCCATCCGCGCAAGAACTACGCCAAGGCCATGCTGCGCGTCTATCCCTACAACGACTACTCGGGCAACTACTCGGCCACCACGCTCACCGTGACCAATGCCGCCGACCCTAACAACGCCACAGGCATGGAGACGGCACGCGCATACGTGGTAGACGAGAACAGCGTGTTCTTCTACATGGGCAACATCGACGAGACACGTGTCGACCGCCGGTTCTACAAGGTGAAGTTCGAGTTCGTGCCCACCTCGGCCGACAAGAAGCAGGGCACGGTGCGCCTCTCGTCGGACAATGCAGAAAAGAACAACTTCGTGCAGCACGGCACCGCCTCCTACCGCATCTACGAGCAGGCTGACGACGTGCGGCCCTACCTGCTGCACCACTACGTCATCATCAGCGGCATAGAGTACGACTATACCGACTACACGTCCGTGGAGAACTATCCCATGAACTACACCACCAAGGGCATCCTCACCCTCGAGCGCCAGCTGAACACGCAGATACCGAATGAAGATCAGGCCATACAGTGGTAGTTGAGAGCAAGAGAGAAGAAGGATAGAAAATCACGCAAATTTTACACGAACTGTACATAGCCTATGTACACTCTGTACAAAGGCTATGTACAGAGTGTACAAAGGCTTTGTATTTTTATATACTGCCTCATGGCAATAAACACTGAGTTCTATTCGTTCATAAGATAATAGTTACAGAAAAAAAAGCAAGATGAAAAAAATATTGATCAGCTTGATGATGGCAGCGCCGTTGGCCCTCATGGCCAAGCCTGCTCCCGTCGATTATGTCAGCACCCTCGTAGGTACACTGTCGAAGCACTCGCTCTCCACGGGCAACACCTACCCCGCCGTGGCCCTGCCCTGGGGCATGAACTTCTGGACGCCGCAGACGGGCAAGATGGGCGACGGATGGCAGTATGTCTACACCGAGGACAAGATTCGCGGATTCAAGCAGACGCACCAGCCTTCGCCGTGGATCAACGACTACGGACAGTTCACCGTCATGCCCATGACAGACAAGACTTCGAACACAACGGCCGACCTCATCTACGACGAGGAGAAGCGTGCCAGCTGGTTCTCGCACAAGACTGAAGACGCACGTCCCTATTACTATAAGGTTTATCTCGCCGATTACGACGTGTGGGCCGAGATTACTCCCACAGAGCGAGCCGCCGTCATGCGCTTCACGTTCCCGGAAAGCACCGACGGCGTGTCGCGCATTGTCGTTGATGCCTTCGACAAAGGTTCGGCCATCAGGTACGATGTGAATAAGAACACGATAACGGGCTATAGCACGCGCAACAGCGGTGGTGTGCCCGCCAATTTCCGCAACTACTTCGTACTCCAGTTCGACACGCAGTTCCAGCACTGGGGCATACAGAAGGATGGCGCCACGTTCACCGGCAGCGAAGCCGAGGGCGACCATGTGCAGGCCATGGTGGGCTTTTCCACGAAGAAAGGGCAGCAGGTCACCGTCCGCGTGGCTTCATCGTTCATCAGCGAGGAGCAGGCATGGCGAAATCTGCAGGAGTTGGGCAACCGCTCGTTTGACCAGGTCTGTGCCGACGGGCGCCAGCGCTGGAACGACGTGCTGGGGCGCATCGAGGTGGAAGACGACAACCTCGACCATCTGCGCACGTTCTACAGCTGCCTCTATCGCTCCGTACTCTTCCCCCGCTCATTCTACGAAATCAACGCTCATGGCCAGCCCGTACACTACAGCCCACATACCGGCGAGGTGTGCCCAGGCTATTATTTCACCGACACGGGCTTCTGGGACACGTTCCGCTGTCTGTTCCCCCTGCTCAACCTGGTCTATCCCGAGATGAACGCGAAGATGCAGGAGGGTCTCGCCAACTGCTACAAGGAGAGCGGCTTCCTGCCCGAGTGGGCCAGCCCCGGTCATCGTGGCTGCATGGTGGGCAACAACTCAGCCTCCGTCGTAGCCGACGCCTATCTAAAAGCCCGCGAAGCCCTCAAAGCCCCCCCTACGGCCCCCGAGGGGGCTTCAAATGCTGGCAAGCCCTTCCTCCAAGGTAATGAAGCCCCCTCGGGGGCCATAGGGGGGGCTTCGGGGGCCGTAGGGGGGGCTTCCTGGGAGCTCCTCTGGCAGGCCGTCGTCCACGGTGCCAACGCCGTGCATCCCCAAGTGTCCTCTACCGGCCGACTCGGCTTCGACCACTACAACAAGCTGGGCTACGTGCCCTACAACGTGGGCATCAACGAGAGCGTGGCCCGCACCTTGGAGTATGCCTACGACGACTGGTGCATCTACCAGATGGGCAAGGCGATGGGCAAGAAGGAGAAAGAGCTGAAGCCCTTCCGCGAACATGCCATGAACTATAAGAACGTGTTCGACAAGGAGTCGAAACTCATGCGGGGCCGCAACGAAGACGGCAGCTTCCAGAGTCCGTTCTCGCCGCTGAAGTGGGGCGACGCCTTCACCGAGGGCAATGCCTGGCACTACACCTGGTCGGTATTCCACGACCCCGAGGGCCTCATACGCCTCATGGGGGGCAAGGACGTCTTTGTGCAGATGCTCGACTCGGTGTTCAACGTGCCGCCGCTCTTCGACGAGAGCTACTATGGCAGCGTGATCCACGAGATACGCGAGATGCAGATCATGGGCATGGGCAACTATGCACACGGCAACCAGCCCATACAGCACATGGTCTACCTCTACGACTGGGCGGCTCAGCCATGGAAGGCACAGCAGCACGTTCGCGAGGTGATGGACCGCTTCTATACGGCAGCTCCCGACGGATACTGCGGCGATGAGGACAACGGACAGACATCGGCATGGTATGTCTTCTCGGCCATGGGCTTCTATCCCGTCTGCCCGGGTTCGGGACAATACGCTATCGGTACGCCCTACTTCGAAAAGACCATCGTGCACCTGCCACAAGGCAAGACGCTCACCATTGAAGCCAGTGATGCCGACAAAACCTTTATCGGCAGCATGACGGTGAACGGTCAGAGCTACGACCGCAACTATCTGAATCACGCCGAGCTGATGAAGGGCGCCACCATCGTATGCCGAATGCAGGACACGCCCAACCGTCGCCGTGGCATCACCGACGAGGCCCTACCCTATTCGTTTACTTGGGAAATGGAGAAAATGAGAAAATGAGAAAATGAGAAATGGAGAGAATGAGAAAATGAGAGAATGAGAAATGGAGAAAATGAGAAATAGAGAGAATGAGAGAATGAGAAATGGAGGGATGGAGAAAATGAGAAATGGACTTCTCGTCCTCTTCTTTTCTCATTTTCTCATTGTAAATGCGGCTGCGCAGAAGACGCTGGCCGACTACAGCATCGTGGACGACTGCTCTTACGAGGCCGTGGGCTTCGAAGCCGACCTGCCGCCCTTGTTCGACAAGAACGACCTCACCGTCTTTGAACTGCCTCAGCTGTCGGGCACCGAGGAGATCATCATCAAGGCACGCCGACCCTACGTGATGAAAGGCTTCTCAGTGGTCAGCGCCGACGATGCCAACCGCGACCTGAAGCAGCTGCAGATGCTCGGCTCCGTCGACGGCGAGACGTGGCAGAACATCCGCACCTACTCGCTCAGCTTTACCGGACGCTACCGCGAGCGGCAGATCAACGGCGGCCCTGCCACGGCCTTCACAGCCTTCAAGCTGGTGCTGAAAAACGCCACAGGCAACGAGGGGGTGCGCATCGCCGACTTCCAGCTGTTGGGGCATCCGCAGGTGGACGACGAGAACATCGCCAACCCTCAGAACGGCACCATCAGCGGCTCAGCAAAGGCGGGCAGCATAGCCAACCTCATCGACAACGACCCGAAGACGATGGCGCAGATACAGAATGCCGACCGGCAGATGATAGACAACTTCAACGGAGAGACGCGCTACAACGGCTTGCAGAACGCCTGGTTCCAGTACGAGTTCAACGAGCCTACCGTCATCAGCGGCTATGCCTTGGGCCTCACCTCCTCATCGCAGCGCGACATGCGTCCCAACTGCTGGGAGCTGCTGGCCAGCAACGACGCTCAGCAGTGGGTCACCCTCGACATCCAGCACAACGCCGCCTCCATGGCCATCGACTACTATGAGCAACGCTATGAAGCCCAAGCCCAAGCCCCCCCTACGGCCCCCGAGGGGGCTTCAAATGCTGGCAAGCCCTCCCTCCAAGGTAATGAAGCCCCCTCGGGGGCAGTAGGGGGGGCTTCGGGGGCTTCAGGGGCTTCGTGGGCTTCCTTCGTCGCCGACCGCATGATGGACTTCTGCGAACAGCAGTTGGAGCGCAAGCAGGGCACCAACGGTACCTACTGGATATGCGACTGGGCTGTCGACCCGCAGAAGCGCAACGAGGACTGGGGAGGATACTGGTGGGCAGCTCACGCCGTCGATAACTACGTAGACCGCTACAACCGCCTACAGCAGTCGGCCATACTCACCAAACTCACAAGGCTGGTCAACGGCACACGAATACGCAACGGCAACACGCTCATCAACCATTTCTACGACGACATGGAGTGGATGGCGCTCGCCCTGCTACGGGCATGCGATGCCAACGCCACACTCAACCACCAGTACCTGACACAGGTGAAGACGCTCTTCAACGACATCATCGGAGGATGGTCGGACGTTGACGGAGGCGGCATCCACTGGAACAAGAACAAGACGGGAGACGGACGCTACAAGACATCGTGCTCCAATGCACCCGCAATCATCCTGGCTGCACGACTCTACCAGCACACTGAGGAACAGAAATACTTGGACTGGGCCCTACGCATCTATGAGTATATGTACTCGCACAACCGCTTCCCCGACGGCGTCATCAAGGACAATGCCACCAACGAAGACCATGAGGTGACCTTCAGCTATAACCAAGGCACCTGGGTGGGAGGGCTCCTCGAGCTTTACAAGATAACCGGCGAAGAGCACTACCGACAGACGGCCACAGACCTCTTGGACCTGCTGCTCTTTGGCAAGTGGTATTCGCCAAAGGGCATCATGAACGAGCGGCAGAACTACAACCAGGACGATGGAGGCATGTTCAAGGGCATCTTCATACGCTATCTCGCACAATGGATTCTGTCCGGCTGTCTCGACACCGACAGGCAGGTGCGCTACACATCATGGCTCCTTCAGCAGGCACGGTCGGCAGAGCTGGCTGCACTCGACAAGACATGGTTCATCATCAATCCCTACTGGACACGGCAGTACGACATCAACAACGATGTGCACGACACCTCACGCCAACAGACAGGGCTCATGCTCTTCGAGGCGGTCGACGAGCTGCGACGGGCCGGTCTGCTCACCGACGACTACCGTGTCATCAATCCCAACGCTGGAAAGCCTTACCGCTACTACCGCCTCGTCATCACTGAGACGCAGAACTCGGGCAGCATCATGCTGGGGGCATGGAAGCTGTTCGGAGAAGAGGCAAGCGGCATCAGGGACATCAACCCCGACACCACCAACAGCCGGGAGCGGAGCCAGCTCTCCCACGGCAGCCGTTACTTTGACCTGCAGGGACGCCCCGTCGCTCAGCCATCAACCGTCACCCACCCCCTCTATATCAACAACGGAAAAAAATACATCACAAAATGAAAAACCTACTCCTTTCCCTCCTCCTCCCCTTTGTCCCCTATGCTGCGATATTATCGCAGCCATCGCAGCCATCATCCCAGCCATCGCCAGCCATCCAGAACCTCCAGCGCGCCATCCAGATGACCGACGCCACGATGGAGCACTCGTTCACCGGCTCGCCCAACAACATGCGCATGTATGACCTCTACAACACCGAGACGAAGCAGGGCTCCGGAACGGCCGACGTTTGGCCCTACACCGCCGCACTCGAGGCGCACTGCTCAGTGCTCGAGGCACTCGACGCCCTCAAAGAGCAGGCACCGCAGCTCTACACCGACAACCACGACCGTTACGTCACACGCTTGAAGCAGCTCTTCAACTCGCTCGACTACTACCGAGGCACCTACACCCTCAACTCCTACGCACGCATCTCCTCATGGAGCATCTACGGCGTCCATCGGGGAGGCTCGAAGGGCACAGCGGCCGTCACAGGCATAGAGAATGTCTACGACGACCAGATGTGGATATGCCGCGAACTGACACGGGCCTACAAGCTCACCGGCGACGAGGAATACCTGAAGAAGGCAGAGTACCTGGCCAACTACTGCATCGACGGATGGGACTGCTGCCCTGACGCCAACGGCAACGACTACGGCGGCATCACATGGGGGCCGGGCTACAACTCGAAGCACTCCTGCAGCAACGGCCCGCTCATACAGCCCCTGGTCTGGCTCTACGAAATCTACAAGACCGACGACGAAGAGGCCAACCTGCGCTATTATTACATCCTGCCCGACGGCACACGCACCAACGAGATGCGACGCCACAGCGACGTCTACCTCGAGATGGCACGCAAGGTCTACGCCTGGCAGAAGGACAAGCTGCTCAACAAGCAGACGGGGGTCTACTGGGACATGCTCGGAGCCGTCACAGGTGAGATACAGTATGTAGGCGAGGGACGCAACAAATACCGCACACACGTTGACAGCCACGGACCGTCAGGCACCGCCTACACCTACAACACGGGGACGATGCTGGCCGGAACAGCCGAGCTCTACCGGGTAACAGGCGAGGAAGCTTATCTCGACGATGTCAACGCACTGGCACAGAGCAGCTGGAGAAACTTTGCCAAGGGAAAGCGCATCAGCGGCGTCACCTTCTACGAATGGCCCACCGACGGCAAGGCGGAGGAGGGATTCAATGCCTGGTTCGACGATGTCCTGATGCGGGCATACGTCGACGCTGCGCCCTACAACACCACCGTCTACAACGGCAAGACACACGCCACTAACGCCCTCTCGTCTTTCCAGCAGAACCTCGACTACGCCTTCGACAACTACAACCGCGACAGCATGCTGCCCATCAACCTGCTCAACGGATGGACGGTCAGCACCGGCAACGCCGACGTCACCAAAGGTTTCCATCAGCTGGCATTCGCCTCAGAATACGCCATGCTCGCCATCTGGCAGCAGCGCCAGGAATCCACCCCTGAAGCCATCCTCCCCTCCTTCCTCCCCTCCATGGGAGACAAGAGGGGGGACAGGGCGTACAACCTCCTTGGCCTCCCGGTTTCCTATGCTGGCACAGTGTGCCAGCCCACCCTCATCATCAAAGACAACAGGAAATACATCAGTAAGAATAATCGCTAAATGAAAGAGCAGCGTATCGTTTTCTTAGACTATGTCCGCGTGGTAGCCTGCCTCTTAGTCATGCTCGTCCACGCCAGTGAGAACTTCTACGGCGCCGACACCGCAGCAGGCCTGGCCAGCAACATGTCCTTCGTAGCCAACGAGGCCAACCGCTTCTGGGTCGCCTTCTACGACGGAGGCGTCAGCCGCACCGCCGTGCCACTCTTCATGATCGTCTCAGCCTTCCTCCTCGTACCCATGAAGGAGGGGCAGACCATGAGCAGCTTCTACCGCCGGCGCTTCATGCGCATCCTGCCACCCTTCATTGTCTTCCTCCTGCTCTACTCACTCCTGCCGCTGCTGTGGGGCGGCATGACGTGGGAACAGTCATTGAACGACCTGAAGATGCTGCCGTTCAACTTCCCGTCGATGGCTGGGCACCTGTGGTTCATGTATCCGCTCATCAGCCTCTACATCATCATACCCGTCGTATCGCCCTGGCTACAGAAGGCCACAGCACGCGAAGAGCTCACCTTCCTCTGTTTCTTCGCCTTCACCACCCTACTCCCCTGGCTCCACCGCTTTGTCTCGCCAGAGTTGTGGGGCGAGTGCTTCTGGAATCCGTTCACAGCCTTCTGGTACTGCTCAGGCTATCTGGGCTACCTCGTCATGGCTCACTACATCCGCGTGCACCTGAAGTGGAACCGCTCACAGCGACTGCGCCGAGGCACCATCCTCTTCCTCATCGGAGCCACATTCACAGCCTGGTCGTTCTGGTGGAAGGGTGTGCCCGGACAACCCATAGAGACGCCCATGCTCGAGTGGAGCTGGGAGTTCTGCACACCCAACGTGCTCATGGCCACCTTCGGAGCCTTCCTACTCTTCACCTGCATCAAGCCCACCAGCGGCAAGGCGCCGGCTGTGGTGACCGAAGTGTCACGACTGTCATTCGGCATGTACCTCATGCACATGTTCTTCCTCGCGCCCATCGCAGGACTCATCATTGGAGGTGACGCCGCCAATCCCCTGCTGCCCGTCTGGCTGGCCATCCCCGTCATAGCGCTGCTCACCTACCTCTGTTGCATCATCACCACCAAGCTGTTGTCATTCCTGCCCGGCAGCCGCTACTTTGTCGGAACTTAAAACAGCAAATAGGTCGGTGCAGCAAATAGTACCGAAGGGACGATGGATTACAGGCAGGGGCATCGCCCCTGCGAATAGAAGACGCCCCCAAAAGTCCCGAAGGGACGGCGGACCCAGCGCATTGGTTCCGTCGCCCCTTCAGGGTTCATTTTTTGTATCGTCCATTCGCAGGGGCGTTGCCCCTGCCTATGCTCCGTTGCCCCTTCGGGGCTGTTCAACCCAATCCCTGCAAATAGGTCGGCGCAGCAAAGTCCCGAAGGGACGACGAATTACAGGCAGGGGCATCGCCCCTGTATCATGGCCCCCACCACACAAAAGTCCCGAAGGGACGGCGGGGAGAGAGCTCAGCTGCTTCGCGGCGTAACTACGTCTCTTCCATCCGCACAGCACACCTGATTATTCGGCGGCAGGGATAAAGCGCGCGGGCTCTACAGCATCATTGCTCATCAGCACATCGGCAAACTGCTGAGGAGTGACGGTGACAGGACCAAGCATGAATTCGGGGATGTTGTAACTCTTCATCAGCTCCCGATGATAGACAGGGTCACGCTGAGGCAGCTCAAAAGGCTTGCTGCCATGACCGTCTGCGTCGACATGGGCAAGGAAGGGACGAGTGAAGTTACCGTCAGTGCGGCGACTGCTGAAGATGACCCAGCGGCCATTGCTCGACCACGAGTGATAGCTCTCCGTGTCAGAGCTGTTCAGCTCGTCCATCGCACGCACACTGCCGTCGGTCAGGTCCATCAGGTACAGGTCGGCATCGTGATGCCAGATATGGAACACTCCGTAGCTACCCAGCGTGAACATGAGGAAACGGCCGTCAGGAGAGATGCGTGGAAGGGTGGCGGAAGCACCAGGGGCTACCGAGTCGGTAACGGAGACGGAGACAGAGTCAGCGCTGTCAACAGACGGGGCAGAGGCGACAGGAGCCTGATAAACCAGCTCGCGCGGGCCGAAGTGGCGGGTGGCAGGGTCGAAGCTCTTGCGGTAGATGTTGTATTTCACTTCCTCAGCACGCTGGTAGATCTCGCCAGAGTTGGACGGGTCACGGTATTCGAAGTGAGCACTGACGAAGTAGAGCATACGACCGTCAGGGGCCCAGAAGGGATAGCACTCAAACTCATGGGGATCGTTGGAGACGTTGGACACAGTGTTCTTCTCGATGTCGTAGAGGATGAGGTCGCTGTGGGCATCGCTCACCTCAATCTTGTTCACGTTGCGGGTGTGGAAGCTCTGGCTGGTATTGTTTGTGGAATAGACAATCAGAGGCAACGTGGGATGCCACGTCGGATAGACACCTGCAGAGATGACAGAGTCGTTCTTCATGTTCACCTTCTTCACCTCGCCGTCATACACTATCACAGTGCCACCGTGGTTCTGACGGGCATGAAACTGCATACGCTGTGGGTTGTACTGCTGGTAGTTGTGGCAGTTCACACACTGCCCGCTTTCCTCAGTGCTGCACAGCATGTTGTCCACCATCACCTGCTCGTCGTAGGTCTCTAAACAGCGCTGGTTCAGGGTCAGCTCCTCGTAGGTGACGTAGGAAGGCGAGATGAGACGGTAGCTGATGTAGGGATCGATGCTGTCCGCAGAGACATGCAGGGCAAAGGGCTGGAAGCGCGTCCACTGACCGCCCTGCTCAGCATACACCTCTACGGTGATGTCATGGCCCTTGGCCTTGGCTGTCAGCTCGCGCCAGGCGTCCATATCGGGCTGGGCCTTCAAACCGTCACACACTATCTCGGCATCATCATAGCTGAAGCGAACCACAGCAGCATCGGCGTCCTGCTCAAGAAGGAAAGTGAGCGGGGCGATGTTCACGGGAATGGTCACATCGGTGTAGTCGGGATAGATGGGGGGCAGGGCGTCACTCTGCGTGTAACGGTCTGGAACACTGACACCGCAGCCCATCATCGTTAAACAAAGGAAGAAAACGGCTGAACAAGTGAAAGACGTGATTCGTTTCATGGCTAATAGAGCTTTTGGTTGCGAATGAGGAAGTATTCGTAGTAGAACGTATGGCCAAACTGGGGGAAAAGCAGCTCCTTCAGCTTCTCCTCGCCCATCGAGGCATAGCGCTCGGCAGCGGCCATAAACTGCGTGTAGCTGGTCTTCACGCTCTCGTCGAAGGGCATGCCGCTGATGTTGACCTTGTTTTCCAAGTGACCGTACAGATAGGCGGCCTCCTGCAGGTGGATGGGCATGTGCTGACCCTCATGCGAGTTGGCGTAGGTGAAGAACAGACGCCAGAAGGTCTGGATGTCCTTGCTCCACAGACCGGCATAGGCGGCCTGCTCCTGATAGAGCGCATCGGGGCTGGGGTCGTAGATGAAATGGTTCATCAAGAACTGCTCAATGATGGCCATGTCGCTGGTGAGCCGGTCGTCGTAGTTCATCAATCGAAGGATGGTGGCGTAGTTCGTGTCGCTCTTCAGCGCCTCCTCACCGGCAAGGAACTTCTCTTGGCCCTCAGCCCATTCACCGTGATAGCGCGTATGCTTCAGCATGTTGATGTATTTGCGGGCCACACGGTCCTCACCGTTGAGCAAGGCACAGCGCGTCATGTATTTCAGGTATTCGGCACGCCAGCCATACTCCACACCGTCCTCAAGGCACCAGCGGTAGCAGTAGTTGGGCAGACCGTAGAAGAAATACGACGACTTGCCTATGACCTGCGTCATGTTCACACGGAAGGGAGCAGCGCAGGGCTTAGCGCCAGTGAGGTAGTGGTACATCTCATCGCCCTGACGACCAAGCCGGAAGAGGGCCAGGTTCTTCATCATTACAATGGCTCGCGTGGGCTCATCCTGCAGGTCGGAAGCCTCAAGCAGAATGCCGTCCCAGTCTTCCTGCTCCATGCACCGCTGCATACGCAGCTCCTTGTGGAAGTTATAGTCGCTGTACCAGAACTGCTTGACGGCAAAGGCCAGCACAGCCACCAGCAGGATGTTGACGACGCCCCACGCCACAGGGCGCTTCACAGCACCGGAGGGCAGCAGACGGTAAGTAGCAGCCAGGACGACAAAGAACACGGAGAGCAGGATGTAGGGAAGATAATAGTTGGCCAGCAGCTCAGGCATCCTGTAGGAAGGCAGCGCTGCCCAGTAGATGTCGGCCATGCTCGTCTGATAGTACACGCAACGGTAGTAGATGATGGGCACCACGATGACGCTGGCCACGGCCACAAGGCTGCCGATGATGTTGGGCACAAGCTTCCAACGCTCTAACCGCCACTGCATCACGCCCATCACGACAGTGGCCAGAAGGGCATAGAAACCCAGCAGCGGGTAAAGAAGGGGTGGCGTGAGCAGGATGAGGACCTGACGAAGGAGATATTTCTCGGGAAGGCGCCTGAACAGCCACACCCACGCACACACAGCACTGAGGCCGATGGTGGCCGAGAAGAAATGACCGCGCAACTTCAGGTAGTAGATCATGTAGCCCATATCCACGCAGGTGAGCAGCAGCAGACCTACGGGGATGAGCAACAAGGCCCACCACTTCAACGGCACGCGGAAAGCCTTGGAAACCAAGAACATCAGCACCGCCCACCACAGGCAGAGGATAGCTACGCCCAACGGCTGATGATAGAAAAACTCAGTGAAATAGGTGCCCGCCCACGTCAGCCAGCCGCCTGCCACCACCATCTGCTGGCGGAAGAACAGCGGCGTGTCGAGGTGAAGATTGAGTTCCTGAGCCTTCCACAGAAAATCGTTCTCAAAGCTCAGCAGACACACGGCGATGACCACCATGGCCACGAGGCAGAGCGCAGGGCTCAGCCAATGGAACTTCAACTTCATTGCTGCTCCCTGTTTCGTTCCTGTTTTCGTTTCCGTTCCCGTTTTCGTTGCAGATTTTGTTCCCGTTCCCGTTGCAGATTTTGTTCCCGTTTTCTTTTTCATGAGGTTATTTCATTCAAGTTTCGCATTCGCTCTCCTTTCAGGAGTTAAAGAAGTTAAAGGAGTTAAAGGAGTTAAAGACAAATGACTCTCCATGAAAAGCCTTTGTCTCTGGGTTGAAATCCATAGCAAAGCTATTGTCTTTAACTCCTTTAACTCCCTTAACTCCTTTAACTCCAAAAACTCCAAGACTCCCGAAATTTGAGTTATTTCATAAAGACGAGGTAAACAGCCAGTACGATGAACAAGAAGGCCAGCACATGGTTCCAGTGCAGCTGCTGCCCTTGGAACATGATGTTGGCGATGATGGCAAAGACAAAAAGCGAGATGCACTCCTGCACCACTTTCAGCTGCACCAGCGAGAAGGGACCGCCGTTGCCTACGAAACCCAACCTATTGGCTGGCACCTGGCAGCAATATTCAAAGAACGCAATGCCCCATGAGAAGACGATGACGCCCAGCAGGGGCCATGTGCGGCTGACGCCCGTCTCCGACAGTTTCAAATGGCCATACCAAGCCAGCGTCATAAACACATTGCTCAGAATGAGCAGAATAATGGTATAAAGTCCGTTCATAAGAAAAGTTTGTCCATTTCAAGCGGCAAAGGAAGGCACGGTTACGCCGCGACGTAACTATGCCTTTTCCATTCTCAGAGGTCGAAAGAATGCCGCTGTTATAACTTGGATGCGAGGTATTCGTCCATGTGCTGGGCAGCACGGCGACCGTCGCCCATGGCGAGGATGACGGTGGCACCACCGCGAACAATGTCACCACCGGCGAAAATCTCGCTGCGAGCCGACTGCATGCCCTCGTTCACCACAATGGTGTTCTTGCGGCCCAGCTCCAGACCCTCGATGCTCTTCGGCACCAGCGGGTTGGGACTGACGCCGACAGCCACGATGACCTGATCGACATCGAGCGTCACCGTCTTGCCCTCAACGGGCACAGGACTGCGGCGGCCGCTGGCATCGGGCTCGCCCAGCTCCATCACCTGCAGCACAGCCTGGCAGACAGCACCCGTCTCGTCGGCCTTGTACTCGATGGGGTTGTGCAGCGTGAGGAAGTGGATGCCCTCCTCCTTGGCGTGCTTCACCTCCTCCAAGCGGGCAGGCATCTCCTGCTCAGAGCGACGGTACACCAGCGTGACGTTGCCACCAAGGCGCTTGGCCGTGCGGCACGAGTCCATGGCGGTGTTGCCGCCACCCACTACAAGCACGTTCTTGCCGAAGTTGATGGGGGTGTCGGTGGTGGGGTTGGCAGCATCCATCAGGTTGACACGGGTGAGGTATTCATTCGACGACATGATGTTGATGCTGTTCTCGCCGGGAATGTTCATGAAGTTGGGCAGACCGGCACCGGAGCCGACAAAGATGCCCTTGAACCCCAGCTCCTCAAGTTGCTCAACACTAATGGTTTTACCCACGATGACATCCGTCTGGAAGTGGACGCCCATCTTGGCCAGGTTCTCTATCTCCACGTCGACTATCTTGTTGGGCAGACGGAACTCGGGGATGCCGTATTTCAGCACGCCGCCTATCTCGTGCAGGGCCTCGAAGACATAGACGTCGTAGCCCTTCTTCACCATGTCGCCAGCAAAGCTCAGTCCGGCTGGGCCTGACCCCACGACGGCTATCTTGATGCCGTTTGACGGGGCAATCTCGGGCAGGCTGATGTTGCCGCTCTCACGCTCATAGTCGGCAGCGAAGCGCTCGAGGTAGCCTATGGCCACGGGCTTCGAGTTCATCTTCAGATGGATGCACTTGCTCTCGCACTGCTTCTCCTGGGGACAGACGCGGCCGCAGACGGCGGGCAGGGCGGAGGTCTGCTTCAGCACACGGGCAGCGGCGAGGATGTCGCCACGCTCGATGTTCTTTATAAAGCCGGGGATATCGATGTTCACGGGGCAGCCTTCCACGCATGAGGGCTTGCCGCAGTCTAAACAGCGCTTGGCCTCCTGCATGGCCATCTCCTTCGTCAGGCCGATGTTCACCTCCTCGGTGCGGGTGGTGGCACGATAGACGGGGTCAAGCTCAGGCATGACGACACGCTCGATGGCGAGGCGCTCCTTGGGCTTCATCGAAGCGCGAAGCTCCTTACGCCACGCCTCCCCTACTGCCTCCAAGGGGGCTTCATCTGACTTGTGGCTGGGCTTGCTAACAATAGTGTCCCCCTCGGGGGAAGAAAGGGGGGCTTTCGGGCAGATGTGCTCCTCATAGTGCTCCAGCTCCTCCTGCTCGGCCCGCTTGAAGGTGCCCATACGTTTGAACATCTCGTCCCAGTCGACGAGGGCGCCGTCAAACTCGGGGCCGTCGATGCACACAAACTTCGTCTTGCCGCCAATGGTCAGACGGCAGGCTCCACACATGCCCGTACCGTCCACCATGATGGTGTTCAGGCTGACCTCGCAGGGGATGTTGTGCTTCTGAGCGGTAAGGTTAGAGAACTTCATCATGATGGGAGGGCCAATGGCAAACACCTTGTCCACATGCTCCTGCTCGATGAATTTCTCGATGCCGACGGTCACCACGCCTTTCTCGCCATACGACCCGTCGTCGGTCATAATGATGACCTCATCGCTGCTCTCGCGTACCTTATCCTCTAATATAATCAAGTCCTTCGACCGTCCTGCCATCACGCTGAGCACGCGGTTGCCGGCTTTCTTCAGCGCCTGGATGATGGGCAGCATAGGGGCCACGCCCAGTCCACCGCCAGCACAGACCACCGTGCCGAAGTTCTCGATGTGAGTGGGATTGCCCAGCGGGCCTACCACGTCGGCAATGTACTCGCCCTCGTTCAGGGCACACAGCTTCTTGCTGGAGAGACCCACCATCTGCACTACCAGCGTGATGGTGCCCTTGTCAATGTCGGCACCGGCGATGGTGAGAGGCATACGCTCGCCCTTTTTGTCAACGCGTACAATAACAAAGTTGCCCGCCTTGCGACTCTTGGCAATCAGCGGGGCCTCAATCTCGAAGAGGAAGACCTTCTCCGAAAACTGTTCTTTTCTAACAATTTTATTCATATCTTAGTTTAAGTTCTCTAGTTTCAGAAGTTAAAATGGAAGTTAAAATGGAAGTTAATTCGCTACGCTCATGGGAGTTAAAAAGGACATTTCATTTTTACTTCCGAAGTAAGTTAAGTTTCAATGTTCAATCTTCAGCGTCATGCTGGTCTTGCCCATCACGATGACATCGTTATGCTTCAGCTCGATACTTTCTGACAAGCCTACCTGTCGGTCGTTCACCGTGACGGAATTGAGCGCTTTCATCACCGTGAGGGTAAACGAGAACCCGCCCTGTCCGTCAGGCACGACATCTATCCTTACCGACCGGCGGCTCATCTCGGGGTCGTCGAACTCCACATCCGAGGGAATCTTTTTATCCTTTCGTCCTATGATGTTGGAGCCTGTGAGCAACTGATAGTGCTTGCGGCTGAAGAACCCGCCCCATTGCAGCGAGCCGGTTGTCGGAGAGCCGTCACATGGTGGCGTCTCTGCGCTCTCGTCGCATGATGGCGTCTTCGGTGTGAAGGGTTTCTTCAGGTCGGCTTCATCAGGTATCAGCAGCATCCCTCTGGCTGGCTTAGAAGCCTGATGCGGGGCCATAATGGCAGCAGCTATACCCGCAACACCCTTGACAGCGACACCAGCTGCACCCTGGGCAGCTGCGGCACCTGCCGAACCCTGGACAGCAGCGACACCAGCCGCACTCTGGGCAGCAACCGCACCCTGGGCAGCGCCACTGGCAGGAGCGCCGCCACTCCTTACAGGTGTGGGCGACGCCTTCTTCTTGTCGAGCATAAAGGTAGTGGCTTCAGCATCTACATGTACGGTGAACGAGGCGCTGCATTTCTTGCACACAAACGTCTGTTCGCCAGCTTGCACGGGGGTAATGCGCACCTCTTCATTACAACGCGGACAAATCC
The DNA here is from genome assembly GCA_016285055.1 of Prevotella sp. Lineage (GTDB taxonomy): Bacteria > Bacteroidota > Bacteroidia > Bacteroidales > Bacteroidaceae > Prevotella. The sequence goes on from JAEEPZ010000013.1 coordinate 20,388, forward strand.
ATCCGCACTCTCTGTTCAGAATGGCATACTCGTCAAGAACGTATTTGCCGTTCCTTCGCTTGGGGATGCCAATGATTCTAAGTGGTTGAGGCTCGTTCTCTTCTGCTGTAATCATAACTCAATGTGTAAAGCGGCGGCAAAGTTAAGCATATTTTTCTGAAAAAAACAAAAAAAACAGGGAAAAAGGTGTTTTTCCTGCATTTTTTGTTTTAATCTGTTATGACGCCTTCATGATGACAGGCTGCCATTGCAGAGAACTGGCAGAACGCTTTGTCGGTCTGCTTATTCGTCGATGATGTCGATGTAGAAGGTGAACGGGCGAAAGCCGTCATTGCAACTGATCATGGCACTCATCGGGTTTTTCATCCATCCGTCGAAGAAATTGCCCTCGCCTCGGGCCAGCGACTCCACAAACTCACGCATGGAAAGCCAGGCCGACGGGCACATCCCTTCAGGGCGCTGCCCATCGACGGAAATCCACTGCTGACCCTCGCTGACATCGCAGGTGTGCTCAATGGGGTTCTCATACTTCGCCATCAAGTCGTGATAGACGGTCTGGCGCATCGCTGTGATTCGTACTTTATGCTTCATGGCATGTTTTGGAGTTAAAGGAGTAAAGGAGTAAAGGAGTCCTTCACGCTCTCATTGGGTGCGTACAGGACAATGCCAAAAGCCTCAACAGTTTTCTTTGTTGAGGCTTATGGGGTTCATTCGTTGTGAATGGAATGGCCGCTGTCTGCCAGTATTTACTGCTGCGGAGCTTCTGCTGCTGGTGTTTCCTGAGCGGGCTGTGCCAATGGAGCTGCCTCAACGCCCTGAGCGTTGTTGGGGTTGGCGTTGGTGTTCTGAATCTGCATGACGGCCGGTCCCTGCTGTCCGCGCTTGGGTGCGGTGTAAGCGCAGGCAATGCTGATGATGACCATTGCAGCAGCGAGAGCCCACGTTGTCTTCTCAATGAAGTCGGTGGTCTTGCGCACGCCTCCAATCTGGTTGTAAGATGCAAAGTTTGAGGCAAGGCCTCCGCCTTTTGACTCTTGGATAAGAACAATACCTACCATGAGAATGGCAGCCAGGATGATTAAAACTAAAAGTAATGGATACATTGTTTTGTTGTTGTTGAATGTTTATTGTTGTGTTTCTTTTGTTGTTGTTTTTTTACTATTGTTGATGATCAATTTCCTGAGGAAACGAATTTGGTCTGCAAAGTAAATACTTTTTTTCGGATAATCCAAACTTAATTGCGTAATTATTTCCAAAGCCTTCGAATAATTGCCCTGTTTGATGTAAATACGGGCCATTGTCTCGGTATTGACGCCCTCTTCGTCTGATTTTTCCTCTTTCTGCTCCTCGTTATCCTGCTGTGAGCGTTGCGGGTTGTCGCTGAGTGTAATCTTTCCCTTTTCGTCGTTGATGAACTTGTCGATGAGCGACTGCCCAATGAGCTGTGGCGCCTCTGCGGCAAGGCGTCGGTCTTCCTCGTTCTCGTTCTCCAGGAGGTAGGCGACATAGTCGACGGAGGCATCTGCCGGCGTTGGCTTACGCCCCTTGGGTGCTGTCTGCTCGTCGTCCTTGGGTATGGTGTCGAGGAAGTCGTCGATGAGCGACAGTGTGCGGCTGTCGCGGTCAAGTGGTGAGGGAGAGACGTCGATGGGCTCGGGCTCGGCAGGCTTGCCCTTCAGCGTGTAGTGAGCGGCCTCCACCATCTGGAAGATGACCTTGCGGTCGGTGATGTAGATGGCAGCACGGCGCAGCTCCTCGTCGAAGGTAGGGTCGTGGAGCAGGTAGAGGTTCTGCAGCAACAGCAGGCGAACACTCTGAAAGTAAGGATAGAGCGCGAGCATGGATCGCAGCTCATAGAGTGAGTCGCGGTCGAGCCTTTCGGGGTGCTTGATAAGTTCTGCTATTTCCACTTTTATTAATGCTTAATGCTTAATGCTTAATGCTTAATTTTTAATGCTTAATGCTTAATTTTTAATGCTTAATGCTTAATGCTTAATGCTTAATGCTTAATTTTTAATGCTTAATGCTTAATGCTTAATGCTTAATATTTAATGCTTAATGCTTAATGTTTACCAGTTGGCAACGGTAGCGTTGAATATCTGGTCGGTGATGTCTTTCACCATCTGCGTGACCAGGTCTTCCTGCACGGCATTGAGACTGAGGTTGGAGTCATAGCTCTGCGAGGCAGTGAATGACTTCTCGAAGTCTTCCTTATGATTAACGTTGTTGGTGAATCTCACATTGACGCTCATCGACAGCTCCACCTGTGCCGAGGTGCCTTCTGCCGACACCGACTTGTTGCGCTGCTCATAGCGTGTTATCTCGCCTTCCACCTTCAGGTCGCCGTTGCGCTTCACCTGTGTCAGCTTGGTGTGGTTGGCATACTGGTCCTTCAGCTGGTTGTTGAAGATGCTGGCCATGGGTCCCCACACGTAGTTGGAGCGGATGGGGAAGTCGGCTATCTGAATGGTCTTCGTCTTTGTATAGTCGATGCTGGCGCCGTTGAAGGTGTAGCTCACCTTGCACGACGTGACAAGCGACAAGTGCAACGTGATGATTGCCAGCGGCATCATCACACGCAACATGATGGTCTTGAGTTTCTTCAGCATTTCACTTCTCACTTCTTACCTCTCACTTCTTACTTCTCACATTCCATACTGTTTCAGCCTTCGGTAGAGTGTACGGTCGCTGATGCCCAACTCCTGCGCCGCCTTTTTGCGGTTGCCGTTGTTGCGCTCCAGCGCCTTCTCCAGCATGGTGCGGCTCAGGTCGTTGAGGTTCAGATTTTCGGCTTCTGCCTCAACATACTCCTCTGCCTCAGCATCTTCCAGCATGGGGCTGATGGGAGTGATGGGGCTGATATGTCCCATAGGACTGATAGTGGTGGACGGTTTGGCCTGCACGTCCTCTATCTGTTTCTTCAACTGACTGATTTCCCGCCGCATGTCGTTGACATTGTTGCGCATGTCGTAGAGAATCTTGTAGAGAATCTCTCGCTCGTTCTCGAAGCTGTGGTCGCCAGTGCTGTGTGGCAGTACGGCCAGCTGTGTGCTCTCTCGGTCCTGTGGGATGAACTTGGCCAGTATCTCGGGAGTGATGACGCGCTCCTTGCTGAGTATGGAGATCTGCTCGGTGATGTTCTTGAGTTGTCGCACGTTGCCCGGCCACTTGTAGCGCATCAGCATCTGCTTGGCGTCGTCGGTCAGCTGCACACGCTCCATGCGGTATTTCTCGGCCATCTGCATAGCGAAGAGCCTGAACAGCAGTACGATGTCCTCACCGCGTTCACGCAATGGTGGCATCTGTATGGAGATGGTGTTCAGTCGGTAGTAGAGGTCTTCGCGGAAGCGTCCCTCGCTGATGGCTTTCTGGATATTCACATTGGTGGCAGCCACGATGCGCACATCGGTTTTCCGAATCTCCGTGCCTCCCACGGGGATGTATTCGCCTGTTTCCAAGACGCGGAGCAGGCGTGCCTGGGTGGCCAAGGGCAACTCGCCCACCTCGTCGAGGAAGAGCGTGCCTTTGTTGGCCACTCCGAAATAGCCCGGTGAATCGTTGATGGCTCCTGTGAACGAGCCTTTGACGTGTCCGAAAAGCTCAGAGTCGATGGTGCCCTCAGGTATGGAGCCGCAGTTGATGGCAAAATACTTCTCACGCCGGCGCGGCGAGCTGTCGTGGATGACCCTCGGAATAATCTCCTTGCCCACGCCGCTCTCACCGAAGATGAGAACGCTGACATCGGTGGGAGCCACCTGCATAGCCACGTTGAGCACATGGTTCAGCGCATCGCAGTTGCCTACGATGTTATACCTCTGCTTGATACTTTGTAGATCCTTGACGTCCATAATGGCTGACAAAATTACACATTTATTTCCAAATACCTGCAATTTTGGCAGAAAAAATAACTTTATTTAGAAGAAAAGGGCGCTAATTCGGGTATTCTTCGTATATTTGCACGCTATAAAAGCACTTATTTCATCATGGAAATTACAAGCGCACAGAATCCGAGAATCAAGCACTTGCTGCTGTTGCAGCAGAAATCTCAGGAGCGGCGCCGCGAGGGCCTCTTCGTAGTGGAGGGCGTGCGCGAGCTGCAGCACTGCATCGAAGGGGGCTATGAAGTGGAGAGCCTGTTTGTGTGCGAGGAGCTGATGGGCGACGACTTGAGGAAACTCACTGACGTTATTTTTGTCCGAAGCCTTCGGACGAACAGTCCGAAGCCTTCGGACGAACAGTCCGAAGCCTTCGGACAAAATTTACTCACCATCCCCCCACAGCTATATGAGCGCGTGGCATACCGAGGCAGCACCGAGGGCGTCATCGCCATAGTGAAGGAGCGAAAGATGACATTGGATTCTCTCAACACTCAACACTCAACTCTCAACTCTCATCACTCAACTCTCAACTCTCATCACTCAACTCTCAACTCTCATCACTCACCACTCATCATGGTGCTGGAGGGTGTGGAGAAGCCCGGCAACCTGGGCGCTGTGCTCCGCTCGGCCGATGCGGCAAAGGCCGACGCCGTCATTGTGTGTGACCCGCTGACCGACCTCTACAACCCCAACCTGATACGTGCTTCCATCGGTGCGGTCTTCACCGTGCCCACCGTGGCGTGCAGCAGCGAGGAGTGCATCGCCTTCCTCAAGGAGCACGGCATCCGCATCCTCACGGCACAGCTGCAGGACTCACACCTCTATTACGACACCGACATGCGACAGCCCACCGCCCTCGTCATGGGGACGGAGTCGACAGGGCTGACGCAGCAGTGGCGCGAGGCAGCCGACGCACATATCCGCATACCTATGCTCGGACGCCTCGACTCGCTCAACGTCTCCGTCTCGGCTGCCATCCTGCTCTTCGAAGCCGTCAGGCAGCGAAGCGAACTCCCACTTTAACTTCCACTTTAACTTCCACTTTAACTTCCAGAACTGATGAACACCGACGAAATATATATGCACCGCTGCCTGCAGCTGGCCCGTTGCGGACGGCAGAACGCCAAGCCCAACCCGATGGTGGGCGCAGTTCTCACTGCTCCGGTTCCCGGGTCTCTGCCCTCCCCCACCCTCACCGCCAGCATCATCGGCGAGGGCTACCATGCCCGTTGCGGTGAGGGCCACGCCGAGGTGAATGCTTTCGCCAGCGTGAAGGCCGAAGACGAGCCGCTGCTGAAAGAGGCCACGCTCTATGTGTCGCTGGAGCCGTGCTCGCACTACGGCAAGACGCCGCCATGTGCCGACCTGATCATCGAGAAAGGAGTGAAGCGTGTCGTCGTGGGCTGCATCGACGAGTTTGCCGAGGTGCAGGGCCGTGGCATCCGCAAGCTGCAGGAGGCCGGCATCGACGTCACGGTGGGCGTGCTGGAAGAAGCGTGCCGCGAGTTGAATCGCCGTTTCTTCACCTTCCACCGGCTGCATCGCCCGTACATTATATTAAAATGGGCACAGACGGCCAACGGCTTCATCGACGACCGCGGCCATGCCGTCAGCATCTCGTCGCCGTTCACCCAGATGCTCAACCATAAGCTGCGTGCCGAAGAGGATGCCATCCTCGTGGGCCGAGTGACTGACGAGCGTGAGCATCCACTGCTCACCGTGCGCCACTGGTCGGGGCCGTCGCCGAAGCGACTCGTCATCGACCACCAGCATCCGTTGAACCTGGAGAGCCTGTATCACCACCACATCCAGTCGCTCATTGTCGAGGGAGGACGCAAGACACTCGACTCCTTCCTGGCACAAAACCTGTGGGACGAGATACGCGTAGAGACCAACACCGCCCTCACCGTGCAGGGAGGCACCCGTGCCCCTCACCTACCCTCTTCAGCCAAGTCATATCGTCAGGAAGTATATGACGGCCATGTCATTGTAACCTTCAAGAACAATCCATGAGATGAACAACAAAGGCACCTTGAGCAACGCAGTGAAGATGGTGCTGCCCCTGTTGCTGGGCGGAGCCATCCTCTACTGGATGTACCGCGGCTTTGACTTCGAGCGTGTGCGCCAGGTGGTGCTGCACGAGATGGACTGGACGTGGATGCTGCTGTCGTTTCCCTTCGGCATCATGGCTATGGCTTTGCGCGGCTGGCGCTGGCGGCAGACCTTAGAGCCGCTGGGGCAGGAGCCTCGCAAGAGTGTGGTCGTCAACAGCATCTTCCTCAGCTATGCCGCCTCGCTGGTCATCCCCCGCATCGGTGAGTTCACGCGGTGCGGTGTGTTGAAACGCTGGGAAGGCTTCTCGTTCACAAAGGCTCTGGGCACGGTAGTCACCGAGCGCATGGTCGACATGCTGCTGATGCTGCTCATTGTGGGAGTGACGCTCATAGTGGAGATGAGCACCTTCGGCACTTTCTTCCGACAGACAGGCACCAACTTCACGGGCATCCTCAGCGGCTTCACCTGGGCAGGATGGTTTGTCACAGCCATCTGCCTCCTTGCCGTGGGCATCCTGCTGTGGGTGTTGCTGCGCCACCTCTCTATCTATAACAAGGTGAAAACCACGCTGAGCGGCATCTGGGAAGGCATCACCTCACTGCGCAGTGTGCGCAACCTTCCCCTTTTCCTGCTGATGACCGTCGGCATCTGGCTGTGCTATTTTCTGCACTACTATCTCACGTTTTTCTGTTTCGACTTCACACAGGGTCTCGGTCTGTCGTGCGCTCTGGTCACCTTCGTGGTGGGCAGCATCGCCGTCATCGTGCCCACGCCCAATGGTGCCGGCCCATGGCACTTTGCCGTGAAGACCATGCTCATCCTCTACGGTGTGCAGGATGAGCAGGCCCTCTACTTTGTCCTCATCGTCCACACCGTGCAGACACTCCTCGTCGTTCTCGTAGGAGTGTACGCCTGGGCCCGGCTAAGCTTCATCACCCGCAACAGCCAGGACAGCCACTAAAGCCTCACGGGGTCCCTGTCGCTGAGCACTCTGCGGCGGGCAAGGCGCCAGCCATCCCCTCCCTTCAAGGGGAGGGGTTAGGGGTGGGGTCTGTAATATCAGTAATACTCTATCAGCGAAGAAAGTGGCAGCGGTGGGGCCAGTAATCAGAATCAATAAGCAAAAACGATGCACTACAATTGAACAGAAGCAAACCACAAGGGCAAGCGCGAACAACGCAAGTATCTGCGTAATCATTCGACACGGGCAGAATGCATAATGTGGCAGGTACTGAAAGGACGACAGTGTGGCGGCTACAAGTTTCGCCGGCAACAAGGTATCGGGCCATACATACTGGACTTCTACTGTCCCGAACTGAAACTATGCATAGAGCTTGATGGGTCGTCACACGAACACAAATATGACTATGACGAGGAACGTACGGCTTTCCTGGCCAAGCAGGGAATCCGGGTGGTAAGATACAGAAACGAGCAGGTGTATTGCAATCCGCAGTGGATAGTAGAGGACATACTCAGGCAGACAGAAAATATTACTGATATTACAGACCCCACCCCTAACCCCTCCCCTTGAAGGGAGGGGATGGCTGGCGCCTTGCCCGCCGCAGAGTACTCCGTTAGGCTAGCGCCTTGCCCGCCGCCGGGACTCCGTTAGGCTAGTGCCTTACCCGCCGCAGGGACTCCGCCCGGGCAACGTCCCAGCCGCGGGTCAGGCACTCCCAAGGGACAACAGGACACAGTCCTTACCCGCGACGTGCTTTCTCCCAGGTGCCGTTGGTGCTGTGTGTCATCAAATAGCGGACACCGAGGAAGACATTCATGTTCATGAACAGGAAATAGTATGGCACATAGAGCACCTTGCTCTTCTTGCCTTTGGCGACCAACACATAGCCGGCAAAGGCAGCGACATAGAAGAGTAGCTGAAGAATGAGGATGACGGTGTAGACAGTGCCGGCCTTCATCATCACCAGCGCCACATTGAGCGGTATGAGTGCCATGAGCGCCAGCGGGGTGATGCTCCAGCGCAGCACCCGATGTGAAATGAACTGGAAGCAGACTTTGGGATGGCGGAAGGGATTCATGAGCGAGCGCAGCCACCAGATGCTCTGCAGGCCTCCAGCGGCAATACGCCGCTTGCGTTTCGACTCTTCCTGCATGTCAGCCGAACCGAATTCACTGGCGTAGGCATCACTGGTGTAGGCAATGCGATGGCCATCCTTGAGAATCAGCATGGAGAGCATAAAGTCGTCGAGCAAGGCATTTGACGGTGCCTCGCGATAGTGCTCCATGCGTATGGCAAAGAGTTCGCCCGCTGCCCCCATGGCAGAATAGAGCTCGCTGTCCCATCGCTTCAGGGTGCTCTCGTATTTCCAATAAAGTCCCTCTCCTTCGGCGGCGGCATGTCCTTCCTGCCGGGCAGCCACACGCTTCTCGCCAGAGACGCAACTGACATTGGGGCGCATCATCTGGCGAACAATCTCGACGATGGCATCGGCATTGAGCATGGTATTGGCATCGGTGAAGACCACTATCTCACTCTTATTCTCGCGTAGGCCGTGCTGCATAGCGGCAGCCTTGCCACGGCGCTCGGGACTGAAGACGAGTGTCACCTCAGGATAGTTTTGCAGCAGGTCGTTGCTGTCGTCGCTGCTGCCATCGGTGACCCACATAATGCAGAGGCGCTCACGCGGATAGCGCAGCTGGCGGATGTTCTGCATCTTCTCCTCTATGATGTCACGCTCATTGTAGGCGCAGATCATCAGCGTTACCGTGGGCAGCTCATCGTCGGCAGGAAGCTCTTGAGGCTGCTCCTTCTTCACAAACAGGCGTTTCATCCTGAGCAGCAGCCACAGCACCAGACCATAGCCCACATATGTGTAGGCCACCAGTGCGAGACACACCCAGAAGATAATTTTCAGCGCAGTCACCTGTTCTTTATGTTAAAGGAGTTAAAGGAGTTAAGGGAGTTAAGGGAGTTAAAGGAGTTAAAGGAGTTAAGGGAGTTAAAGGAGTTAAGGGAATTAAGGGAGTTAAAGACAAAACTTGCGAAAGATGAATAATCTATTCGCGGATGACTCTCTTCTTGCCATTCACAATGTAGAGGCCCTTGGCGGGCTGCAGGACACGGCGTCCCTGCAGATCGTAGTAGCGATAGTCAGTAGCGGGATGGCACTGGCTGTCGCTGATGCCTGTATGAATCTGCTCCTCAGTAAGACTGCCGAAGAAATGCAGGCGGAAGTTATCGAAGATGCACCAGTAGGACGTGGGCATTGACGACGAGCGAAGCCCCACGGTCAGCGTGTTGCTGGTAGTGGTGACGAAGACGCTGTTGTCGTAGAGTCCCTTGGCAAAATACTTGCTGGAAGACAGCATGGTGTTGGGCACATAGTATTTGCCCCCCACCTGTTTGTCGTCGGTATGCAGTCTGGTGGGCTGTGCGCTCTCGGCAATGTGAGCTATCTTAGTAGACTTGCTACCGGCATAGAGCATCGCGTTGACCTTATTGTTTCCCGCAGCCCAGGCATTGTAGGAGTCGGCGGTGGTGCCAGGACGCTGGAATCCCTGCATCATCAGCCGGAAGGTGCCAATGGGCAGGTCCTTGAGCGTCTGCTTCATGTTGAATGTCTTCTCGTAGAACTCGCCGCAGGAATAGTTGACCGTAGGAGCCGGCGTCCAGCCTGTGGCATTGTCCATACCGGGATTGACCATCAGGAACGTCAGGTCGAAGGGTTTCTCGGTATCTGTGGGTGTGGCGGCATTGAGGAAGAGGAGCGCAGCCTGCCACGCCTCGGCGGCCAGTGGCGTCAGCTCTGTGACGGCTGTGGCTTTCTCCAATCGCTCCTCGATGCTGCTGATGGCATCGGCAAAGGCCTGGTCGGCATCGGCCGGCGAGCATGTATGAGGCACATCGGCAAAGGCCTTGATAGGCACAAGGGTGCTCATGGTCTCGCTTTTCAGTTGTGCCACGGCCCCACTTTCGAATGTCTGCATCTCTTCGGCAGTGAGGATGAGCCAGCGCTGCTGCGTAGCCGTGTTGCTAAGGTCGAAAGCCTGAGAGCCTACCGCGCCGTTGGCATTGGCTATCATGCAGTTGGGCGACAGGTTGCCCGTAGGATGGATGAGCCAGTAGCCACGCTGTGCATGCTCGCCACTGCCCACATCGACCCGGCCCTTCATCAAGTGGAAATTGTCACCGGCTGTCAGCGTGGTGCGTGTCAAGGTCTTGAAGCCGCCAGAGTAGGTCATATACTGCCCCGTAGAGGCATTGCGCAGTTGATAATACTGGTTGTTGGGTGTAAAGGTAATATACCAGGCAGCACTGTCGTTCTGCGCAGCTTCTTCTGCTGTCATGTCGCGCCATTTCAACACGCCCGTAGCGGTGGGAATGAGATAAGCAGAGTAGAGTCCGCGCTCGACATTCTCACTCTTCAGATAGTATTTCACGTCATCCTCTTGGTCGAAGGAATAATATGGCTCTGCGAAGGTGTTGGAACGGTGCTCGAGGCCGTCCTCGCCCAAGGCCTGTCCTATCATGGCATTGGCGTAGTAGGTCTTCAGCTGGCCGTCGTCCTCGTGTGCGCCGTTGACGCCGTATGGCCACATGTGCTGTGTATCGCCATTGAGACGCGAGCCTGTGGTGTTGTCCCAGAAGTCGAGGAACGCCGATACGCGGTCGCCCAGCCAATGGCCCGTGCCATTGCCCTCGCGCAGGATGCTGCCTGCCCACTGCGTGCTGTAATTGATGACGCCCAGTCCATGCTGCATCTCGTGCATCAGCGTGCCTGTGCGCTGGTAGCTGCTGTTGGCACCCATGTTGATCCACGGCTGGTCCTTGTAGGCGCAGTCGGCCGTAGGAGTGCCGGGGCTATAGCCTATGTCAAATTTCTTCTTGATGCTGGTGAGGTCGCTGAATATCTGACAGGCCTGCGTGGCAGCATTGTTGATACGGGTATTGGTAGCAGCATCGCCGCCGTTATTGTACCAATAGGTGACCTCTCCCTTTGGCAGCGTACAGAACTTGATGACGTTGCCATAGCCCACCGTGCCGTTCTGCGCCTTCGCGTACGCGCGCATATAATAAAATGTAGCGGGTTCCAAGTTTTCCAGAACGTAGACGGTGCCATTGCCAGCCGTCATGGTCTTTGTCGTGGTGTTGTCATCAATGGTGGGATTGACATGTGTGGCATAACAGAATCCCCGCTGCGTGACAGTGGATCCGTTGCTCTTGGCGGTCATCCTGCCGAAAGCCATTGTGGCTCCACGGGCATACTTCGGATTAGTAGTTGCTGTAGGCTCGTTCTGTGCCATTGCACTACTGAACAAAGCACAAAGAATAAACAAAAATGATATACGCATAGCATTAACTCTTAATTATATCTCTTAACTTTTAACTCTCAACACTCAACTCTCAACACTCAACTCTCAACACTCAACTCTCAACACTCAACTCTCAACACTCAACTCTCAACACTCAACTCTCAACTCTCAACTCTCAACTCTCAACACTCAACTCTCAACTCTCAACTCTCAACACTCAACTCTCAACACTCAACTCTCAACTCTCAACAATAGTTGGATACTTCCGCCACCAGCCGTCCCAACGAAGGCGCATCACTCCAAAGAACGCTTCGGAGAAGATGCCGCCTGACATCTTGCTTGTTCCCTCACGTCGGTTGACAAAGATGACGGGCACTTCCTTCAGCTTGAAGCCAATCTTGTAGGCAGTGTACTTCATCTCTATCTGGAAGGCATAGCCCTTGAAGCGTATCTTGTCTAACTCTATCGTCTTCAGCACGCGCCGCTTATAGCAGACGAAGCCTGCCGTAGTGTCGTGCACCTTGATGCCAGTAATCAGGCGCACATACTTGGAAGCGAAGTAACTCATCAGCACACGACCCATGGGCCAGTTCACCACGTTGACGCCGCTGACATAGCGTGAGCCCACCGCTAAGTCGTTGCCCTCATCATGGCAGGCGGCGTAAAGGCGCGGCAGGTCATAAGGGTCATGGCTGAAGTCAGCATCCATCTCGAAGATATAGTCGTAGTCACGGTCCAGCGCCCACTTAAAACCGGCTATATAGGCAGTGCCCAAGCCCAGCTTGCCACTGCGCTCTACGAGGAACAGACGGTCGGCAAACTCATCGGCCATCAGCCTCTTCACTATCTGCGCAGTACCATCGGGCGAGCCATCATCAATAATCAGAATATGAAAGTATTTCTCCAGCCCGAAGACGACCCGGATGATTTTCTCAATGTTCTCCTTCTCGTTATAAGTAGGGATGATAACGATGCAATCGCTCTTGTTCATTGTTTCAGGTACATTTGGGATGCAAAGATACGAAAAAGTTGAAAGTAGAATGTTGAAAGTTAAAAGTTTTTTTGCGACATTGCTTAAAAAAAGTTAAGAGTTGGCCTTTAACTCCATTCTCCGCACTCCTAACTCCTAACTTTTCGCTACCTTTGCAGCGAACTTGAGAAGAAATCTCAAATCTAATTCTCAAACCACAAATCAATATGAAACAGAAAACCCTGAAAGGCAGCTTCTCTCTTTGCGGAAAAGGCCTTCATACAGGATTGAGTCTCACCGTCACTTTCAATCCTGCTCCCGAGAATCACGGTTACAAAATACAGCGCATCGACCTCGAAGGAATGCCTACCATCGATGCCATAGCTGAGAATGTGGTAGACACGCAGCGTGGCACCGTCTTAGGCAAAGGCGACGTTCGCATCAGCACCGTGGAACACGGTCTCAGCGCTCTTTACGCTTTAGGCATTGACAACTGTCTCATACAAGTCAGCGGCCCGGAGTTTCCCATCCTCGACGGTTCTGCCAGCCAGTTTGTGCAGAAGATTCTGGAGGTGGGCATCGAGGAGCAGAACGCCCCCAAGGACTACTATGTCATCCGCAAAAAGATAGAAGTGAAGGACGAGGAGAACGGCTCGTGCATCACCATCCTGCCTGACGACGAGTTCTCGCTCACCACGATGTGCAGTTTCGAGTCGAAGTTTATCAATTCGCAGTTTGCCACACTCGACGACATCCACAAATATGCCGAAGAGATTGCTCCTGCACGTACCTTCGTCTTCGTGCGCGATTTGGAACCGCTGCTGCAGGCCAATCTCATCAAGGGCGGCGATCTGGACAACGCCATCGTCATCTACGAGCGTCAGACCACACAGGAGCGCCTTGACATGCTGGCCGACATGCTGCATGTAGAGCACCGCAATGCCGCCGACCTAGGCTATGTGCAGCACAAGCCGCTGGTGTGGGAGAACGAGTGCACGCGCCACAAGTTGCTCGATGTCATCGGCGACATGGCACTCATCGGCCGTCCTATCAAGGGACGCATCGTGGCCACCCGTCCGGGTCACACCATCAACAACAAGTTTGCACGCGAGATGCGCAAGGAGATACGTAAGCACGAGATACAGGCTCCCTTCTACGATCCCAACGACACACCCGTGATGGATGTCAACCGTATCCGCGAGCTTCTGCCCCACCGCTATCCCATGCAGCTCGTCGACAAGGTCATCGAGACAGGTCCCACCGTCATCGTTGGCGTCAAGAACGTCACAGCCAACGAGCCGTTCTTCCAGGGACATTTCCCGCAAGAGCCTGTCATGCCCGGCGTACTGCAGATAGAGGCCATGGCACAAGTGGGCGGACTCTTGGTGCTGAACAGCGTAGAGGAGCCGGAGCGCTGGAGCACCTATTTCCTGAAGATTGACGGTGTGAAGTTCCGTCAGAAGGTAGTGCCCGGCGACACGCTCATCTTCAAGGTAGAGCTGCTCGGACCGCTGCGTCACGGCATTGCCTCCATGCACGGCTATGTCTTCGTGGGCGACCATGTCGTCAGCGAGGCCACCTTCACAGCACAGATAGTGAAGAACAAGTAAACAGGTAGCATGGCAGAGACAACAAACAGTATCTTGGAGAAACTCGACGGTCTGGAAGCCCGCTTCGAGGAGGTTTCTACCCTCATCACCGACCCCAATGTCATCGGTGACCAGCAGCGCTTTGTCAAACTGACAAAGGAATACAAGGATCTCTCCGACATCATGGACGCCCGCAAAAGGTATGTTGCCTGTCTGAACGGCATCAAGGAGGCGAAGGATATCCTGGCCAACGAGGATGACCCCGAGATGAAGGAGATGGCACGCGAAGAGCTGGCCATGAACGAGGAGCTGCAGCCCAAACTGGAGGAGGAGATCAAGATAGCCCTCATACCCAAAGACCCCGAGGACGCGAAGAACGTGCAGATGGAGATACGTGCCGGAACGGGCGGCGACGAAGCCTGTCTCTTTGCCGGCGACCTGTTCAAGATGTACAAGAGTTTCTGTGACTCAAAGGGCTGGCAATTAAGCGTTACCGATGTCAGCGAGGGCGCTGTTGGCGGCTACAAAGAGATAGACTTCGCCGTCAGCGGGGCCGATGTCTATGGCACCCTGAAATACGAGAGTGGCGTTCACCGCGTGCAGCGTGTGCCGGCCACCGAGACGCAGGGACGCATGCACACCTCGGCTGCCACCGTCGCTGTGCTGCCCGAGGCCGATAAATTCGAGGTGCACATCAATGAAGGTGAAATCAAGTGGGACACTTTCCGCTCCAGCGGTGCCGGAGGCCAAAACGTGAACAAGGTGGAATCGGGTGTACGCCTGCGCTATATGTGGAAGAACCCCAACACAGGTGAGACAGAAGAGATACTCATTGAGTGCACAGAGACCCGCGACCAGCCGAAGAACAAGGAACGGGCATTGAGCCGTCTCTACACCTTCATCTACGACAAGGAGCACCAGAAATATGTGGACGACATCGCCTCACGCCGCAAGACCCTCGTCAGCACCGGCGACCGCTCGGCCAAGATACGTACCTACAACTTCCCGCAGGGTCGTGTCACCGACCACCGCATCGGCTACACCACTCACGACCTTCAGGGCTTTCTCGGCGGCGACATCCAGCCTATGATTGATGCCTTGACCGTCGCCGAGAATGCCGAGAGGATGAAAGAGAGCGAACTCTAACCTCGACTCATAAACGTTACAGCAGCACGGGCGACCTCTATGTCGCCCGTTTTTACGATGCGTACATTGAAGGAGCCATCGGCAGCCGGCTCACGGTAGAACGACAGCTGGTCGCCGCCATGCGCCTCAGCGACATAGGCTATCTCGAAACGCTTCAGCCAGTGCTCACGATACCAATCGATGGGCCAGAGGTCGAGGACATGCTCGATGTACTTCACTGAGTTGATATGGCCGTTGATGTCCACATCATTATAATAGGTGTCGATGGTGTGCACCAACTCAGCCTCACTGCCCATTCTCACCCGTCCGCCCTTGGCGATGGGACACTCCTTGTCAGCAACAATCCAGTCGTTGATGGCGCCATTGTCGATGGAGAAAATATCAGTTGGCTGGCGCGTCACGGTGTCAATCATAGCCCAGATGCTGCGGCCGTAGCCATAGACTTTTGGAGAGGATGAAGAGGATGCAGAGGATGGAGAGGACGAAGAGGACTCCAAATCCTCTGTATCCTCTTTATCCTCTGTGTCCTCTCCTATAATGCGGAAATTGCGGCTGGTGAAGTAGCGCATGGCGTTCTCCACCCAGGTCTCTACTGTGAAGTGCGTGTATTGCTCAGGCATCTCGTCCATCTCGATGGCCAGTCGCGAGAGCACCCACGAGCGCTGGATGCCCATCAGGTACTTCATGCCAAAGCCACGGGCAGAGCTGTGGAAATCGGCTGCGTTGAGCAGGTGGTTGCCCAGATGCCCCATGAACAGCCGTCCACTGAAGTCGCAGTGGAACGGCTCCGCCATAAACTCATATCGTCCAACTTTTTCCATTCTGATAATGCTTAATACTTAATCGCATAGCGACAACTCTAAACTCTTAACTCTCAACTCTCAACCCTTAACTCTTAACTCTTAACTCTCAACACTCAACACTCAACACTCAACTCTTAACACTCAACTCTCAACTCTCAACTCTAAACTCTTAACTCTCAACTCTTAACTCTCAACTCCTCAATAGCTTTCCTGTTCGTTGGGGAAACTGCCATCCTTCACATCTGTCACATACTGGCCGATGGCGTCGGTCATCACTGTGCCCAAATCGGCATAGCGGCGCAAGAAACGAGGCGAGAAGCCCTGCGTGAGGCCCAGCATGTCGGCCACGACGAGAATCTGGCCGTCACACTGCGGACCAGCTCCGATGCCTATGGTGGGCACACTAATTTCGCGTGTCACCTGTGCTGCCAGAGCGGCAGGTACTTTCTCTAATGTCACGGCAAAGCAGCCGGCCTCCGACAGTGTCTTCGCGTCGGAGAGCAGCTTGGCAGCCTCCTTCTCTTCTTTGGCACGTACAGCATAGCCACCAAACTTGTTGATGCTCTGTGGAGTCAGGCCCAAGTGCGCCATGACGGGAATGCCGGCATCAAGAATGGCTTTCACCGTGTCGAGTATCTCCACGCCGCCCTCCATCTTTACGGCGTCGCAACCACTCTCCTTCATGATTCGGATAGCGTTCACCACACCATCGTGCACGCCCGTCTGATAGCTGCCGAAAGGCATGTCGCACACCACAAGCGCACGTTTCACACCGTTCACCACGGAACGAGCATGATAAATCATCTGGTCGACGGTCATGGGCAGTGTCGTGCTGTTGCCCACCATCACGTTAGAGGCGGAGTCGCCGATGAGGATGCCGTCGATGCCTGCACGGTCGACAATGCCTGCCGTAGTATAATCATAGGAAGTAAGCATACTGATCTTCTCCCCTTTCTGTTTCATCTCAATGAAGCGGCGCGTCGTCACCTTGCGCTCGTCGCTGACTAAATATCCTGCCATTTTTTATTGGAATAGTTAGAATAAATAAAAATAATGTTTATATACACTTTTAACCTTTGCTTTTCTCGATGGATGCCATTCCGTGAATAAAACGGGCTTAGATGAAGGGCAAGTAATCGGGAATCTGAATGTCGCTTAACTCACGCACCTTCTCTATAGGATTGGTGGTGAGCAGCCCCACAACCCTCATGCCAGCAGCGCAGCCTGAGCGCAGGCCATTGATGCTGTCCTCGAACACCACGCACTCCTTAGGACTGACATTCAGCCGCTTGGCAGCGCGCAGATAGCAGTCGGGCGACGGTTTGCTCTCGGCAAAGTCCTCGCTGGTGAGAATGGCATCGAAGTAGCCCTTGAACTCGGGATGCTTCAGATAGACGTTCTCCATCTTCTTCAGGTTACTGCTCGTCACCACGGCCGTCTTCACACCTTTACGGCGCAAATTAGAGACATACGTCTCGAAGCCTGCCACATAGTCGAGGCTCATCTGTGCTTCGAAGGCATTCAGGCGTTCCACCACCTTCTCGCGTTCAGGCTCCAGTGCCCCGCTCCATCCCCTCTCGAAGATCTGTTCCAGCGTGGAGCCTTTGATCTCGTTTTCTAAACCAGGATGCTCGGGATGGTAAAGCCTGCACTGCTCACCCCAGAACACTGAATACTGGGGCTCAGTATCGAACACCACGCCGTCAAGATCGAAGAGTGCTGCTTTCATGTTTTCAAGGTTTTCTATTTCACTTACCTGTTTGTTAAATAAATCCCGGCCACCTGCAAGGCAGAGGCCGGGACGAGCGTTGTAATATCAAATGATGTTGCTTTACAGCGTTGTTACTCAGCAGCGGGAGCCTCCTCCTCAGCGGGGGCAGCCTCTTCAACAGCAGGAGCCTCCTCAACGGCGGGAGCTTCCTTCTCAGCGACGGGAGCCACCTCAGGCTCGCCCTCGGCAATAACGGTGACGGGAATCTCGACGGTCACCTCCTTGTGGAAGTGCACCAGAGCCACATAATCACCCACCTTCTTGATGTCGCGCATGGTGATAATCTTGCGGTCAATGTCGTGACCCAGCTTCTTCAGCTCTTCAGCCACAGTAGCAGTGTTCACCGATCCATAGAGCTGACCCGTTGCACTTACCTTGGCGGCGATGGTCAGAGCCACACCCCGCAGGGCATTGCCACGCTCCTCGGCGGCAGCTTTCTGTGCAGCGAGCTTGTGAGCCTGCTGCTTCAGATTCTCGGCCAGGATCTTCTTGGCGCTCTCAGAGGCGATGACAGCCTTACCCTGAGGAATCAGGTAGTTACGGCCATAGCCCGACTTCACATTCACTATATCGTTCTTGTATCCCAGACCGATAATATCTTCTTTCAATATCAATTCCATAGTCTTGCGTCCTCCTTCATTATTATTTCATCATGTCGGTTACGTAAGGCAGCAATGCAATCTGACGTGCACGCTTCACGGCCTGAGCCACACGGCGCTGGAACTTCAGCGAAGTGCCAGTGATGCGACGGGGCAGAATCTTGCCCTGCTCGTTGAGGAACTTCTTCAGGAACTCGGGGTCCTTGTAGTCGATGTACTTGATGCCGAGCTTCTTGAAACGGCAATACTTCTTCCGCTTCGTGTCAATGGAAGGAGCGGTGAGATAACGGATTTCTGACTGTTCTGCCATGGTTTAAGCCTCCTCTACTTTAGTTGCATACTTCTTACGGCGCTTCTCAGCATACTCGATAGCATACTTGTCGAGCTTCACTGTCTGGAAGCGAATCACCTTCTCGTCACGACGATAGGCGGTCTCCAATGTCTTAATAACTTCAGGCTCGGCCTTGAACTCCATCAGGAAGTAGAACCCAGAGGTCTTCTTCTCAATCTGGTAAGCCAGCTTTTTCAATCCCCAGGCCTCTTCGTTCACAATTTCTGCACCATTGTCGGTGAGAAGCGTCTTGAACTTTGCGACCGTTTCCTTTGTCTGATCGTCAGACAAAACGGGAGTTAAAATGAAAACGGTTTCGTACTGATTCATACGTTCTTTTTAGTGTTTATAAATGTTGTTTTGCAAAATGCGGGTGCAAAATTACTAAGAAATTACAAATCACAAGCACCCTGTCGATGATTATTTTTTTGCGCTTAACTTTTTTTACGATTTAAGACGGTCTTACATGCCCATTTATCAAATCTTTTCACTAAATTTGCAGCCGTATTGAACGGTGTGAAACATTTTTTTAAAAGGAAAGCCCCACGCTGGTGCATTGGCGCTGCGGTGTTGCTTGCGGCAACACTGGCTCTTCCTTATTGGCTTTATCAGCAAGGCAGCCCCATCCTGATGGAAGGACTTTTCTTCTTCCTGGTTGCTATTCTGGCCAGTGCGGCGCTCGCCATGTGGACCTGGGGGTTAGGACGCTATATAGGTCTTACATTCATGTGCCTGGGTGTGACCTTGATGGCAGCGCTCCATTTTTCCGGCATGACATTCTCCAACCGGCTGCTGCTCATAACCCTCTCCTTCGTCTTCCTCGGACTCATTCTCCACGTCGGGACTCAGAAAAAAGAAAGCGAATATTAGTAACCTATATTTATTCTCCAACATGAATAAGAACGGACAACAAATGGATCGCCGCCACTTTCTGCGGCAGTTAGGTATCGGTGCCGGATCAGCCGTGGCCATGATGGCCCTTGAGCCTTGGAACGCTTTGGCGAATCCGACAACGCACCTCTCCAACCACAAGTCATCTGCATCAGACCAGATGACCTACCGCACACAGCGCGGCTCTGGCGAGCAGATTTCGCTTTTAGGCTTCGGCATGATGCGCTTGCCCAACAACCAGGCTGAGGTCAACACGCTGGTAGACTATGCCATCGAGCACGGTGTGAACTACTTTGACACGGCACCCATGTACATGGGCGGACAGTCAGAGGTGTTGACAGGCAATGCCTTGGCACGCCATCCACGTGAAAAATTCTTCGTGGCCACAAAGATGTCGAACCAAAACCGCCGCCTGTGGTCTTTCGAAGAATCTAAGCGTATGTATGAGACATCCTTTGAACGCCTTCGTGTAGACCATATCGACTACTACCTGCTGCACAGCATCGGTGGCGGCATGGACTCGCTGAAGGGTCGCTTTCTCGACAACGGCATCCTTGACTTCCTGCTCAAGGAGCGTGAGGCCGGCCGCATCCGCCACTTGGGCTTCAGCTATCACGGCGACGTGCGCGACTTCGACTGGCTGCTCGACCGGCAGATGGAGTATCAGTGGGACTTCTGCCAGATTCAGATGAACTTCCTCGACTGGCGCCACGCCTCTATGCGCGGTGGACGCCGCACTGATGCCGATGCCGAATATCTCTACGGCAAATGTCAGAAGGCCGGCGTGCAATGCGTAGTGATGGAGCCTCTGCGCGGTGGTGCCTTCGGACGCATGGCACAGGAGCTGAAAGACCAGTTGACCGCCGTCCATCCTGATGACAGCACAGCACGCTGGGCTTTCCGATGGGTGGGTTCACATCCCAACATCCTCACCACGCTGAGTGGCATGAACCGCATGGATCATCTGGATGAGAACGTCAAGACCTTCTCGCCGCTCCAGCCCTGCACGGAAGAGGAGAACAGGCTCTTAGCCTCCATAGCCGACCAGATGTCGGGCTTCCCCACCATTCCCTGCACCACTTGCCAGTATTGCATGCCGTGTCCCTACGGTGTCAACATCCCAGCTAATTTTGCCTACTACAACGAGGCCGTCACCGAGCATATCCTTCCCCTACCCGACCCCTCAGCTGACAACTATCAAGAAAGCCGTCAGCGATTTGCCGACGGCTTCCGTAAAGCGTTGCCCGACGAGGCCACATGGGCCAAGAAATGTCAGGACTGCGAAGAATGTCTGTCAAAATGTCCGCAGCAGATACGCATTCCCAACCAGCTGGCTCGCATAGTGGAAACGCTTCGCCCGAGGCCTAAAGGTTGATGGTGGCCGTCAGCAGGACCTGATGGCGCTTATTGGACAGTTTCACCGCGTGGACATCGTAATCGTCTGCGGGATCGTAGAGCTCGTCATAGGGCTCACGCCATGAGGAATAGCTATTGAAGGGCGAGAACCAGCCATTCTGTGCAGAATACTGATAGGCAGCCGAGAGATTGACGTTGTCTATCTGTATGCCTACGCCACAGGTGATGCGATGTGTGGCCTCCCAGTTGGTCCAGTCGGTGGCAGAACTGTAGTAGGAGCCTTCGCAGGGCAGTGTTCCGTCCTTATAGCCGTCCTTCTTGTACATAGGCGACACGTAGTTGTAGCCGAAGCGCACAGCCACCTCAGGAGCAGCCTTGAACTCTGCGCCAAGCTTCAGCGTGGACACGCCTTTCAACGTCTCGGAAGTATGGCGGTTCATTTCCTCGTCGCTCTCACTCTGCGTGGTATAGCTGTCGGTCCAGTAGCTGTAGTGGTCATCCGTTTTATAGCGGGTGTCCAATGAGCCGTAGTCGGTGTACTCATAGCTTGCGCCAAGAGCGAGGAAGTCGCCGACGGTGGTGCCCATGCTAAGGCCGAACTTCCAAGGAGTGTAGAGCCGGAAGTCGTATTCATCGCCAGTGTAGGTAGCAGCCCCGTCGCTGAGGTAGGTATTGTTGCTGGTAGTGAGGTCATACCATGTTGGCGTAGTGACCGAGAGGCCGATGCGGAAGGGTGAATACTCGATGGGACGGAAGATGACGCCTGCCTTGATGTCAGCACCGGCACCCTTAATCTTGCGCTCGTCCTTCACCATGATAGGTGTACCCTGGTCGAAGCTCTCGATGTACTCGCTCATGTGATTATAGTGCACATCGTGGATGCCTACGGTCAAGCCGAGGTAAACGCGATTGTTGACGTTGCCGCTGAGGTTGAAGTCGTAGTCGGCCACATAGCCCCAGTGACGGCGGTCCATCGTATAGCCGTTGGCCTCATAATAGCCCCACGTATATTGCGCTGTGGGATCATAGAGCAGGTTTTCGGCATAGACGGCGTCCAGCTGGTTGCACTGAATGTAGGGACTGTTGAAGTCAGGATTCGAAGGATTCTCGTAAAGCCAATCGTCCTTGGCCTTGAGGTAGGTCTGCTTATTCTGCGATGCGTTGTACAGACCGTCAGCTGCCGAAAGGATATAGTTGAAGTTACGGCTTTTGTGATAATTGAAGCCGAAGTTGATGAAGCTGGAGCTACTGTTACGGCCAGCATAAACAAAGCCCAACTGGTCAAAACTGATGTTGGTAGTCTTTCCGCCTCCGAAGTTCTCTGCATCTGCCTGGCTGACAGCTCCGACAGACAAGCTAACGTAGGACTTACGGAAGAGGCCAATGCCGGCGGGATTGGTGCCGATGGTACTGATGTCGCCTCCCAAGGCCTCCATTGCTCCGCCCATGCCCACATAGCGGGCCGTACCATTGAGGTCGCTCCAAGAAATTTTCGCGTTCTCGTATGTTTCCTGTGCTGCTGCCGGCATGATGGCCATAGCAAACGCAGCCATTGCAAATATCTTTTTCATATACTAAAACTATCTATTAAAGTTGTACCCATAGAACAAGTATCTGTGAAAGGCCGGTGATTACCTGCGACTGCCGCCGAAGCCACCGCCACCGGAACGGCCACCGCCACCACCGCCTCCGCTGGAACGACTGCCGCCGAAGCTGCCGCCACCGCTGCTGCCGCTGGAACGGCTTCCGCCGAAGCTGCCCGAAGAGGAACTGCTGGACGAGGAAGGCATGCTGCCACTATAGGTTGAGCCGGAGCTGCCACTTGAAACGGGACGTGTGGTACGACTGCCGCCAAAGCTGCCCGTAGTGCGCGACCCGCCAAAGGTGCCGCTGCCTGTGTTGCCATAACTGCCGCCACTGCGCGAACCGCCGAAGCTACCTGCGCGTGAGCCGCCGAAGCTGCCGCTGCCTGTATTGCCATAGCTGCCTCCCCGTGTGCTGCCGAGCGTTCCCCGGCGACTGCCGCCGAAGCCTGAGCCGCGGCCAGTGGAGAATGTCCTGGGACTGACGCCTGCTATGCGACCGTGATTCTGTGTGCCGGGATAATAGCGACCGACGTAGCCGCCGCCACCCCATCCCCAGCCGTAGCCATAATAGGGATAGTAGTAAGAATAGTAGCCTCCCCATCCCCAAGGACGGTAATACCAGGGATCCCAGTACCATGAATCCCAGTACCAACGGTCGTAATACCAGGAGTCGTACCAAGGATAATAGGATGAGTAATACCAGGGCGAGTGCCAGCCGATGTAGTCGCGGCGTCCCTGAGCGTAGCCCTCCCAATAGGCCGTTGAAGGCTCATAGCCATCAAAGCGGGTCATACGCTGCGTCAGAGCAAAGTCGCCAAGGCTGTCAGGATAGACGCCCTCAACGGGAGCGAAGCTGACGACATCGCCCGTATCGGTAGGCAGGATTTCATAGCTGCTGGCCCAACGACGATTGTATTCATCGACGCTGCGCATGGAGCCAGAATAATAAGTGTTGGAAGGAGCCACACGGACATCCTGAACACGCGCGTTGCTCTTCTTAGAAGGAACGAAGTACATGTCGTCCTGTGCTACACCTGAGAGTGCAAATGCTCCCAGCATGAGTGAAAGTAAAAACTTCTTTTTCATAGCTTTATCTTGTTTGTTCATTGATTCACGATGCAAAAATACCACGAATTTTCATGCAAAGGTAAGGAAAAACCCTAAAACATGGTAGGATTTTCCCTATTTTTCTTAACTTTGCACGCGAAAAAAGCAAAAACAATGAAATATTTCGAGGTACAATTCCATTTTTCCGCCCCCGACGGCATGCTTCAGGACGTGAAGGATGTAGTAGCGGCGATGGCTGGCGAAGCTGGTTTCGAGACTTTTGAAGACACCGACGATGGTTTGACGGGCTATGTGCAGCGTGAACTCTTCGACGAGACCGCCCTCAACAACGCTTTGGAACAGCTTCCCTTTGGTGAGGAGATGGGCGTCAGTGTGGACTATCACATCAGCGAGGCTCCCGACCGTGACTGGAACGAGCAGTGGGAGCAGGAAGGTTTCGACCCCATCCTTGTGGGTACACATCTTATTATATATGACGGGCGGCATTTGCCCTCAACCCTCACCCCTCAGCCCTCAGTCTCTCAACCCTCAACCCTCAACTCTCAACCCTCAACCCTCAACTCTCAACTCTCAACCCTCAACACTCAACTCTCAACTCTCAACTCTCAACACTCAACACTCAACCCTCAGCCCCTTACCATACAGATAGAGGCACGCCAGGCTTTCGGCACAGGCAACCATGCCACCACGCGCATGATGTGCCAGGCACTGATGGACTTAGGACTTGAAGGCAAGACCATCCTCGACTGCGGCACCGGCACCGGCATCCTAAGCATCGTGGCACTGAAATGTGGCGCCGAGTGTGCCGTGGGCTACGACATCGACGAATGGAGCGTGGAGAACGCCCGCCACAACGCCGCGTTGAACGGTGTGGAACAGCAGTTCACGTCAGTCTTTGGCAATGCCACCGTCATCAGGCAGCTGCAACGCAAGTTCGATGTTGTGGCGGCCAACATCAATCGCAACATTCTCCTGACCGATATGCCGCTGATGCGCCAGGCCCTGCCACAGTATCGCGGCACCCTGCTGCTGAGCGGTTTCTACAGGGAAGACGTACCGCAGCTCATAGCAAAGGCACGCTCGTTAGGATTGCATTTAGAAGACGAGAAAGGAGAAGACGGATGGTCGATGCTACAGTTTAGAGTAAAATAGCTTAGTCATTGAAATGAAAAGACTTATCACCATATTGCTACTGCTTCTCTCACTCGTTGAGGCACAAGCCGTGTTGAAGGAGCAGAACCTAGAGCAGACGCTGAACGTGCTGCGTGCAGAACTGACGGAGCGGCATCAGGAGCTGAGCAGCCAGGCCGAGCAGCGCAAGCAGCAGACGAAAGACATCATCCAGCAGCTTCGCGAGACCATCAAGCACAGCAACCAGAACGCGCTGATGCTCTACTCTCAGCAGAACAACTACGTGTTCGACCTCACCTACGCCTGTCACGAGGCCACCGAGCAGTATCTCTCGTTCCAACGCCAGCAACTGCCTTTCAAGACCTATATCGAGGCCCTCGACGTGGAGATAGCCAAGTACGACAGCTTGGTGACCAGCCTGCGGCACATACGCACTACCCTGCTCGACGACAAGGCAAAAACCAATCGCTCGGTGTGCCTCACCCTGTCCACCAGCATCCGCAACACCCTCATTGAGACGCGGACACAGGTGAACGACTACATCACCCTCTATGATAACACCTTGCAGCGTCTGCGCTACCTCAACGACTATGCCAACCGGCGTTACAACGACATACAGACGGGCATCTTCCGCAACGGCGGCGAGAACTACATCTCCATCCTTAAGAACTTCAGTCAACGCTGGGAGGAGGTGAAGGTGTCGCTGGAAGAGAAGTACCGTCCGTCGAAGCAGCAGTCTGACTGGGACTCCACCGTCATACTACGTCTCTTTGCCATGATTTTCTTCTACATCGTCGTGGCCATCGTCCTCAACATGATTGCCTTCCGCTTCATGCCGAAACGATTCCACACCACCGAGTTCCTGAAGAAGCGCTCCTGCATCATCATGGCCACCACCACCGTCACTTTCGCCGCCGTTCTGGGCATCATGCGTGCCACCCTGCAGCAGAACTTCTTCATCATGGCCAGCGGTCTGCTCATAGAGTATGCCTGGCTCTTGGGCGTCATTCTCATCTCCTTGCTGTTGCGTGTCAACGGCGACCAGATACGCAGTGCCTTCCACATCTACTCGCCGCTGGTCGTGGTGGGATTTCTGGTCATTGCCTTCCGCATCATCCTCATTCCCAACGAGCTGGTCAACGTGGCCTTCCCAGCCATCCTCCTCGTCTGCACCCTCTGGCAATGGCTGGTCATACGGCGGCACAACAAGAACGTTCCGCGCTCCGACATGTTCTACACCTACATCTCGATGGCCATCTTTGTCTTCTCGCTGGTCTGCTCGTGGATAGGCTATACGCTGCTGGCCGTGCAGATACTCATTTGGTGGATCATGCAGCTGACGAGCATCCTCACCATCACTTGCCTCATCAGCTATCTCAAGTTCTACGGCGCTCGTCACCGATACCTGGAGAAGCCCATCACGCAGTCGTGGATCTATCTGCTCGTCTATAAAGTGGTGCTGCCCGTCATCGGTGTCGGCTCGGTCATGCTGTCCATCTATTGGGCTGCCGACGTATTCAACCTCGGCGACCTCTGCTGGCAGATTTTCCGCAACAACTTCATCGACCTAGAGAACCTGAAGGTGAGTATCCTCAAACTGTCGATGGTGGTCAGCCTGTGGTTCCTCTTCAGCTACATCTCCAGCACCATCCTCTCGCTGATGCGCCTTCACTTCCAGACCAGCGACCCCACTACAGCCGCCAGTCGCGAGGTGATGGGCAGGAACGTCATCCAGGTGCTGGTATGGGGCGTCTGGCTGATGATGTCGCTCAGCATCCTGCACATCAGCGTGGCGTGGCTGCTTGCCATAGGCGGCGGACTGTCAACAGGTGTTGGCTTTGCTTCGAAAGACATCATCGAGAACATCTACTATGGCGCCACCCTCATGGCAGGCCGCGTCAAGGTGGGCGACTGGATTGAGATAGACGGCACTATGGGCAAAGTGACGTCCATCAGCTATACCGCTACCGTCGTGGAAACGCTCTACGGTGAAGTCATCACCTTCCAGAACAGCCAACTCTTCACCAAGAACTACAAGAACCTGACACGCAATCACGGCTACGTGCTCGCCACCATCTGCTACAGTGTGGCCTACGGCAGCAATCTGCATCAGGTGAGCCAGTTGGTGGAAGAGGCTGTCAACGACATGCACCACCAGTGGACCGACCGCAAGAAGCGTGCGAAGACCGTGGTGGCAGCGATGGGCGAGTCGAGCGTCGACTTCAAGCTCTACGTCTGGGCCGATGCCGTGAAGCGCGTCTACGTCGTCAGCGACATCCTGAAAGTGGTCTACGACACGCTCTACGCCAACGGCGTGGAGATACCTTTCCCGCAGCGCGATATTCACATCAAGCAGTAAAGGTGCCTGATGCAAAAAGAGGTGAACACTTCAGATTTGTGCTCACCTCTTATTCGTTTTCAAACTGTCATAATCTCTTTGTTCTTGGCCTCAATCAGCTGGTCAAGCTTCTTAATCCACTTGTCGTGAATCTTCTGCAGCTCCAGCTCGGCGTCCTTCTCGTTGTCCTCTGAGAGGCCGTCCTTGATGGCTTTCTTCAGCTTGTCCTTGATGTCGGCCCGCACGTTGCGCACCTCCACCTTGGCCTTCTCGGCAATCTTGTTGCACTGCTTCACCAAGTCGCGGCGGCGCTCCTCGGTGGGCTGAGGAATGGTGAGGCGAATCATCTCACCGTTGTTCTCAGGCGTGATGCCTACGTCGCTGTCCATGATGGCCTTCTCAATGTCTTTGATTTGCTTGCGGTCCCAAGGCTTGATGGCAATGGTGCGCGCGTCAGGACAGTTGACGGTAGCCACTTGGTTCAGGGGCACTTTCGAGCCGTAGCTCGACACTCTCACTCCGTCGAGGATGGCCACATTGGCACGGCCGGCACGGATGCGGTTCAGTTCCTCTTCCAAGAACATGGCTGCCATCTCCATGCGCTCCTCGCTCTTCTTCAATGTTTCTTTAACGTCTATCATAATTGAAATAGATTATTCCGCTTACAAAATTAGGTATTTTCTTTGTTACTTGCAACATTTTAAGGAAAAAAAACATGAAAGAAGCGCGAATTTCTAAAATAATGCCTACCTTTGCACCAAATTTACAGGAATGATGAAGACAATCCGCACACTTATCGCATCGCTGCTTGTGGCAGCAGGCAGCATGACGGCTCTGGCCGATGACTATCAGTACCTGACCATCAGCGGCTCAGGCAGTGAGAGCAGCTTCAGCGTGAGCAAGATTCAGAAGATTACTTTCGATGCCACCAACATGGTGCTTGTGATGACCGACGGCTCCGAGCAGCGCCTGCCCTTGGCCGGCCTGGAGAAGATGTTCTTTGCCGCTTCGCCGTCGGGCATTGCCACGGTGAGCACCATGCAGTCAAAGATGCAGTTCAGCGGCGGTATGCTCCGTGCCACAGTGGCTAAGGGCGAGACCATCGCCGTGTATAACATGAAAGGAGAGAAGGTGTTCAGCGCCAACGAGAGCGGCAGCTACGACCTGTCAAGCCTGTCACGCGGTGCCTACATCGTCAAGGTGGGTTCTGAGACCCGCAAGGTAGTGAACAAGTAGTATATATATAATATAATGTACGCGTAAAGAACTTATGGCACAACAAGAAGACGTATTTAAGAGAATCGTTTCGCACTGCAAGGAATATGGCTTTGTGTTCCCCAGCAGTGAAATCTACGATGGTCTGGGCGCTGTCTATGACTACGGCCAGATGGGTGTTGAACTGAAGAACAATATCAAGCAATACTGGTGGAAGGCCATGACCATGCTTCACGAGAACATTGTGGGCATCGACTCGGCCATCTTCATGCACCCCACCATCTGGAAGGCCTCCGGCCATGTGGATGCGTTCAACGACCCGCTCATCGACAACCGCGACTCGAAGAAGCGCTATCGCGCCGATGTGCTCATCGAGGATCAGATAGCCAAGTACGACGAGAAGATTGAGAAAGAAGTGGAGAAGGCCCGCAAGCGTTTTGGCGATGCTTTCGACGAAGCGAAATACCTGGAGACCTCGCCTCGCGTTGCCGAGACGAAGGCCAAGCGCGACGCTCTGCACACCCGCTATGCTGCCGCCATGCAAGGCCCCGATCTGGAGGAGCTGAAGCAGATTATCCTCGACGAGGAGATTGTCGACCCCATCAGCGGCACGAAGAACTGGACCGACGTGCGTCAGTTCAACCTGATGTTCTCCACGGAGATGGGCTCTACCGCCGACGGCTCGATGAAGATTTACCTGCGTCCCGAGACGGCTCAGGGCATCTTTGTCAACTACCTGAACGTGCAGAAGACCGGCCGCATGAAGATTCCCTTCGGCATCGCACAGATAGGCAAGGCCTTCCGCAATGAGATTGTAGCCCGCCAGTTCATCTTCCGCATGAGGGAGTTCGAGCAGATGGAGATGCAGTTCTTCGTCAAGCCCGGCACCGAGCTGGAGTGGTTTGCCAAGTGGAAGGAGACACGCATGAAGTGGCACCAGAACCTGGGCTTCGGCGCTGAGAACTACCGTTTCCACGACCACGACAAGCTGGCTCACTATGCCAACGCCGCCACCGACATCGAGTTCCACATGCCCTTCGGCTTCAAGGAGGTGGAAGGCATCCACTCGCGCACCAACTTCGACCTGAGCCAGCATGAGAAGTACAGCGGCAAGTCCATCAAATACTTCGACCCGATGACCAACGAGAGCTACACGCCGTTTGTCATCGAGACCTCCATCGGTGTCGACCGTATGTTCCTCAGCATCATGTGCCACGCCTTCGACGAGGAGAAACTGGAGAATGGCGAGACGCGCGTTGTGCTGAAGCTGCCCGCAGCCCTGGCACCCGTGAAGCTGGCCGTGCTGCCGCTGGTGAAGAAGGACGGTCTGCCCGAGAAGGCCCGCGAGATCATCGACGACTTGAAGTATCACTTCACCTGCCAGTATGACGAGAAGGACAGCATAGGCAAGCGCTATCGCCGTCAGGATGCCATCGGCACGCCCTACTGCGTCACCGTCGACCACGACACCCTGAACGATGGTTGCGTCACCCTCCGCTTCCGCGACACCATGGAACAGGAGCGCGTCCGCATAGAAGACCTGAACGGCATCATTGAGGACAAGGTGAGCCTCACCTCGCTGTTGAAGAAACTGTAATACAGGCAGAATAGACAATGAGTTTTGTATTCATGAGACAACTTAAACACCGAAGACAGCTTTTCATCATAGGCTGTCTTGGCTGTTTGAGTTGTCTTTTTATGTCCTGCAGCAAAGAGGAGACCGAGGCAGGCGAATGGGACAACTGGCAGCAGCGCAACGAGGCGTTCTTTGCCTCGCTGGCCGACTCGCTCAGCTCTCACCCCAGTCAGTGGCAGCGCATCCTCAGCTATGCGCAGAGCGAGGCCACCAGCCACGACATCGACAAATACATCTATGTGAAGAAGCTGGAGACCGGCATGGGAAGCGAGAGTCCTGCCTACACCGACTCTGTGCGGGTCATCTATCAGGGCCGGCTCATCCCCAGCGCCACTTTCTCTGAGGGATATGTCTTCGACGGCACCGTCTTTGGGAAGTTCACGCCGACCACCAGCTCCACTGCCAAGCTTTCGGTGTCGAACACCGTAGAGGGCTTCAGCACTGCCTTGCAGCACATGCACCGCGGCGACCACTGGCGCATCTACATCCCCAGCGCATTGGGCTATGGTGAAGACGGCAACAGCAGCGGCTCCATACCAGGCTACAGCGTCATCATCTTCGAAGTGCAGCTCATCGACTTCAGCCACGCTGGCGAGGTCATGCCTGCATGGAGCAGCAGAAGGGTGGAGGTAGAAGATTGAAGGAATCATCTACAAAAACGAACTAATATGATCAAGAAAGCATTTCTGAGCTTCATGCTCGCCGCCATCGCCCTTTGCGGATGCAACGCAAGTGGCAGTAAAGAGACCAACAAAGCAGAGAAGAGCGACGCCACGACTGAGGCCACACAGCAGGCATCGGCGGATCAGGCTCCCGACTTCACTCTGAACGACATCAACGGCCGTCCGCTCAGCCTCTCGTCGCTGAAGGGCAAGTATGTCGTCCTCGACTTCTGGGGCTCGTGGTGCGTATGGTGCATCAGGGGCATCCCGTCCATGAAGGAATACTACGCCAAGTATGCCGGCAAGTTCGAGATACTGGGCATCGACTGCAACGACACGCCTGAGAAGTGGAAGGCAGCCGTGAAGGAATACGAGCTGCCGTGGCTGCATGTCTATTGCGATGAAACGTCCACCGTGCTGGCCGATTACAAAATCCAAGGATTCCCCACCAAGGTTGTTGTCGGCCCCGATGGCCATATCATCAAGACCATCGTCGGTGAGGATCCCGCCTTCTACGATTTCCTCGACGAACTGTTCAAGTAAGCCATGATAGAGTACATCCACGGCGAGTTGACCGACCTCACGCCTGCTTTGGCCACTGTCGAAGCCGCCGGTGTGGGCTATGGGCTGAACATTTCGCTGAACACCTACACCGCCATCCAGGGGAAGAAAGAGTGCAAGCTGTTTGTCTACGAGGCCATCCGTGAAGATGCCTACGTGCTCTACGGCTTTGCCTCGAAACGCGAGCGCGAGATGTTCGAGCAGCTCATCACCGTTTCGGGCGTCGGAACGAACACGGCCCGCATGATGCTGTCGTCGATGAATGTGGCAGAGCTGTGCAATGCCATCAGCACGGGCAATGCCAAACTGATACAGAGCATCAAGGGCATCGGCAAGATGACGGCGCAGCGCATCATCGTTGACCTGCGCGACAAGATTGTGGCCCTGGGCCTGACCAACGAGATTCCTGCAGGCGGCACGATAACGGCGCCTGTCGACAATGCGGTGCGCGACGAGGCCGTGGCAGCGCTCACCATGCTGGGCTTCTCGCCCGCTCCCACGCAGAAGGTGGTGGTGGCCATCCTGCAAGCGCAGCCCACGCTGCCCGTCGAGCAGGTGGTGAAGCTGGCCTTGAAACAAATCAAATAGACACACACCTCTATGCAGTTCAACGCGGAGCAGCAGCGCGTCATTGAGGCCACAGGCGGCCATCATCTGGTGCTGGCCCCTCCGGGTTGTGGAAAGACAGCCGTGCTGGCAGAGCGCATCGTATGGGCCTGCCAGCACGGCATCTCTTTTGACAACATGGCCTGCCTCACCTTCACCAACCGCGCAGCACGCAGCATGAAGGAACGCATAGAGCAGCGGCTAGGTTCCTTGTTGAGTGATGAGTGTTTAGAGTTGAGAGACATTTCTCAACTCTCATCTCTCAACACTAAACTCTCAACACTAAACTCTCCGCTCTCATCTCTCAACTCTCAACTCTCATCTCTCAACACTAAACTCTCAACACTAAACTCTCAACTCTTCATAGGCAATGTGCACCGCTTCTGCCTCCACTACCTTTTCGACAACAACATGGTGGCGGAACACACCGCCGTCATCGACACCGACACCAGCATCAGCATCATCAGCGACTATCTGGGCGAGGATGAGTTGCACGTGCTCGACGACAACCGCAGCCGACAGCGCTATTCCCAGATCATCAACCTCCAGCACCTCATGTACCAGTGCTGCCACGGATATCCCTCTGAGCTGATGGTGCACCGCGACACCCTGAAGCCAACGAGTCTGAAGGAGCTCTGTGCACACTTCTTCCTCCCCTACTCGCAAGCCTCCACCATACAGCTCTACACGCAGTCCGACCACTACCGCACCGAGGCCACCAACCTGAGCCAAGACTCCCGCCAGCTGATGGAGATGCTCTATGCCGCCCGCCAATATGAGCTGTACAAAGAGCGCAACGACCTGCTGGACTTCGAAGACCTGCTCCTCGTCACGTATGACGCTTTGTCCAATCATTCATCAGCGCGCCACTTCAGCTGGCTGCAGATAGACGAGGTGCAAGACCTCAACCCGCTGCAGATGGCCATTATTGACCTCTTCACCACTCCCGATGCCACCGTCGTCTATCTGGGCGACGCCCAGCAGGCCATCTTCTCCTTTATGGGGGCAAAGACCGACACGCTGACCATGTTACGGCAGCGCTGCGGCAACAACTTCTACAATTTCTACCAGAACTACCGCTCGCCGCAGTACCTCCTTGACATCTTCAACCGCTACGCTCAGTGGCAGCTCGGCATCGACCCGACGCTGCTGCCCACCACAACCAACACTACCCCGCGTCAAAACGGCGACGTCATGCTGATGGAGGCACCCACCAACGTGGATGAAGCCAACATGGTGGCAAGGCTGGTGAGAAAAATCTATGACGACGAGCCGCAGCAGACCATAGCCGTGGTAGTGGCTTTCAACAGCGACGCCGACGAGGTGAGCAGCGCCCTCGGACAACTGCCCCACTTCAAGATTTCGGGCACCGATTTCTTCTCCACCCTCCCTGTGCGCCTGCTGCTGGCCCATCTGGGTGTCATGCACATGGAGCACGACTTCATCGCGTGGTCGCACTTGCTCTACGGCCTGCAGGTCTATGCCTCATGCAGTGCCGCCCGTCAGGCAGTGCGCACCATGATGCAGCTGGCCATCACGCCGGCCGACCTGCTTCAATACGACAACACCACCTACATAGCCGAATATGTCAAGACCTACGAGCAGCAGGACATCGTCATCTTCGACACAGAGACCACAGGCCTCGACGTGCTCAGCGACGACGTGGTGCAGATAGCCGCCATCCGCATACGCAAAGGACAAGTTACCGACTCACTGAATCTCTTCATTGAGACCTCACGCCCCATACCGGCCATGCTGGGCGACGTGGTCAACCCGCTGGTCGAGGAGTATGGACGCCATCCGCATCTGCCACCTGCCGAAGCATTGCAGCGCTTCTGTGACTTCGCCAAAGATGCTGCCATCATGGGCCACAACACCACCTACGACTATCAGATCATGGAACACAACATGCGCCGCTATGCGCCGCACCTGTCTGTGTATGCCCTATGGCCCTCCTACTTCGACACGCTGAAGCTGGCCCGGCTGCTGCATCCGCGCCAGCCCAGCTACAAACTGCGCGACCTGCTGGAGCAGCTCCATCTGGAAGGTCACAACTCGCACCTGGCCGACGACGACATCATGGCAACGCTGAGCCTTGCCACGGAGTGTTACGAGCGCAGCCGCAGCATCATGGGCCGGCAGATGGAGTTCCTCCGTCGTCACAGCCGAATGATGGCACAACTGCGCCGGCTCTACAGCCCGCTCTATGAAGAAGCCCGCCAAAGCCTCTACCACCCTACCGCCGATACTCAGCTCAGCGCCCTCAGCCACGAGATTCTCCGCGCCTACCATTATTTTTTGCGTCTCAACCTCATCCCGCCGCTGCCCAAGCTCGACTACGCCATTCGCTACATCGAGACCGACCTGGTGGACACAACCTCTGAGGCCGTCCATCACCCCTTGGCCCTGCTCCTGCAGCGCCACTATGCCGAGCTGTGCACACTGAAGGAGGCCGACCTCTGCGGCTCGCGCAGCATGAAGGAGCGTGTCTTCGTATCTACCGTCCACAAGGCCAAAGGCCTGGAGTTTGACACGGTCATCGTCTACGATGCCGTCGACGGCAAATATCCCAGCGTCTTCGCCACGCAGGAGGCCATCGGCGGCGAGGAGGCCCGAAAGTTCTACGTCGCCCTCTCACGTGCCCGCCGCCGCCTTGTCGTCACCTACTGCCACAACGCCATCAGCCGCTGGGGAGCCTGGCACGCAAAGGTGCTCACACCCTACATGAACACGCTGCGCAGCCAGTTTTGATTTGTCCGCATTTTTTCGACCTGTGCGGTTGGAAAAGACATAATGACGTCACTATTTATGTGAGTTGATAGTTGAATACATTCGATAGTTAAAGGTCACTATTTCTGTGAGTTGATAGTTGAATACATTCGATAGTTAAAGGTCACTATATATGTGAGTTGATTGTTGAATACATTCGATAGTTAAAGGTCACTATTTATGTGAGTTGATTGTTGAATACATTCGATAGTTAAAGGCTTGAGGTAGCCCATTCTCCCCCTTGCAAAGGGGGAGTTAGAGGGGGATTCATCTGCGCAGAAACAATCCCCCCCTGCCCCCCCTTTGCAAGGGGGGGAATATGTTACCTCCGCAGCGGCCACAAGACGGCG